>DATCMB010000009.1 GCA_036563615.1 Candidatus Binatia bacterium
TGGCTCTCCCACGAGCGTTACCCCGTCCTCCTCTTCTGGCTCCTCGTCGCGATCACCGTCCTCCTCGGCATCTCCCCCCACGACCGCGCCGACTGGCTGCTCGAGAATGCGCTGCTCTTCCTCGGCGTCGCCTTCCTGATCGCGACCCGGCGCAAGCTGCCGCTGTCGCGCGTCTCCTACACGCTGATCTTCCTCTTCATGTGCCTGCACTCGATCGGCGCGCACTACACGTACTCGCTGGTGCCGTACGACGCCTGGTTCGAGGCGCTCACGGGGCGCACGCTGTCGAGCCTCACCGGCGCGACGCGCAATCACTACGACCGGCTGGTGCACTTCGCGTACGGGCTGCTGCTCGCGTATCCGATCCGCGAGATCTTCCTGCGCGTCGCCGACGTGCGCGGCTTCTGGGGCTACTACCTGCCGCTCGACGTGACGATGGCGACGTCGATGCTCTACGAGCTGATCGAGTGGGGCGCGGCCGAGGTGCTGGGCGGCGAGCTCGGCACCGCCTACCTCGGCACGCAGGGCGATCCGTGGGACGCGCAGAAGGACATGGCGCTCGCGACGCTCGGCGCGATCATCGCGATGCTCGTCACCGCGGCGCTCAACTGGCGCTACCAGCGCGACTTCGCACGCGAGTGGGCGGACAGCCTGCGCGTCAAGCACAGCCGGCCGCTCGGCGAGGACGAGCTGCTGCGGCTGATCCACGAGGCGGCGGCGAGCGGCAGCGCGGCGGCGGCCTCGGCGGAGCAGGCGTTCGACGCGACGCGGAGACGCGCTCCACGATCGTGACCCGGCCCGGCTGGCGACGACGCGGCGTGCGTGCCACTTATCGCAGCAAGCCGGCGTCCGCCGGCCAATCCATCGCCGAGGAACGAAGCTGAAGGAGCCCATCCGCATTCAGGGCGCCCGCACGCACAACCTGAAGAACGTGACGTGCGAGGTGCCGCCGTGCGCGTTGACCGTGATCACCGGCGTGTCCGGCTCGGGCAAGTCGAGCCTGCTGTTCGACACGCTCTACGCCGAGGGGCAGCGCCGCTTCGTGCAGTCGATGTCGACCTACACGCGGCTCTTCCTCGAGCGCATGGAGCGCCCCGACGTCGACTTCATCAGCAACATCCCGCCCGCGGTCGCGCTCGTGCAGAAGAACACGATCCGCAACGCGCGCTCGACCGTCGGCACGATCACCGAGATCAACGACCACCTGCGGCTCCTGTGGACGCACGTCGGCGAGGCGACCTGTCCGACCTGCGGCGACCGCGTGCGGCGCGACGACCCGGACAGCGCGATGCGCGAGATCGCCGCACTCCCCGAGGGCGCGACCGTGCTCGTGATCGCGCCGATCGACGTGAGCGGGCTGCCGCTCGGCGACGTCGTCACGGGGCTCGTGCGCGACGGCTACCGGCGGCTGTGGCTCGAAGGCGCGATGCTGCGGCTCGACGAGGTCGAGACCGAGGAGCTGGCGCGCCGCCTCGGCGCCGTGCCCGCAGCGCGTGTCGCAGCCGCCACGCGCGCCGCGGACCCCACGCCCAAGGCCCGCGCACGGATCCCACGTCGCGACGCCGCGCGCGCGAAGGACGCCGCGCGCTCCGCCCGCAGCAAGCGCTCCTCCGACGACACCGACGCAGCGACCCGTGCCGACGGCGCCGCGCTCGTTGCCGAGGGCGGCCTGATCTACGCCCCCGCGGGCGCCGTGCTGCCGGTGGTGGTCGACCGTCTGGTCGTCGGCACGGCCAATAGCGCGCGGCAGCGCGACTGCCTCGAGCGCGCCTTCTCGCTGTCGCGTGGACGCGTGCGTCTGGTCGTGCAGCCGCCGCGCGACGACGCACGCGGGGCCGGACGCGACGACGCGTCCGCGACCGGGCGTGACGACGGGGGTTCGGCAGGGCGCGAGCGCGTCCTCGAGCTCGACCGCCGCTTCTCGTGTCGCGGCTGCGGTCGCGAGCTACCCGAGCCGACGCCACAGCTCTTCTCCTTCAACAGCCCGCTCGGCGCGTGCCCGTCCTGCGAGGGCTTCGGCCGCGTCACCGGCCTCGACCTCGACAAGGTCATCCCCGACCCGCGTCTCTCGCTCGCGGACGGGGCCGTGCTGCCGTTCACCATGCCGGCGAGCATCGAGATGCAGGAGTGGATGCTGCGCGCCGCGAAGCGGCACGGCGTGCGCACCGACGTGCCGTACGGCGAGCTGAGCGACACCGAGCGCGAGTTCGTGCTCGACGGCGAGCCGCGCGACGCGGCGGGCGGCAGGCGCGGCACGGAGCGTTTTCCCGGCGTGCGCGGCTTCTTCCGGTGGCTCGAGCGCAAGCGCTACAAGGCGCACGTCCGCATCCTGATCGCGCGCTTCCGCGGCTTCACGCCGTGCGAGGCGTGCGGCGGAAAGCGGCTACGCCCCGAGGCGCTCGCGGTGCGGGTCGGCGGGCTCGACATCGCGGAGCTCACCGAGCTGCCGATCGGCGAGGCGCTCGCCTGGATCGAGAAGCTGTCGCTCGACGTGCCGAAGCAGGCGCGGGTCGCGACGCTGCTCTCCGAGATCCGCTCGCGCCTCGGCTACCTGGTCGCGGTCGGTCTCGATTACTTGACGCTCGCGCGTCAAGCACGGACGCTGTCCGGCGGCGAGGCGCAGCGCATCCACCTGGCGAGCGCGCTCGGCGCGAAGCTCACCGACACGCTGTACTGCCTCGACGAGCCCACCGTCGGCCTGCACGCGCGCGACTCCGAGCGCCTGCTCGGCGTGCTGCGCCAGCTCACGGCCGCGGGCAACACGGTCGTGCTGGTCGAGCACGATCCGGTGGTGATCCAGGGCGCGGACCACGTCATCGACCTGGGACCCGGCGGCGGCTCGCGCGGCGGCCGCGTCGTCTACGCGGGTCCGCCGGGCGGCATGCCGCAGGACGAGTCGGCGACCGCGCGTCTGCTCGCCGCGCGCGCGGACAGCATCGAGCGCGCGGAAAACGTGCGCCTGCCGCTGCCGAAGCTGCGCAGCACGAAGGCCGCCGCGCGCGAGCGCATCGACGGCTGCACGGTGCACGGCGCGCGCGAGAACAACCTCAAGAACATCACCGTGACCTTCCCCTACGGGCGGCTCACCTGCGTCACCGGCGTGTCGGGCTCGGGCAAGTCGACGCTCGTCGAGCAGGTGCTGTACGGCAACTGGTGCCGCATGCAGGGGCAGGGCGTCGAGGCGGGCGCCTGCGACGGGCTCACGGGCTTCGACGCCTTCGACGAGGTCGTGCTGATGACGCAGGCGCCGGTCGGACGCTCGACGCGCTCGAACGCCGCGACGTACTTGAAGGCGTACGACGAGATCCGCCGCGTCTTCGCCGCGACGCCGGACGCGCGCGCGGCCGGCGTGCCGGCCGGACACTTCTCGTTCAACGCCCCGGGCGGCCGCTGCGAGGAGTGCTGCGGCATGGGCACGGTCACGATCGAGATGCACTTCATGGCCGACGTCACCGTGCCGTGCGACGCCTGCGGCGGCGCGCGCTTCAGGCCGCACGTGCTCGCGATCCGCTACCGCGGCAAGACGATCGGCGACGTGCTCGCGATGACCATCGACGAGGCGCACGACTTCTTCGCGGATCAGCCGCGGATTCAGGCGCGGCTCGCGGCGCTGCGCGCGGTCGGGCTCGGATACTTGACGCTCGGCCAGCCGACCTCGACGCTGTCCGGCGGCGAGGCGCAGCGCTTGAAGCTCGCGAGCTACACCGGCGACGGCGGGACGAGCGACGGGCGGCGCCTGCTGCTCTTCGACGAGCCGACGACGGGCCTGCACCTCGCCGACGTCGCGCGCCTGATCGAGGTGATGCGCGGCATGGTGCGGCGCGGCGCGACGATCATCGTCGTCGAGCACAACCTCGACTTCATCGCCGCGGCCGACCTGGTCGTCGACCTCGGCCCCGAGGGCGGCGAGCGCGGCGGCGAGGTGGTCGCCCTCGGCACGCCGGCGGAGCTCGCACGCCGCGGCGGCACGCCGACCGCGGACGCGCTGCGCGCGCTGCTCGCGGGCGGGGCGCCGCGGGAGCCGCGCGAGCTGCGCGCCCGCGCGCGGGGGACGGCGTAGCGCTTCGCGCGGCGCCGCTGCGGCCGGCAGAAGCGGCTTCATCACCCGCAACGACGGCCTCGCGGAGCGCAGCGCACGGCGACGTCCGCGCGCCGCGCCACCGACGTCAAGCAACGCCGCGCCACCGGCGTCAAGCAATGCCGCGCCGCCGTCGTCAAGCAACGCCGCGCGTGCCGCGCTCCTCGCTGCCGAACAGCTCGGCGATCTTCTTCTGCCGGTACGCGAAGATCCGCTCGAGGTCGCGGCGCACGAAGCGTCCGCCGATCGCCTCGCCGAGCACGCCGAGCGGCAGCTCGTAGCGGATGCGGTCGCGCAGCAGCGTGCCGCCGCGCACGGGCTCGAGCTCGTGCACGTGGAGCCAGCTCCGGTACGGGCCGCGCACCTGGCGGTCGGAGAAGCGGCGCGGCGGATCCCAGTCCTCGATCACGCTCTCCCAGCTCACGCCGAGCCCGTGCAGCGACATCCGGTAGCGGATGCGCGTGCCACGCTGCACCGGCTCGGGGCCGATCTCGAGGATTTCGAGCTTGACGAAGTCCGGCGTGATCTTCTCGAGGTTGCGCGCGTCGCAGAAGAACGGGAACACCTCGTCGGGCGTCCGCGGCACCCACTGCTCCAGGACGAGCTCCTGCGCCGAGTCGCGAAGCAGCTCGGCGAGCGCCGGAGCGAGCGTCGGCCAGCAGAACGCGTAGCCGAGCTCCTGCGCGCGCCGCGGCACGACGCGCTGGCTCTCGAACAGCACGCTCGCCATCTCGCCGAGCGCGAGCTCGAGCGCGAGCTTCGGCGCGGGCAGCAGCGTCGGACGCCCGAGCGCGCGGCCGAGCTCGCGCGTCAGCTCCGCGTTGGTCACCGGGTTGGGCGCGACGGCGTTCAGGACGCCCGAGACGTTCGGGTTCTCGAGCGCGAACTGCAGCAGCCCGACCATGTCGTCGAGGTGGATCCAGCTCATCCACTGCTTGCCGCTGCCGAGGCGGCCGCCGAGTCCGGCGCGGAACGGCGGCAGCATCGCCTGCAGCGCGCCGCCGTTGCGGCCGAGCACGACGCCGATCCGCACCGAGACGACGCGCACACCGAGCGGCTCGGCGCGCCGCACCTCCGCCTCCCACGCGACGCAGACCTCGGCGAGAAAGCCCGTGCCCGGCGGCGACGACTCGTCCAGCACCTCGTCGCCGCGGTCGCCGTAGAAGCCGATCGCCGACGCGGCAACCAGCGCCTGCGGTCGCTCGCCCTCGGGCAGGGCGGCGATCGCGTCGACGATCGCGCGCGAGCTCGCGACGCGCGACTCGCGGATCTCGCGCTTGCGCGCCTCGGTCCAGCGTCCGCTCGCGACGCTCTCGCCGGCGAGGTGCACGATGGCGTCGACGCCGCGCAGCCGGGCGGGGTCGATGGGCTTGCGCGGATCGACCTCGGCGACCTCGCACAGCGCCGGCAAACGGCCCTTCGCGCGTGTGGCGCTACGGCTCCACGCCGTCACCTCGTGCCCGCTCGCGAGCAGCCGCGAGACGAGCTCGCGTCCGATGAAGCCGGTGGCCCCGGTCACGACGATCTTCATCCGTCACCCCCGCGTGACGGCCCGGCCGGTTCGCGACCGGCAGGACGCGCACGTTTCCCTCACACTACGCCGGCGGGAGGGCCGTCACACGCCCGCCGGAGAGGGCGGGCGCTACGGAACGTAGACCTGCTCGAGGCGGACGTCGGTGTAGCGCAGGATCTCGTCGAGCGTCTCGAGCTTGTAGGGCTTCTCGTAGAAGATCGTCTTGATGCCGGTGTTCACCAGCGTCTTCAGGCAGTGGAAGCACGGCGAGTGCGTGATGTAGATCGACGCGTCCTGGATCGCGGCGCCGTTGCGCGCCGCCTGCGCGATCGCGTTGATCTCGGCGTGGATCGTGCGCCAGCAGTTCTCCTCGAACTCGCCGCTCGGCGTCTGTGACCGGTAGATCAGGCAGCCGACGTCGAGGCAGTGCGGCAGCCCCGACGGCGCTCCGTTGTAGCCGGTCGCGAGGATGCTCTTGTCGCGCACGATCACCGCGCCGACCTTGGCGCGCAGGCAGGTCGAGCGCTCCGCCACCGTGCGCGTGATGGTCAGGAAGTACTGGTCCCAGCTGAGACGGTCCGACACGGGAGGCGAGATATGGACCGGCTCCTTCGGCGTCAAGCCGGGTGCGCGAGGATCGCGGCGCGCGACGGCGCCTCGCCCGCGCGGATGTCCATCAGAGTACCGTCGTCCTCGAAGCGGCGGCGGCGCGGACGGTCGTCGTCGAAGAACGGGACGCGCGGCGCCTCGCGGCGGAACTGAACGGGCTCCGGCGGCGTCTCCACCGACAGCGGCACCGGCATGAACGTCAAGATGAAGATGCCGATCGTCGCCCAGGCGGCGAGCTTGCGGAACGGGTCGAGCGGCGTGTCGCGGTCGGCGGTGTCGGGGTGGTCGACGCGCAGCACGAAGCCGAGCAGCAGCGCCCACACGAACCAGCCCTGCCAGCCGAAGAAGCCCATCGCGAGCACGACGATGAAGAACAGCCGCGCGATCGTCCGGTGCCCGCGGCCGAACAGCGCGTACACCACGTGCCCGCCGTCGAGCTGTCCGACGGGGAGCAGGTTCAGGAAGGTGACGAAGATGCCGAACCAGCCGGCGAGCGCGACCGGGTGCAGCAGAATGGTCGCGTCGTCCGGGTGGATGCCGAGCACCCACTTGGTCAGCGTCGAGAACAGCAGCGAGTTGCCGAGCACCAGGTCGCCCGTGACCGGCGCCTGGAGCGGGTACACCTCCGACCAGCGCAGGCCCAGCACGACCGCCGGCACCGCGACGAACATCCCGGCCCACGGTCCGGCGGCGCCGACGTCGAACAGCGCGCGGCGATTGCGCGGCATCCCGTGCATGCGGATGAACGCGCCGAACGTGCCGACGAGGAAGGGCGGTCCCGGGATGAAGTACGGCAGCGTCGCCGGCACGCGGTGGAAGGCGGCGAAGCTGTAGTGCCCGAGCTCGTGGCACAGCAGGATCAGCATCAGCGTCGTCGAGAAGGGCAGCCCCTCGATGAGCCCGAGCGGGCTGCTGAACGGATCGACGCCCGCGTTGAGCGCGCCCGCCATGGTGGTCGTCAGGAACGTCAGGACGAACAGGACGACGTGCACCGTGGTCGAGCTACCGAAGCGTCGCTGCACGATCGGCTGCGGCGCCGTCGGCACGCCGTAGGTCGGGTAGGGCGGGTAGGTCGGGTAGCTACGGGGGAGCTCGAAGCGGCGCTCGTCCATCTCGGCCACGGGATCACCTTACCGGCAAGCGGGTGCTCACGAAACCGCGCGCTCGTCGCGTACGCCGGCGACGCTCAGCGCCGGCGCGGGCTCCGCGCGCGGTCGGCGCTCGAGCCGCTTGAGCTTTGCTTGACGCTCGCGCCGAGCGCCGCGATGCGCTCGAGCACGGCACCCGCGAGGAGCGGGAAGAGCAGCTCGTGGTGCCCGGTGATGTGGAGGCCGCGTCCGCCGCTCGCCGTGGGTCGCGACACGACGTTCACGCCCGGGCGATAGTGGCGCAGGAAGTCGAGGTCGATCGTCACCAGCGGGCGCACCTTGTGGCCGAGGTTGCGCGCCAGGTTGAGCGCCTTGACGAACACCTCGGGCAGGAGCACCGCGGAGCCGAGGTTGACGTAGACGCCGCGCGACAGCCCCGCGACGACCTCCGCCAGGCGATGGAAGTCGCGCATGCTGGCAGCGCCGATCGCGCCGCCGTCGGCGCTCGGGTGCATGTGGATGATGTCGGTGCCGATCGCGACGTGCACGGTGACCGGGATGCCGAGCCGCGCGCCGGCCGCCGTGATGCTCAGGTGACGGTGCTGGTAGCGGCTGCGCGCGATGTGCCGCCCGACCGCCTCGCCGATGCCGAGACCTTTGGCGGCGCCTTCCTTGATGACGCGGTTCAGGATGGCGCCGGTCTCGCGCGCCATGCCGAAGCGGCCGCGCTCGAGCCCCGGCCCGACGTCCTCCGACGTCCGACCCGCGACCGCGAGCTCGAAGTCGTGAATGATCCCCGCGCCGTTCAGCGCGACCGAGGTGAGGACGCCGCGCTCCATCAGGTCGACGATCAGCGGCGACAGCCCGACCTTGATCGGGTGCGCGCCCATGCCGAGCGCGACGCCGCGCCCGGCGAGGCGCGCGCGCGCGATGGTCTCGGCGGCGAAGCGCAGATCGGCCGCGGCGAGGATGTTCGGCAGGCGCTCGAGCCACTGCGCGAAGGTCAGCCCGGGCTCGAGCGGGCCGCCGATCTCGTGCGCCGCGACCTTGCTCGCGCGGCGCGCGAGCGGGTAGGTGCGCGCGCGGCGGACGTCGAGCTTGGGACGCGGTGGTGCGGGTAGCGTCGGCGTCGCGCCGGTCGTGGCTCGCGTGGTGGACGTGGGCCGCGTGGCGCTCGAGCTGGTCGGGATCCGTGCAGCCTTCATGGTGCTCGTCCTTGCGGCGCTCCCGGCGCTCCCGGCGCTCGTGGTGCCCGCGCTGCTCGCGTCGTTCGTCGCGCTCGCGGTCCGGCGTCGCGCTGCGACGCCGCGCGCGTCGCGGCCGCGTGCCTCGTCCGCGCCGTTGCCGGCTCCGGACGCCGTCCGCACCGAACGCCGCTGCCTGCGCCGCTGCCCCGGAACCCCCACCACCATGAGCTCCGCCGGCGAGCCGTCACGCTCGAGCGCCGGCCTGCGCGTCCGGCTCAAATCTCGCCGCCCTTGCGGTAGCCCTCGGGAAAGAGCTGCCGGTCGACGAGGTCGCACAGGACGTGCAACGCCACGATGTGCGTCTCCTGGACGC
The DNA here is from genome assembly GCA_036563615.1 of Candidatus Binatia bacterium. Lineage (NCBI taxonomy): Bacteria > Candidatus Binatota > Binatia (SeqCode) > Binatia bacterium. Next base: position 8,849 of record DATCMB010000009.1, read on the forward strand.
GCGCGGTCTCGCGCGTCGCCGAGACGTTGAGCAGGAAGTCGACCTGGTCGCGCATCTTGCCGCCGTCGCCGCCCGTCAGGCCGACGACGAACAGCCCGACGCGGCCGCAGGCCTCGATCGCGCGCAGGACGTTCGGCGAGTTGCCGCTGGTCGAGATCGCGATCGCGACGTCGCCCGCGGAGCCCAGCGCCTCGATCTGCTTCGCGAAGACGTGCTCGAAGCCGTAGTCGTTGCCGATCGAGGTCAGGGCCGAGGTGTCGGTGGTCAGCGCGATCGCGGGCAGCGGGCGGCGCTCGACCATGAAGCGGTTCACGAACTCGGCGGCGACGTGCTGCGCGTCGGCGGCGCTGCCGCCGTTGCCGAACAGCAGGATCTTGTGACCTTGCTGCAAGGCCTCGGCCATCAGCCTCGCGACGCGCTCGAGCGTCTCGCCGTGCTCGACGACGAAGCGCTCCTTCGCGTTGATCGAGGCGGCAAAAGCCCGCCGGATCACGTCCTGCATCCGGGCGATGATACGCTCCGGCTTCGCCGCGCGCCACAGAGCGTGCCATGGCGGGTCGAGCGGGCGCGCTCGCGGGGCCGCCGCGCTTCGTGGCGTTCGCTCGAGCGCGGCGGCGGGGCGGCGACGGCGCGCGGTCGGATCGGCGTCGCTGATCCGCGGCGACGGCGCCGTGCATGGCTGGCCGCCGACGTCGCGACGCATCTGGAGGGTTTGCTGACAGCGGTTGTCGTGCGTCCGCTCCCTGGACAGCCGTTGTCCAAGATTTTTGTCTATACTTCTTTACGTCCGTCAGCCAAAAATGTACGGGAGCATTTCCTCGGTGCGCCTTCTTTTCGTCATCTCCCTCTTGGTCATCGCAGCGACGTCGGCCAACGCGGAGGTCCCGCAATCGGATGCGGACCTCGCCGTCTCGCGGCTCGGCGTGGAGAACTGCGAGTACGTCCAGACCGGCGCCGGCGGGCTGGTCTCCTGCCGGCAGCCGAACGGTCCGCAGGCGTTCCTCGGCGGGACGTTCATCGCCGGCGGAGCGATCCCGCCGTACAGCGTCGTCAAGCTGAAGGACGGCGTGCCGGAGCAGGTGGTCGAGGCGCCGCCCGGCGAGGCGCACGTCCTGGGCTGCGCGCAGAGCTCGTCGACCATCTCCGAGGGCGACCCGGTCTTCGTGGTGATCGCCGGCGAGGCGCTGTGCGACAACGAGCTCGGCGGTCCGGGCGACCTCGCCGTGATGTCGAGCGACGCGGACGGCGCCGGCACGCTGAAGTCCCTCGACCCGAAGGTCGCAAGGGCGACCGCGAGCAACCCCGTCCTCGGCGTCCGGCTCGACGGCGGGCCCTCGCCGGGCCTCTTCTGGCTCTTCGGCAGCAAGGTCTACCGGCCGACGACGATCCTCGCGTCGTCCTATGCCGCAGCGCTCTCCGAGAGCGAGCGCTTCTTCCCGCTCTCGGGCGTCACGACGGTCGCCACCCTGAGCCGCGATGTCGCGAGTTTGGTGCTCGGCGCGGGCGCCGTCGGACAGGTGAGGTGCACGCTGGCGACGAGCCCGCCGAGCCCGCTCACGATCCGGCTCTACCGCGACACGTCGCTCGCCTCCTCGTGCACGATCGGCACCGCGGACACGTCGTGCGCGATGGCGGGCGTCGATCACGCATCGGAGCCCCTGAGCCGCTGGGCGCTCTCGGCGCAGCTCGCGAAGGGCAGCGACGACGGCGGCCTGTCGTGCACCGCCCCCTTCACGCCGGCGCTATGAGAGCGGTTCTGAGCGTCCTTGCTTGCGTCATGCTGCTGTGCGCGACGTCGGCGCACGGCAGGACGTCCGTCGAGCGCAGGACGATCTGCACGATCGGCGACTCGCTGAACCTCGCGAGCACGACCAACTGGAGCACGCTCGGTCTGTCGCCCTTTCGCACCGCGCACGCGATAGAGATGCTGCTCCGCGCGACCTCGCCGCACCACCCGTGGCACCGCGCGCGCGTGATCGATCTGTCGGTCCCGGGCACCGGTCCGTCGGACTGGCTCGGTCCCATCGAGCCCGAGCGCTGCAGGGTGCAGGCGAGGTACTACCCGCACGCGCGCGCGGCGTGCGCGAGTGGCGCCGGGATGGTCGACCACATCCCGGTCGGCGTGTGCGACATCTTCCTGGTGATGGGCGACGGCAGCGAGCTGGCGCTCCCCGGCGTGACGGCCGAGGGCACGGTCGACCGCATCGAGGAGCTGGTCGCGGAGCTCGACGAGATCGATGCCGGGCACGGCGTCCTGCTGTCGACGCCGCCGCTCGCGAGGAGCCTCGACGGAGAGCCGATCAACACGGCGCTCTTCGACCGCGTGCGCGCGGAGATGCTCGCGCGCGGCATCGTCAACGGCCCCGACTGGGCGAACCGCTTCCACGTCGGCTTCGATCAGCTGCACTTCCGCGACGTGTCGATTCTCGCGATGGCCGACGCGTGGGTGCGCGCGCTGCCGTGACCACGCGCGGCGTCGTCGCCTGACCGGCGTTGTCTGACCGCCGCGCGCGGCGTAGGGAAGACCCCGCACGAGGAGGCGCGCGATGGTGAGCTACGAGAGCTTGAACTCGCTCCGCGTGAAGGTCGAGCGCGGTGTCGCATGGGTGACGATCGACCACCCACCGATCAACCTCTTCGACCTGCCGCTGTTTCTCGAGCTGTCGCAGCTCGTGCCGCTGCTCGAGCAGGACCCCGAGGTCCGCGTCATCGTCTTCCAGAGCGCGGATCCGGACTTCTTCATCGCGCACGCCGACGTGAATTGGATCTTGACGCTGCCCGAGGCGAAGCCGCCGAAGCTGACGCAGATCGGACCGTTCGTCGCGCTGCTCGAGCGTCTGCGGCGGATGCCGAAGGTGTCGATCGGCGCGATCGCGGGCATCGCGCGCGGCGGCGGCTCGGAGTTCCTGCTGTCGCTCGACATGCGGTTCGCGGCGCGCGGCAAGACGCGTCTCGCGCAGCCGGAGGTCGCGCTCGGCATCATCCCGGGCGGCGGCGGCACGCAGCGGCTCGCGCACCTCGTCGGGCGGGCGCGGGCGCTCGAGATCGTCCTCGGCTGCGGCGACGTCGACGCGGACGAGGCCGCGGCGATGGGCTACGTCAACCGCGCGCTCGACGCCGAGGAGCTGATGCCGTTCGTGCGCGCGCTCGCCGAGCGCATCGCCGGCATGCCGGCGGAGGCGATCCGGCTCGCGAAGGAAGCGGTCGACGCCGCGTTGCCGTCGCAGGAGCCGGGTCTGCTGGTCGAGGGCGATCTGTTCAACGAGTCGGTCGCGCTCCCCGAAGCGCGCCAGCGCATGCGCGACTTCCTCGCGCTCGGCGGGCAGACGCGCGAGGTCGAGCGCGAGCTCGGCGGGCTGCTGCGCGACCTCGGCAAGGGCGGCGCGTAGCGCGCGGCCGTCGCGGACGCGTCGAACGAGGTCGCGGCTAGAGCCCCTCGCAGCGCGCGCAGGAGACCAGGCCGCAGCGCGGTCCGGAGGCGTCGAAGCTCGCGCAGCCGAACTCCTCGGCGAGCTTCGCGCAGGTGTCGGGCGACGCGTTGATGCTGATGAAGCCGGCGCAGTCGTCGCCGCTGCCGCAGGAGACGGCGACGAGCGCCAGCAGCGTCGCGGCGGCTGCGAAGATCGCGCGTGAGCGGGTCATGCGTGGTCGCTAGACGAGCGCCGGGGTCTTGTCGAGGGCGTGCGGCGCTTGCGTCCTCCGAGCGCGGCACCGTAGAGCGAGCGAGGTGGCGGATCGCACTCGATCGGATGGCGCGCTCTGGCGACGCGCGGCGAGCATCGTCTGGCTCCTGCTCGCAGCGCTCGTGAGCGTCTCGTGCAGCGACCGCAGCAGCGCGACCGGCTCCGCGTCGCCGCCCAACGTGCTCTTCGTCTTCGCCGACGACCTCGGCTGGGGCGACCTCGGCAGCTACGGCAACCCCGACGCCTCGACGCCGCACCTCGACCGCATGGCGCAGGAGGGCGTGCGCGCGACGCAGTTCTACGCCGCGTCGTCGGTCTGCACGCCGTCGCGCGCGGCGCTGCTCACCGGTCGCTACTCGGTGCGCATGAGCAACCGGGATCCGCGCGGCGTCTACTTCCCCGACAGCACGGGCGGGCTCGATCCCGAGGAGGTCACGATCGCCGAGCTCCTGCGCGAGCGCGGATACTTGACGGCGCTGATCGGCAAGTGGCACCTCGGCCACCTGCCCGAGTACCTGCCGAACCGGCACGGCTTCGAGGTCTTCTTCGGCTTGCCGTACTCGAACGACATGGACGAGCCGCAGTACCCCGGCGAGCCGGCACCGGAGCGTCCGTGCAGCAGCCTGTTCGCGGACTGCCGTCCCGGCGTGCCGCTCATGCGCGACGGCGACGTGCTCGAGATGCCGGCGATCCAGGAGACGCTCACGCGTCGCTACACCGACGAAGCCGTCGCGGTGATGCGGCGCGCGGTCGACGAGGGCAGGCCGTTCTTCGTCTACTACGCGCACCATGCGCCGCACGTGCCGCTCTACGCCGCGGACGAGTTCCGCGGCACGACGCGCGGCGGGCTCTACACCGACGTCCTCGCCGAGCTCGACGCGAGCGTCGGCGAGCTGCTGCGCGAGATCCAGGCGCTCGGCATCGACGACCGGACGCTCGTGGTCTTCACCAGCGACAACGGTCCATGGCTGCTCTGGCAGACCGACGCGCCGCAGCCGCAGGGCGGGCGCGACTCCGGCAGCGCGGGACATCTGCGCGAGGGCAAGGGCACGACGTTCGAGGGCGGCCTGCGCGTGCCGATGATCGCGCGCTGGCCAGGACGGATCCCGGCCGCGCGCGTGATCGACGAGCCCGCGACGATGCTCGACTGGCTGCCGACGCTCGCGCGCCTCGCCGGCGCGCCGCTGCCCGCCGGCGTCGAGCTCGACGGCAAGGACATCGGCGCGCTGCTCGACGGCAGCGGCGAGCGCGACCCCGACGGTCCCTTCCGCTTCCTCTACTGGAAGCAGGATTCGAGCGGGCTCGCCGGCTATCGCGAAGGGCGCTTCAAGCTCAAGCTCGCGGTCGAGGGCGGTGAGGCGCCGTACGCGCGCTACGACCACGGCGACCTGCTGTTCGACCTCGAGGCGGATCCCGGCGAGCAGCACGACCTCGCCGCGGCGATGCCGGAGAAGGTGGAGGAGCTGCGCGCGCGGATGATGGAGCTCGCGGCGGAGGTCGACGTCGCGCCCGCTGCGGCGCCGCTGCGGCATTGATCGGCGGCGTGGCGTGCCGCTGACGGCTGCTCGCTGCGCCGCGGACGGCTCGGTCACGCGCTGCGCCGCGACGGCTCGGTCACGCGCTGCTCCGCTGACGCCGCTGACGGCGTTGCTGAACAGCTCGCTGCGCCGCCGACCGACGCGCGTCAGCCGAGCTCGATCGCGAGCGCGTGCGCCGGCTGCGCGTCAAGCACAGCGGGCAGCTCGATCACCAGGTCCGCGCCGTCGCGCCGCCAGGTGAGCGGCTCGCCGTCGTCGCGCGTGCCAGCGTCGGCGCCGTCGCCGCGCGCGAAGCGCACTGCGGCAGGCGTCGGCGCGAAGTCGCGCAGCGTGACGCTGGTCCCGGCCGGCGTGCCGAGGAGCGTCGCGTAGACGACGGAGCCGTCGCGGCTCTGCGTGAAGCGCGCGTCGATGCCCTGCTCGGTCTCGCCGCGGAAGCGCGTCCACGGCCGCGTCGCGAAGATCGCCTCGCCGTAGCGCTCGAGCCAGGCGCCGAGCGCGCGCAGGATGCGGACCTGCGGCGCGGGGATCGTGCCGTCGGCCATCGGCCCGACGTTGAGCAGCAGGTTGCCGTTCTTGCTGACGGTGTCGATCAGCAGGTGCACGTACTTCTCGGGAGTGCCGTAGTCCTCTTCGCGCTGGTTCGCGTTCCAGCCGAACGCGCGGCCGATGCCGCGCACGGCTTCCCACTTGTCGGGCGAGATCTCGTCGCGCACGTCGTACTCGACGCTGCGGAAGTCGGCGGGCGGCAGGCTCGGGTCGAGCCCCCAGCGGTCGTTCACCACGCCGTCGGGCACCGCCGCGTAGTAGTCGGCGAAAAGGCGAGCTTCGTCGGTGAGCACCGGCGAGCCGATGTCGTTCCACAGGACGGCCGGCTGGTAGCGCGCGATCAGGTCGCGGTACTGGTCCTCGACGTAGCGCGCGTAGTCCGCGTCGGTCGGCGTGGAGAGCAGGAACTCGACCGCGTTCTGGATCGGCGGCGGCGAGAAGCTCCAGTCGATGCCGCCCGAGTAGTAGACGCCGAAGCGCTGGCAGCGCTCGCGGACCGCGTCGGCGAGCTCACCCGCGTAGTCGCGGCTCGAGCTCCAGCCCGGTCGGCGCGGGTTGGCGACGGAGGTCGGCCACAGCGCGTAGCCGTCGTGGTGCTTGCTGACGAAGACGACGTAGCGCGCGCGTGCGCGCGCGAAGAGATCGGCCCAGTCGTCCGCCTGCCAGGGCGCGGACGCTTCCTCGAAGAGCGGCGCGAAGCCCGTGTACGGGAAGTCCGCGCCGTAGGTCGCGTGGTGGAACGCCTGCGTCGCCGTGCCGTCGATGGCGAGCGAGTTCTCGTACCACTCGGTGTACGGGTTGTGGCGCAGGAAGCGCTCGATGCCGCCCGGCGCGAGCAGGTAGTCCGGGTCGTTCGGGTCCGCGACGCGCTCCGGGTCGAGCGTGGTCTCGGCGAAGCCCGGGATGGTCCAGACGCCCCAGTGGATCATGATCCCGAGCTTGGCGTCGTCGTACCAGGCGGGGAGGGGGCGCGTGCTGGCGAGGGCGTCCGAGGTTGTCGCGGATGCGGCGCTTGCGGCGCGCGCGGGTTGGTCGGCGGTTGCGGTCGCCGCCGTGCAGAGCGTCGGCGCGTCGACGTCGACGCCCGCGGACGGCGCGTCGCTGCAGGCGGTCAGGAGCGCGGCCAGGATGAAGGGATTCAGCGCGGCCGCGGCGAGCGCGGGTCGCACGGGGAGGGCGCGTGGGCGGGAGCCGAACATAGGCCGCCCAGGGTAGACCGGGAACGGTGCGGCGCGCGAGCCGCATTGGCGCCGTGACGCGGGGCGGTGCCGCGGCGATGCGTTGACCGAGCCGAGGGCGCTCGGTACCTTTTCCGGCAACGCGGGCGTAATTCAGCGGTAGAATGCCAGCTTCCCAAGCTGGACGTCGCCGGTTCGATCCCGGTCGCCCGCTCTGAGCGAAAGCCCCGGCACCCCCGGGGCTTTCGTCGTCTGGGCGAGTTGCGCCGCGGTTGGCGGTTGCAGGCGGCGCTGCACCCCGTGCCGTGTGCACACGAGCCGAGCGCGCTGCAGAGCGTTTTATTGGCTTGACGCGCGCCTTGGCTCCCGCAGGCCGTTGACCGAGCCTCCAACCTCGGTACCGTGAAGCCATGGACCTCGCGCTCGAGGAGAAGATCGACCAGGCGATCGCCGAGTCGTTCCCCGCGAGCGATCCCCCGTACTGGACGCTCGGCGTCGCGCAGCCAGCTCGAGCGGAGGTGGCTGCTGGCGAGGCGCGCTGGCGCGAGGTCGAGACGGAGGGGTTGCCGCCGCCGGGCACCGACGTGCTGGTCTGGTCGCCCGTCGAGGCCAGGCTGACCATCGCGCGGCCGAGCACGGCTACGAGCGCGGAGGGCGGGGCAGGGCGCGTGTGGCTCGACCAGCGCTCCGTCGCGGTGCGCGGCGTCACGCACTGGCGGCCGCTCCCCGACCCGCCGCGCGTCTGAGCGCGGGGCGCGTCTGCTGCAGCGCGGCGGAGCGCGGCGGAGCGCGACGTGCGCTCGGCGGCGCGTGCGCGGTTCGCCGCGGCCGTGATTTTCTCTCGCCCGCGCGCGGCCGAAGCTGCTAGGACGAGGGACCGTGCGCGAGGCCAGAACTGCAAGCGGGCCCGGAGCACGGGCAGAGGCGTCCCGCGGCGCGGTGAGTCAGCAGCCGGGCTGGCTTCAGGTGCGCCGCCGCATCGCGCGCACGATGGCGATCACCGCGTTCGGGCTCGTCGCGCTCGTCGCGCTGATCGCGACCGGCCACGTCGATGCCAAGGGCGTCGCGATCCTCGTCCTGTTCTTCGTTCCCACGATCGTCGGCATCGAGGTCGGCTACCACCGCCTGCTCTCGCACGGCGCGTTCTCGGCGCGCCCTGCGGCGCGCGCTGCGTTCGCGGTGCTCGGCGCGATGGCGATGCAGGGACCGCCGTCGTTCTGGATCACGACGCACCGTCGTCATCATCGCTTCGCCGACGAAGCGAAGGATCCACATGCCCCGAGCGAGCCCATGTCCCCGCTGCGCCGCTTCTGGCACCTGCACGTCGGCTGGCACTTCGATCGCGACGCCGTGATGATCCACGGGCTCGACTTCCTCCGCTACGCGCGCGACCTCGCGCGCGACCCCGTGATCCAGCGCGTCGAGGCGCTCTACCCCCTGATCGTTGCCGCCGGCTTCGTCCTGCCCACGATCATCGGGGCGCTCGCCTACGGCACCGTGCAGGGCGCCGTGCTCGGCTTCCTCTGGGGCGGCCCGATCCGCATCTTCGCCGTCAATCAAGTCGTCTGGGGCACGAACTCGGTGTGCCACACGTTCGGCGCTCGGCCGTTCGAGAGCGGCGACCGCAGCACGAACGTCTGGTGGATCGCGCTGCTCTCGTTCGGGGCGGGATGGCACAACGCGCATCACGCGTTCCCGGGGTCGGCGCGTGATGGGTTCGGGTGGCGCGAGCCGGACTTCGGGTACTTGCTCGTGCGCGGGCTCGAGAGGCTGGGGTTGGTGTACGACGTGCACGTGCCGAACCCGGAGGCGATTCGCGCGCGGCGGCGGTAGGTAGAGGGCGGCTGATTCCGACCTTAGTATCGCCGTGGCGGCGGCGACGTGCGCCGTCACGCGCCGTGTGAGCTGTACGACGTCGACGGGGTCTACGGCGGCAGCAAGGCGTTCCAGGAGGTGGCGTTCTCGTGGGCTGAGACGGGCAGTGGCGCTGCTGGGAGAAACATCCACGGGGAGCCTGGAGCCAGGGGACGCTCGGCGGCCACCACTCGAGGATTGGGCAGCGGCGGTCAACTGCCGCTGTGGAGACGCGCACCCAACCGCTGTCCACCGCGGGTGATACCAGATGCGTCAGTGGGTCTTGCCCGTCGTACAAAGATCGAGCTAGACGCGGGCATCCGAGCTTCTTTTTGCTTCGGCCCCCAGATGCGCCGGTTCACACCCCCTCCGTCCACCGAGCACTTCCTCGACCGCATGGAAGTGGAGTTCTCGTCCCTGCTGCGGGGAAAGACGCTGCTGGGAGAGATCGTCCTCTCGCTGGATTCCTGCGACTTAATCGCCAGCCACCTGCGCGCCCTCATCGAGGAGGCTGGGCAGATTGCTGGCACTTCGTTCGTCACCGAGACATGGCAGCTCGTGACCGGAACATGGCTGGTGAACGAGGCGTTCTACAACTTCGAGTCGGGAGAGTACTGGCCGCCGACGCTGCGGAAGATCGGTATCGTCGACATCGGCAACTGTTCGACGAGGTTCGGTCAGGCGTTCCTCAAGCTCCTCCGCGACAGGGGCCTACCTCGATTCCATCGTCTGAAGACGCGTTGGCACTACCTCGGGCCGATCCTCGGCCATTGCGGGATCCCGCGCTCGTGCTTGCCGGAGTTCTTCGAGAAGGTCCTGCCGCGCGCGGCCGAGCTTGGGATCGGTGACGGAGGATCCTTCGACGAGCTCCGCCTCGAGGCTACGCGCCTTTACCTGCGCCGTGCGACCGAGCGATTCATCGTGTTCGGCGATCGCATCGCCGAAGGCTTCGTCGAGCGTGCGCTCGACATGGACCGGCTGTGGCGCTTGCAAGGCTACCTGCCGGTGGCCGACGAGCTCGGCCTCCCTGCTCGCGTGGTCGAAGCGTATCGCGAGTGGGCAGAGAAAGCCGGAATCGATCGCCGCACGCGTACGACGCGCGCGGCTCGATCGCTGCGCCGGCCCCAGCTCGGGCTCGATCCTCACGAAGGCGTCGTCCTCGATCTCCCCTCGCAGAAGCTCGAGCCCGACGAACCGGCACTTCAGTGGATCATCGAGCAGGACTCTCGAGGGCCTGTGCGCATCGACGCTCGCGCACTTCCGGGAGAAGAGCATACGCGGCCCGAGTCGGTCATCTTGGGCGAACCGTTCAGCTCCCTTCGCGTTCACGCGACGGTCAAAGGTTCGCACGTCGCATCGTGGACCATCGAAGGCGTTACGCGACAAGCGCCGCTTCTCTTTTTCGATCCGGATTCGCTCAGGACAGTGCCCAGGCGCTCTCTTGGCGCGCAACTCGTCGGGATCGCCCATCCGCAACGGCTGCAGATCCGTGTGCGAGGCGAGGATGGCGAAGCGCCCGCGCGGATCGTCGAAGAGATCGCACGGCCGTTACCTCTGTCGTGGTCGGATTTGCACGCATTCGTCTACGACCTGGCCGAAAAGGAGACTCTGCTCGTCGTCGACGACGCTGGCCAAGTGCAGCTCGAGGTCGAGCTTCAGGACGCGGTGGACTCACCGACCCTTGAGGCGGTCGAAGGCGACGAAGCCATCGCTCGTGACGACTGCCGGGTGTTCGTGGGCGCGGCTCCGATCTTGCGACTTCCTCGCGTGTCTGCGCAGTCGCTGGCCGCCGAGCTCGAGGCGTGGTCGGTCGAGATGCGTTCGCTTGCCGAGGTCGACGGACCGCGCGAGGCCGAGATCGTTCCCCTTGCCGGAAAGGAGCATCTTGTTCAATCACAAAACTCGGCGCGCGGGGCGGCGATTCGCCTCGATGACCTCTTTGCAATGGGGGCCGCACCGTGGGGCGAGATGTCGCTTCGCGTGCGCGGGCCGCTCGGTCAGGACGCGCGCTTCCACCTGCGTATCATTCCCGAGCTCCAGATCGAGTGCTCCTGGCTGGACGGGCAGGGCATTCGTGATGAGGTTGAGTACACCATAACGACGCCGACCGGAGGCACGTTGCGCGGGGCTGTCGCGCCCGCCGGCCGCAATCGCTGGACGACACGTGCACCGGCAACCGGCGAAAGGCTCGTTCTCGAGCTTCGAGGTCTGGGAGGCCGACCGCAGCAGATTCCGGTCGAGATCGGAGGCCGAACGCCAACCTGGGCGCTCTACGATCCTGCGGGCGGGCGTCATCTCATCCGGTGGGGTCGAGAGCCGTTCGCTTTGCCCATGCGCGATGCGGTCGCGACCTCGCCGACGCTCCTGCTGCGGCTCGTCACCCCGCAGGGATTGCCGTGTCGAGCCGAATTGGTGGTCGCCGGGGCGGATTCCGATCTCTTCCGTTCGTCGTTGAGCTACGATGAGGGCGGCTTTTGCCGCTTCGACTTGCTCCCCGCCGTGACCGCTGCGTCGGCGAGTGGAGCTTCGCGGCTCGAGGTGCGCTGCGAGCTCGACCTCGGCGACCGAACGGTACTTCTGCGATGCGGAGAGCTAACCCAGACCTGGGCACCGTCGGGGTTCTCGTGCGACGTGGACGGTGATCGGTTGTGCTTCCATTGGCACGACCAGTTTCCTGTTGCCGAGCGCTGCATCGAGATCGTGTCATTGCTCACGCCGTGGAACGGCCCTCGGCATTTGCCGATCCCTGACACGGCGCGAGACCGACACGAAGTCCTGGGAGTCGAGCCTGGAAGGTACCTCGCGAGCCTCGGGGTCCTGGACGGTTGGACGCAGGAATTCCAACGCGCCGCAGTTTCCGCGTTGACCGTCGACGTCGGCGATCCCGAGGAGTGGCGTCGCAAGGCTCGTTGGCCGGAAGCTCGCGGCGAATCCGAGATCGATCGAGGCTCGTGCGAGCAACCTGAGCTCAGCGACGGCTTGCGAGCCGGGGACACGGAAGCCGAAGCCACGGCGGTCCTGGCGACGGCGCTGATCGATCTCACCTCCGGAGCGACTTCGGCATCCGACATCTTCTCGATCGACGTTCCGGCGTCCACGGAATTTGCGCACAGGATTCTCGCGGCGCGCACGACCTTGGGGCGGGCCGACTCGCCTTCGAGCGTGCTGCATGGGCTCGACCGGCTCCTGCAGCGGCTTCCTCCGAGTTGCACGCTTGCCGCGCTGACCGGGTTCGAGGGGCAGTTCGAAGGTCGTGCGCTGCTTGAGAGCGGAGTGTTCGCGCGCGGCGCAGCACTGCGCGCGGAGCTCGGGGCCAACGAGGAGGCCCGTCGTCGAATGGGGCCGGATACGATGGAGAGCCTGTGGCGGCTGTGGCCGCCGCTTGGACTTTGGGCGGATACGATCCTGCTCGAGGTCGCTCCGCTCGACGCGGCTCGACGGATCGAGGCGAATCTTGGTGCCGAAACGGTGAAGCGCGTCTGTGCCGTCGCGCCGGGCGCCCTCCTCGGCTTCAAGACACGAGCCGGGGACGAGCTCTTTCGCGCACGTGTGGGTCGTATTGTGAGTGGCGAGGAACTCGGGCCCTTCGCCGTCGAGTCCTTTTCGCCGGGCGTCTCCGTGGAGATTGTCCTCGAAGACGGTGGCAAGGCGCTCGTTCAGCGGCAGCCCGATGGCGCATGGACGTTCGAGGAAAGCGATGGTGAAGGCCTACCGGACGTGATCGCCTCACTCCCGGCAAATGTGCTTGCCGATGCGGTGCTGGTGGTCTCTTATGGTCGCGATTGCCCTTTGTTTGGCGGTCCGCCCGAGTACCAGATTCTCCAACTCGTTCGCCGCCAGCAACGTGCGGTTCTGCGGCAGATCGAGGACCACTCTCGGCTTCCGGTAGAGGCCGTCGGTCCGGCCGCGTTCGTGGCTGCGAATCTCGCGTGGTGCTTGCGTGCCAATGAGACCGTCGTGAAGCGCCTCTCGGATTTGTGTGCCGAGCTCGTGCCCGATCTCGCGGTCTTCATGGAGTCCAGCGTGAACGGCGGTCTGTCGAGGTGGACCGTTCAAGCTCTGCGGAAACGCTGGATTCCCAACGCACACCCGGAGCCTCTCTACGCGGTACCGCTCGTCTGTGGTGCGGCCGTCGCGACCATGCTGTGGCGTGGTCTCGGCCGCAGCGCGCTGTTCCCGATCAGCGAGGAGATGCTCGACCGCATCCTGCCGACCTTGATCGAGTGCGTGCCGGAGCTTGTTGCCCACGACCTCATGATGGTGTGCCTCGCGGAGGCAACGTCATCCGCCCGAAGGTGGCCGAATGCCGATCGATCCGTCCAAGCTGACGCGTAATCTGAAGCGTGACTACAGGAGCTATTTAGAGAGTCGATTTTTCTTCAAGTCGGAGTCGTTGCGAGCTCAGTTTAGCGAGCAGATCGCGGCCGACGACCGACTGTTCTCGGGGCCGTATCTCGAGCTCAATCCCCCCTTCGCGACCGGCAAAACGGTTCGCCAGCTTGCCGCCGAAGGCGCGTTGTCGTCGAGCCTCGTCGACCTGAATCCCGAAGCCCTGCCGCCGGACCGTCCGCTGTACCTCCATCAGGAGCGCGCGATCGAGCGCATGGCGGTGGGGCGCAACGTCCTCGTCGCGACAGGTACGGGAAGTGGCAAAACGGAAACGTATCTTCTCCCGATCCTGAGCCACCTGCTCGAGGAGCGCCGCGCGGGGACCCTTTCGCAAACCGGCGTCAGGACGCTCCTGCTCTACCCAATGAACGCCTTAGCGAACGACCAGCTACGGCGGATACGAACGTTGCTCACCTTCTGTCCGGACATCACCTTTGGGCGTTACATCGGTGAAACGCCACGCCGCTCGGAAGATGCGCGACGGCTCTTTCGCAAGCTCTGGCTCAACGAGCCGATGCTGAGGAACGAGCTCAAGAGCCGCGAGGAGATGTGGGAGCGTCCTCCGCACATTCTCGTGACCAACTTCGCGATGCTCGAGTACCTGCTCGTGCGTCCGCAAGACAGCCCCTTTTTCGCTCCGGAGGCGGCATCGCTGTGGCGTTTCCTGGTCTTGGACGAGGTGCATTCGTACGACGGCGCGAAGGGCACCGAGATCGCCATGCTGCTGCGGCGGCTAAAAGCCCGTGCAGGAATCGCGACGACCGGTCAGCTCCGGTGCGTGGGAAGCAGCGCGACGCTCGGCGGAAGCAACCGCGACCGAACCGATGTCGCTAGCTTCGCGTCCGCGCTGTTCGGTGAACCTTTTGGTCGCGACCCAGAGTCCGGTGCCATCGATGTGATCGAAGCGGTGCGCATCGCACCACCGCGAGAGGCTGACGAACGACCCGGGAGCGCCGCAGGCTTCTACTCCCGCCTTGCCTCTCTGGTCGAAGGCGACGCGATCTCTTTCGACGCGCTCTCGGCTGTTCTCTACGACGGGGAGGCGAATCTCCCGCCGGATGTCGCCGAGCGCGCTCTCGAAGCCCTTCGAGCAGTAGGTGCGCCACCTACGGCGGCTTCGACGCCCGATGCCCGACAAGGTGACGAGTGGGATTGGGGCGTGAACGAGCCGAGCGGCTCCACTGGCCATACTTCGCTTGCTGACGTCGACATCAGCGCTGGTCTCTACGAGATTCTCCGCGCGGACGCTCGGATACGGCTCCTGCGCGAGGCGTGCGCACACGGTCCGCGAGAGGTGGGAGAGGTCGCCGAGAAAGTATTTGAAGAGGAACCTCTGGAAAGGCCAGCTCGGCTCAACGCGTTGCTGGCGCTGATCTCGTTGGCCACGCGTGCCTCTGGTGGCGCCACACGCGCTCCGCTCCTCACTGCGCGCTACCACTTCTTCGTCAGGGCTCTCGAAGGCGGCTTCGTGTGCCTCGGTGATCACGACGGACGTGGTCCGCGTTTGCATTTGGAGCGGCGAAAGACCTGCGCCTCTTGTGAGGGTCTCGGAGTGTTCGAGATCGGCGCGTGCAGGCGGTGCGGCGAGGAAATTCTTGTCGGAACGTTGAGCGACGAGAGCGGTGTTGTCCGCCTCAGCAGCGAAGATCCGACACAGGCGGCGCTTCTTGAAGAGGAACGCGGAAAACGTGCGTTCTTCTCTTTGCGCGTCTGGACCGCGCCCGCGGAAAACGAGGACGAGCTCGCCTTGGACGAAGCGAATCCGGCCGGGCTCGGTGACGACACAAGTGCTCGTCCTGCGTCGCCTCTAGAATGCGCGGAGTCGCCTGCGGAGAGAGCTGCAGCGGCAAGGAGCTCAAGCGCCGGCACGCCCGAGTTTCCCCGCGTCCGCCTGTGCCGTGCCTGCGGTGCCGTGGAGGTCCCTGATCGACCTCTCCTCTGCGGCTGCCCCGAGGAGGCAGCGATTGAGGTCACCCGGTTACCGAGTCGGGGCCGTGAGCTTCAGCAATGTCCGTCGTGCGGCTCGCGGTCGCTGCAGCGCGACGTTCTTCAAACGCTCTACACCGGAACCGATGAGCCGGTGGCCGAGGTGGCGACGACGCTCTTTCAAGTCCTGAACGAAGGCGTCGTCCGGCACGGAGAGCCGAAGAGGAAGCTCCTCACTTTTTCCGACAGCCGGCAGGACGCGGCGTACTTCGCGCCTTACCTCGAGACGCTCTATCGCCGTGCGCTTCGCTCTCACATGATCCTGTCGGTCGTTGAGAGGAGCAACCGTCCCGTTCCGATCGGTGACCTCGCCCAACGACTGGTTACGATGGTGGAGAAGCAAGAGTGGCTCGGTCGGAGCGCGACCACGGGCGACATCGAGCGAGAGGTCTGGGGATGGCTGCTCGCTGAGCTGATGCATTCCGCGAAGGATCGCCGTGGCCTCGAGGCGATGGGGCTCGTCGACTTTCGCCTTCGGCGACGTTGCGACGTGCTTCCACCACAGCCCTTATTCAAAGCGCCATGGCTGCTGTCGCCGGAGGAGGCGTGGTCGGTGGTGCAGATTCTGGTCGACAGCCTTCGCGACGCGTACTGCATGACGCTCGTCGCGGACGTTCGGCCCGACGCGGCGGTGTTCGCTCCCGCACGCGCAGGGCGCAGCGTTGTTCTCCAGCGTGCCCCGAATGACAGGTATTCCCTTGCCTGGTGCCCGCAAAGAAGGGAGAGCTCGAATGCAAGGCTGGATTATTTGCGACGACTCGTCGAACGCCGCCAGATACCTCTTTCCGACGATCAGCTGCGCACGTTCCTGCGCGAGATGTTCGATCGCTACATGACGCGCGCGGGGAGTTCGTTCCTGCTTGCGTACATGGACCAGCCAGCGTCGCGACACGGTGGCGGTATTCTCTACTCGCTTCGACCTCACGAATGGGAGGTTGTTCCCGCCGGTATGCTGAAGCAGTTCCGTTGTAACCACTGCGGAATCTTTTCGGCGCACTCGGTCTCGGGTGTCTGTCCGACCTACCGCTGCGAGGGGACATTGGAAGAGGTTCAGGACGCAGAGCGCTTCGATGCGCGCGCACACGTCCGAGATCGCTATCACCGCATGCGCGAGATCTGGATGGTTGCTCGCGAGCACACGGCCCAGCTCGACTCGCTCTCTGCCGCGGAAACGCAGAGTCGGTTCAGTGACGGAGACATCGACGTCTTGAGCTGCTCGACGACGTTCGAGCTGGGTGTCGATTTGGGCGAGCTCGATACGATTCTCATGCGCAACATGCCTCCGACGCCGGCCAACTACGCGCAGCGCGCCGGGCGTGCGGGGCGACGACTCGGCGCTGCCGCAGTCGTGGTGACGTACGCTCAGCGCCGCTCGCACGATCTTTCGTTCTTCCGTGCCCCGTTGCGAATGATCTCCGGCCGCGTTCGGCCGCCAACCTTTCGACTCGACAACCTGCAGATCGTTCGGCGTCACCTGTTCGCCACTGCGTTCGGCAGCTTTTTTCAGCACGATCCGTCTGCGTTCGGCTCGGGCGATGCGGCAGCTCTGTTGCAACGAACCGAACCAGGCGAGGACGGTGTCGCTCGCTTCGAGCGCTACCTGCGGGAGCGTCCGTCAACATTGGCCCGTGAGCTCCGAGTAGTTGTCCCTCCCGAGTTGTCCGAAGTGCTCCAGTTGGATTCTTGGGGCTGGGTCGATGAGCTGATCGGCACTCGAGAGGAATCTCGGAGAGTATCTCTGCGAGATGTCCAGGCGGAGTTTGAAACCGACTGTCGACGCTACCGCGAGGCCGAGATCGGCGCATCGGAGGCGAGGCAGCACAAGAAGGCTGCCCTTTTTCAGTACCTTCGCCACACCGTCGAACGCCGCCCGCTGCTCGGTGTACTCGCAAACCGTGGGCTATTTCCGAAGTACGGTTTCCCCGTGGATGTCGTAGGCCTGGCGATCGATCCGCAGGCGCGCAAAGCGGCTTCGGATTCAGGGGAGGAGATCGGCTTGGATTTGACGCGCGATCTCGCCTTGGCGATCGCCGAGTACGCTCCAGGAGCCGAGGTCGTCGCTGCGGGACATGTCTGGCGATCGGCAGGTCTCAAGGTCCTTCCGGAGCGCCGCCTGGAGGAGACGAGATACTTCGAATGCGATTGCGGCACCGTCGTGACCGCGCGCGGGACGAACGAAATTACCGAGTGCTCAGGCTGTGGCCAGGCGGTGCAACGAGGGATGCGTCGCTACATCCGTCCCGAGTTCGGCTTCGTCACGAGCGACGAGAAGCCGCGACGCAGCGGTACCCGTCGCCCGGAACGCCAGTATGCGAGCCGCATCGCCTTCGAGAGCTACGTTGGGGGTGCGGCCCCTGAGTTCATTGAGCGCTGGCCCGGGTTGCGTATCGGGCGACCGCTCGTCGGCCGCTTCCTTACGATCAATAAAGGTCGGGGAGTTGGTTTTCGGCTTTGCCAAGATTGCGGCTTCGCCGAGCCGGTGATCCTAGCTTTGAGGCGCTCTCGCTCGCGGGAGCATCGCAGGCCACACGGTGGGATGTGCCGTGGGCAGCTGACATGGGGGGTGGACCTCGGTCACGACTTCCTAACCGATGTTCTGGAACTTCGCATCGATCCAGCTCTCGCGCCATTTCCGAGTAACTGGGCGTCGATCGCCTACGCAATTCTCGAGGGCGTGACGCAGGCCCTGGGAATCCGCCGAGAGGATCTGAATGCGACCTGGCGGCGCGGACGCGACGACAATGGTTGCGTGTTCCTGTACGACGCCGTGCCGGGCGGGGCCGGTCACGTGGCCCGCATCTACGAGCACATGCCGAACGCGCTCGCTGAAGCACTGCGAAGGGTATCGGAGTGCTCCTGTGAGGAAACGACTAGCTGCTACGAATGCCTTCGCTCGTTCGGAAACCAGCGGTTTCACACGCAGCTGTCGCGAGGCGTGGCGAAGACGTTCTTGGAATCCGTGCTGGGTGTAGCGGCGGTGGCGGCGCGCCGGCGGCGACAGCCTGCCGGCGCCGAACAAGCCGTCTTGTCTCTCATCAATGACGAGGAGCTTCGAGAGGCGATCCAGCAGCTTATCGCTGGTGGAACACCACTTCCGCAGGTTGGGTACGAGGTAGTTGATGGGACGGGGCGCGTTGTCGCAGAGCTCGAGGTGGCCTGGCCCTCTGCTCGTGTTGGCGTGTACGTCGATCCAGTCGACGAAGTGGAGACACTTGGTCATTGGACACTGTTCGCAGTGAAGTCTGCATGCGAGCAGTTAGACGACATTCGCCGTGCACTATCTGTAGCTGCTTAAAACGTCGATTTCCAGGCGATCGGGGATCGACTTGGACGCGCGAGATCGTGAATGGAACGTACACACTATGCAATCCTGGGGCTCCCCGATTGTGCTTCGCTCGACGATGTCGTGGAAGCATATATTGAGCGCTGTCGCGAGCTGGATAGAATGCGAGACTTAGGTCTGAGTCCCGGAGAAATATTCAGGAAAAGAAGAAAATTGCGAGCGGTCTACGAGATTCTCTCTGATCCCTTGAGGAAGGAGGCTTACGACCGAATCCTGCGGATACCGGTCCAGAGTTCAGCGAGTGCTGCAAGTGACAGTGTCTCCTACGTGGCACCAGCGCCGCGCTTTCAAAAGGATGATGAAGTCTCGCATCCGACGAGGGACCAGGGAAAAGTTCTAAAGAGCTCGATCGGTAGCGACGGCGAGGAGCGCGTCGTCGTTCGTTTTTCGAGTACGGCCGCGAAAGTGGATGCGCGTGAGATCAGCTTGCTTCAACGTTCTACACCAACGTCTCGTTGGCGAGGTCGCAGGGGCGATCCGCAGATGTGTGGCGAGCCGATCATTCGGACCACGGATGGTCGCTACGATTCGTACCCCGACTACGAGCCACTCGACGACGAATCTGAGCCGTAGTCGCAGTGCCACCGGGAATGGGCGCGCAGCAATGGGTACCAATGAGGGAACCAAACCGGACCGCCATGGCGTGTTCGACGGCGGGACGAGCCGCATCTCCGGAACACCCGCAGGTGGCCGGCTTGGCTTTCTCCTTTTCCTCCCCGCATTGCTCGCAGCCACGCTGACTTCCGCCAGAGCCGACGTCACCTGCCGCCCCAACATCTTCGGCGGCGAGGACTGCACCGGCGACGGCGTCCGCTCCTCCTCCCGCCCGAACATCTTCGGCGGCTACGACACCACCCACGGCGACGGCACGCGCACGACCTCGCGTCCCAACGTCTTCGGCGGCCACGACACGACGACGCCGCAGGGTACGATCACCAGTCGCCCGAACGTCTTCGGCGGTGACGACTACCGCCTCCCGGACGGTCGCGTCGTCACCTCGCGACCGAACATCTTCGGTGGGGCGGACTACCGCCTGCCGGACGGCCGCACCGTGACCTGCCGCCCGAACGTCTTCGGCGGGCAAGACTGCCGCTAGCGTCCGAACCTCGCACCCGAAGAGCGCCGCGCCCCTCGCGCCGCAGCCGACTAGACGCCGCGCAAAATCCTCGCGCGGCAAAGCACTCCGGCGAGCCCCGGACGCTGATCGCTCGCGGCCTCGAGGCCCAAAAACGTCGCTTCAACGCCGCGCACGATTGCGCGCCGCCGCCTCAATGATAATGACATTCAATTTCATCGAGCCGGCGGCCAACGCGTGGCCCCCACGCCGCCGCTGCGCTTGCAGCGCCGCAACGCGCTCCGAGCGCCGCACGGCACGGACCCCGCGCACGTGACTCTCGAATCACGCATGAACTCCACTTCCATTCCCCCCGCGGACCGCACGCGAGGCGCACGCGCCACCTCGCAACCTCCGCGACGCGTCGCATGCCCGCGACCAGCGCTCCACGCTCTCACCCTCGCGCTGCTCCTCGCGACCGCGCTCCTCACGCCCGTGCGCGCGACCGCACAGACGCCGCCCGAGCCGCAGCCGTCGCCCACGCCCGGCGAGGCGCCCCCGCTCTTCGTGCTCGACCCGATGGAGGTCGCCGGCGACAAGAGCGACGCCTTCGGGCCGGTCGACGGCTACGTGGCGTACGACTCGGCGACCGCGACCAAGACCGAGACGCCGATCATCGAGACGCCGCAGTCGATCGCGGTCGTGACGCGCGATCAGATGACGGCGCAGAACGTGCAGACGGTCGCGGGCGCGCTGCGCTACACGGCGAGCGTCCTCGCGGAGCCGTACGGCGCGGACAGCCGCTACGACTTCCTCTTCGTCCGCGGCTTCGACCAGTCGGCGAACGGCCTCTACCTCGACGGCCTGCGCCAGCAGCTGAGCAACATGGGCTTCCGCATCGAGCCCTACGGGCTCGAGCGCATCGACGTCCTGCGCGGGCCGTCGTCCGTGCTCTACGGGCAGTCGGCGCCGGGCGGCATCGTCAATCAGATCTCGAAGCGGCCGCGTCCGCAGCCGCACTACGAGCTCGTCCTCGAGGGCGGCAGCTTCGAGAACGTCGAGGGAGCCTTCGACGTGGGCAGCGCGATCGGCGACAGCGACTGGTCGTACCGGGTCGTGTCGCTGCTGCGCCACGCCGACACGCAGGTCGACTTCGTGCCCAACGACCGGGCCTACGTCGCGCCGTCGATCGGCTGGCGTCCGACCCCCGACACCGAGATCGTCTTCTTGACGAGCTTCCTCTACGACGACACCTCGCTCAACCAGTACCTGCCGCCGCAGGGGACCGTCACCTTCAATCCGAACGGACGCATCCCCCGCAGCCGCTTCGTCGGAGAGCCGGACTTCAACTCGATGGAGCGCTACCAGGTCCTCGCGGGCTACGCGGCGAGCCACCACGTCGACGACACCTGGACGCTGCGCCAGAACCTGCGCTTCGGCTACGGCGAGTTCTCGACCAAGGCCGTCTTCGGCAACGGTTTCGAGCCCGATCTGAGAACGCTCAAGCGCTTCCCGTATCGGGACGACCACCAGGTGGTGAACTTTCTTCTCGACAACCAGGCGCAGGCGCGCTGGAGCGTCGACGGCGTCGAGGTGACGAGCCTCTTCGGCATCGACCTGAGCCTGTTCAAGGACGACGGCCGCACCTTCTTCGGTGGGCTCACGACGCTCGACGTGTACGCGCCGGTCTACGGCCAGGTGAACATCACCACGCCGCTACCGACCGTGGACGCGGTCACCGAGCAGTTCCAGCTCGGGCTCTACACGCAGCACCAGGTGACGCTCTTCGAGCGTCTCGTGCTGCTCGCGGGAGGCCGCTACGACTGGGCCGACAGCGACACCAACGATCGCCTGTACGGCGTGAAGACGAGCCAGCGCGACCGCAAGCCGAGCTGGCGCGTCGGCGTCCTCTACCTGACCGACTTCGGGATCGCGCCGTACGGCACCTACGCGACGTCGTTCGAGCCGATCGAGGGCGTCGACCTGTTCGGCGACCCGTTCGAGCCGAGCACCGCCGAGTCCGGCGAGATCGGCGTCAAGTATGAGCCGCCGGGCTGGAACGTCCTCGTCACCGCGGCGCTGTTCGACATCACGCAGAGCAACGTGCTGACGCCAGATCCGGAGATTCCGCTGAACTCGATCCAGATCGGCGAGGTGCAGTCGCGCGGCGGCGAGATCGAGGTCGTCGCGACGCTGGCCGACGGGCTCAGCGCGGTCGCGTCGTACTCGTACGCCGACGTCAAGAACACCAAGACCACCATCCCCGGCGCGCTCGGCAAGCGTCCGGTGCCGGTGCCGAAGGAGCTCGCGTCGGGCTGGCTCGACTACACGCAGCCGAGCGGCGTGCTCGCCGGGCTCGGCGTCGGCGCCGGCGTGCGCTACGTCGGCCCGACCTTCGGCGATCTGGAGAACACGCTCGCCGTGCCCGGCTTCACCCTCGTCGACGCGGTGCTGCACTACGAGACGGGCCCGTGGCGCGTGGCGCTCAACGTGACCAACGTCTTCGATCGCACCTACGCCAGCTGCTACACGCTCGAGACCTGCTTCTACGGCACCGCGCGGACGTTCCTCGGCAGCGTGCGCTACGTGTTCTGAGGCGCTCTCAAGACGTCCCGCGCCGCGCCCAGCAGGCCCAGGCGGCGACGACGAGCGGCAGCGTCGCGACCAGGAAGGCGGCGCCGTCGGCGGCCGGGTTCTCGGCGAGCAGCATGCCGACGATGCCCGCGACGGCGAGCACCGCGAGCACGACGACGAGCGTGAGCGTCGCGCGCTGACCGTTCACGCCGCGACCTCCTCCTCGAAGCGCACCGGCATCCGGCGGCGCCGACGACGGCGGTCCCACCAGAGCCACGCGCCGTTCGCGGTGATGAACAGCGTGAGCCAGGTGCACGCGGTCCACAGCAGCTTGAGCGGCAGCCCGCCATAGTCGCCGAAGTGCAGCGGCTGCGAGAGCACGATCGCCTTGAGATACGCCGGCGGCGCGACCGCCGCCGCGACCTCGCCGGTCGCCGCATCGATCGCGGCGACGCGGAACAGCCGCTGCTCGATGCCCTCGGTGCCTTCGAGCAGCACCGTGTAGTGCCGCGGCGTCGAGAACTGCGTCCCGGGGAAGATCGCCGTGACCACCTTCCAGCCCGGCGGCGCGCTCGCGCGCGCCGCGGCGAAGGCGCGATCGACGTCGACCGGCGGGTTGCGCACGTCGACGGGCTCGAGGCCGTCCGCGTGCGCGCGCAGACCCGCGAGCTCGGTCGCCTGCCAGATGCCGATCGCGAGCGTCGAGAAGCCGAGCAGCAGCCCGGTGACGGTCACCACCAGAGCCCAGCCGAGCACGGCCGTGCCGATCAGGTTGTGCAGGTCGATCTGCAGGATGCGCGCGCCGCGCCCGCGACGCAGCATGCCGAAGGCGACGCGCCGCGCGTACGGCGCGTACACGACGAGCCCCGAGAGCAGCGACAGCAGCACGAGCAGCGCGATCAGCGCGCCGAAGAGCTCACCGAACGGACCCAGGAACCACTGCGCGTGCAGCTCGAGGAGCACTCCGGTCAGCGACTTCGAGGGATCGCGCGCGTCGATCGGCTCGCCGCTCGTGAGATCCGTGAAGCGCAGGCTGGCGTCGTTGAAATCGCCCGCGCCGTCGTTCGGCAGCGTCGCGACCAGCAGCACGCCCGGGTGGTTCTCGGGATCGATGCTGACGCTGCCGACCCGCTCGTCGGGAAACGCGGCGAGCACGCGCGCGACCGAATCGGCGATCGGGCGCTGCGTCGCCGGATCGGCCTCGACCTCGGGCACGACGCCGAGCAGGTCGTCGATCTCCTCGTGGAAGATCAGCACCGTGCCCGTCAAGCACAGCACGAGGAAGAACGGCGTCGCGACGAGGCTCGTCCAGCGGTGCAGCCAGCAGTTGAACCGGAACCAGCGGGACGGAGATCGCGACGTCATGGGCGCGGCGCGGCGTGCGGGCAGCCGCTCAGTAGCGGTTCTTCTCGTAGTCGTGCGCGAGCGCGCGCCGCATCATGCCCTTCGAGAGCAGCGCGCGGATCGCGCTCGCCGCGACGCCGCGACGGTCGTTTTGCTTGACGTGGTCGACGAACACGCCCGCCATGTCGGGCAGCTCCTCGCGCGGCACGCTGCGCGCGGGATCCCACGGCACGGCCTTGGCGAGGGCCTGGCTCCTGCGCAGGTCCGCGTCCTGCGCCTCGAGCAGCAGCGCGATCTTCGGCGTCTTGCCCTGCACGGCCATCGACGCGAGCAGAGAGGGCTCGACGGTCAGCGACGCGACGCCCGAGACCTCGAGGATCCAGTCGTCGCCCGGCGCGAGCGCGAGCAGCGCGACGCGCGGCTGCTCGAGGACGTTGTGGAAGGTGTCGGTGCGCCGGTTGCCGGGGCGGTCGGGCACCGCGAGCTTGCCGTCCCAGATCCGCAGGAAGCTCGGCGGATCGCCCTTGGGGCTCGCGTCCGCGCGCCCCTGCGCGTCCCAGGACACCAGCGCGACGAACGGCGTGCGCCCGAGCTTCTCGCGCACGTGCGGCTCGGCGAGCACGCCGCTCGCCTCGCCCTCGAGCGCGCCCGCCTGCGTCGATTGCTCCTGCAGCGACCAGAACGACGAGCGCAGAAGCGCCTTCGCGCAGTGCGCGAACGCCTCCTCGACCGTGACGGTGAGCGTCGCGCCCTCGATCGTCGCACGTCCGTTGACGCGCAGGGTCTCGCCGAGCCCCGGGATGAAGAAGAGGAGGGCGCAGCCGACGCTCGGATCGACGGTCGCGGCCTCGTCGAGCTCGATGCGCAGATGCGTCGGGTCGAGGACGCGCGCGAAGCCCGGCGCGCCGCCGGCGATGGTGGCGCGCGCGCGGCCGTCGGCGGCGGCGAAGCCGACCACCGCGAACGGCGACAGCGCCAGCAGGCGCACGCAGTGCTCGTCGAGCGTGCGCACCGACTTCATCAGCGCGCCGAGCGGGCGCGAGCCGACGACCTGCTCGAGCTCGGCCACCGTGCGGATCGCGGTCATCGACGCTCCGTAGCCTTGTTGAAAATGACTTTCAATATCGTGGCGCGACCCGAGCGCGCGCCGACGCCCTCGCGCCGGCGATGACGAGCCGCGTGCGCGCCCGTGGTAGCGTCGAGCCGACAACCGGAGCAGGAGGAGGAGCCCATGAGCACGTATCGCATCGCCGTGGTGGTCGGCAGCCTGCGGCGCGAGTCCTTCAACAAGCGGCTCGCGCAGGAGCTCATCGCGATCGGACCGCCGGACTTCTCCTTCGAGCAGCTGCGCATCGACGACCTGCCGCTCTACAACCAGGACGACGACGGCAACCCGGCGGACAGCGTGCGGCGCCTCAAGCAGGAGATCGCCGCCGCGCAGGGCCTGCTCTTCGTCACCCCGGAGTACAACCGCTCGATCCCCGGCGTGCTGAAGAACGCGATCGACCACGCGTCGCGGCCGCATGGCCAGAATGCCTGGGCCGGAAAGCCCGCGGGCGTGATCGGCGCCTCGATGGGCAAGATCGGCACCGCGCTTGCGCAGCAGCACCTGCGCAACGTCCTCGCGTGCCTCGACGTGCCGGTGCTCGGGCAGCCGGAGGCGTTCATCACGGTGAGCAACGCGTCATTCGGTCCGGACGGACGCCTCGCGGATGCCGACACCGCGCGCTTCCTGCGGAAATGGATGGATCGCTATAGCGTCTGGGTGCGCAAGCACGCAGGGTGACGGGCAACGGCTGACGGACGCGCGCCCGCGGCTGACGGCGAGTGCGCGCCCGCGGTGACGGGCGTTGCCCGAGCGTCCAGCACGCCGATCGCGCCGCGAGATCGGCGCATCGCGTCGCAAGCGCGCGTCGCATCGCGTCGCAAAGCGGTCGCAACGCATCGCATCGAGCGGGCGTCGCGACTCCTTCACGCCGCTCGCGCGCGCGCCTTCCGCTGACCTCCGAAGACGCGCTCGTCGGGCACATTTCGTTTCGTCGCCCGAGGCCTCGTGGTGTAGGATCCCGCCCGCCATGCGCACCCGAATCGCGAACCTGGTTGCCCGTTACGCCGCATGGGTCGTGCGCTGGCGTCGCACCGTGATCGCCGCCGTCATGGTGATCACCGCCTGCCTCGCCGCCGCCTCGACGCGTCTCTACCTCGAGGTCGACCCGGACCGCCTGCTGCCGCAAGAGCATCCGTACATGCAGACGGCGCAGGAGGTGAAGCGCCTGTTCGACTCGTACAACGTCGTCGTCGTCGGGCTGTTTCCGAAGGACGGCGACGTCTTCACGCCGCACTTCCTCGAGCGGCTGCACGAAGCGACGGAGCGCATCTCACAGCTCCCGGGCGTCAAGCCAGCATTGGTGCAGAGCCTCGCTTCGTCGAACGTCAAGTATGTCGCGGGTACCGAAGCGAGCGTCGAGCTCGAGCCCGTGATGAAGACGCCGCCGGTCGACCTCGCGGGCGCCAAGGAGGTCGAGCGACGGGCGTTCGCCGAGCCGTCCTTCGTCGGTACGTTGGTCACCGCGGATCGTTCGGCGGCGAGCATCTTCGTCGACTTCGAGCTCACGCCCGAGGCGCCGGGCTACGGACAGATCGTCGCCTCGGTCCGCAAGACGCTCGCCGGGATGGACGACGGCACGTTCGAGTACGTGCTCGCGGGGCCGGTCGTCATCCTCGCCGAGGTCGAGATCTACGGCAGCCGGCTGCTCTACTTCCTGCCGCTCGCGCTGCTCGTGATCGGGCTGATCCACTACCACGCGTTCCGCACGCTGCAGGCTTTGTTCCTGCCGCTCGTCACGGCGCTGCTCGCGGTGATCTGGGCGATGGGCCTGATGGGTCTCTTCGGCGTGCCGCTCGATCCGTACAACACGACGACGCCGATCCTGATCCTCGCCGTCGGCGCGGGGCACGCGGTGCAGATCCTGAAGCGCTTCTACGAGGAGCTCGAGCAGACGGGCGACGTCGAGACCGCAATCGTCGAGTCGCTGTCGCGCGTCGGGCCGGTGATGATCGCGGCGGGCCTCGTCGCGTCGCTGTCGTTTCTTTCGCTTGCCACCTTCCGCACGGCGACCATCCGGACGTTCGGCATCTTCACCGCGGCCGGCGTGGTGTCGGCGCTGGTGATCGAGCTGACCATCATCCCTGCGGTGCGTGCGATGCTGCCGGTGCCGCGGCGTCGCGAGCGCGAGCGCGAGGCGGAGTCGCACCCCTGGCTCGAGGCGCTGCTCGGCGCGTCGGCGCGCGCGGCGATCGTGGCGCCGGGTCGCGTCCTGCTCGGCGGGCTCGTCGTCGTGATCGCGTGCCTGGTGAGCGCGACGCGGGTCGAGGTCGACATGAGCGTCAAGCGCCTGTTCGGCGAGGACGAGCCCATCCGGCACGCCGACCGGCGGCTCAACACGGCCTTCTCCGGCACCAACACGCTCGAGCTCCTGATCGAGGGGCAAGGGGAGGGCGACCTCGCCGAGCCCGCGATCCTGCGCGCGATCGACCAGCTCGAGCGCACGCTCGAGCAGGAGCCGCAGGTCGGCAAGGCGGTCTCCTACGTCGACTTCTTGCGCACCTTCCACCACGCGCTCAGCGCCGGCGCGGAGAACATCACGCCGCTCCCCGACACGCGCGAGCTCGCCGCGCAGTACCTCTTCCTCTACTCGCTGTCCGGGAGCGCTGGCGTCTTCGACACGATCATCGATCCCGCGCGTCGCAGCGCCGTGGTGCGGATCTTCGTGCGCGACGACAAGACGCAGCTCGCCGAGGCGCTGATCCAGAAAGTCGAGGAGGAGGTCGCGCGCACCTTCCCGCCGGGCTACACGGTGCGCTTCACCGGAACGCTCGGCTCCGCCGTCGCGTCGACCGACGTGATGGTCGAGGGCAAGCTCTGGAACATGGCGCAGATCGCGCTGATCACCGTCGGGGTCGCGTCGCTCTTCCTGCGCTCGCTGTTCGGCGGTCTGCTGGTCGCGCTGCCGCTCGCGTTCACGGTCGCGGTCAACTTCGGCGTCATGGGTCTGCTCCGCATGAACCTCGACGACGCGACCTCGGCGATCTCCGCGATGGCGGTCGGGATCGGCGCCGACTACGCGATCTACCTCCTGTTCCGCCTGCGCGAGGAGCTCTCCCGCACCGCGTACCTCGGCGAGGCGCTGCAGCGCGCGCTGATGACGTCGGGCAAGGCGATCCTCTTCGTCGCGACCGCGATCGCGGTCGGCTACGGCATGCTCGGGCTGACGGGCTTCGCCTTCCACCTGCGCCTCGGCGGCCTCGTCGCGCTCGCCATGGTGGTGTCGGCGCTGAGCACGATCGTGCTGCTGCCGGCGGTGGTGGCGCTCACCAACCCGCGCTTCCTGTGGCCGCGGATCGAGCGCTGGGAGGGCGCGGCGCCGCTGCGCGTGTCGGCGGCGGGCTGAGCGCCGAGCTCGCGTTCCTCATCCTTTCTTCCCTGTCGATGCCGCCGCCGCGGGCGGACGGCGGAGATCCCAGGCGAGTCCGGCTCGCTCGAGCGCGCGCAGCACGACGCCGCTCGGGTCGATCTCGTGGCGGCGAAAGCCGTGCACGGCCGCGCGCGGAAACGCGTGGTGGTTGTTGTGCCAACCCTCGCCGAGCGCGAGCCAGCCGAGCAGCCAGCAGTTGCGGCTCGCGTCGTCGGTGGAAAACGGCCGCGGGCCGAAGCTGTGGCCGATCGAGTTGATGCTCCACGTGACGTGCTGCACGACGAACACGCGCGTGAGGCCGCCCCACGCGAGCGCCTGCCAGGCGCCGGTGGGCCCCTCGATCGCGAGCCCGAGCGCCGTCGGAATCGCGAGCGAGAGCAGCATCCACAGCGGGTAGAGCCGGTCGATCGCGACGATGATCAGGTCGCGCACGAGGTCGGCGGCGAAGCGGCGCACCGCCGTCTTCTCCTCGGCGAAGAACCAGCCGATGTGCGCGTGCCAGAGGCCGCGCGCCGTGCTGCGTGCGGGCGGCGCGCCGGCGTCGCGCTGCACGCAAACGTCGCGCTGCGAGCCGGCGTCGGGCTGCAATGCAGACTCGGCTCCCCCGCCAGCCGCGCGCTGCACGACGTGCGGCGAGTGCGGATCTCCCTCGCGGTCCGTCCAGCCGTGGTGCCGGCGGTGGTCCGCGACCCAGCGCATCACCGGACCCTGGATCGCCATCGCGCCGGCGACGGCGAGCACGCCGCGCAGAACGCGTCCCGTGCGAAACGCGCGGTGCGCGAGGAGCCGGTGGTAGCCGAGGGTGATGCCGAAGCCCGTGAAGAGGTACATGCCGGCGAAGATCGCGTGCTGCGCCGCCCCGAGCCGTCCCGACACGAGCAGCCACACGCCAACGACGGCGCCGATCGCGGGCACGACCGTGATCACCAGCAGCACCGCGCGCTCGATCGCACGCGCGCGCGGCGAAGGAATGCGGACCGCCCCCGGCGGCAGCGCACGCGCACCACGCACGCGCCCGACCGAGCCCGCGACGGAGCCGACGTCCTGCGCCGCGCTCACGACGCACCTCGCACCGCGCTGCCTTCACCCGAGCACGCGCCCGCAGCGGAAACCTCGAGCAGCCAGTCCGCCGACTCGGCCCACAGCGCGCCACCGGTCTCACGACGGAAGAAGCCGAAGTGCCCGATGTGCTTGACGCCGAGGTCGCCCGGCGTCACGTGTCGTCTCGTCACCACGAGCCGCGGCTGGCTCGCGAGCAGCGCGTCCACCGCCCGACGTGGCGCGAGAGGATCGTCCGCGAAGTCGTACGCCAGCGCCGGCGCGGCAATCCGGTCGTAGAGCGGCGCACGCTGCATGTAGCCGCGACTTCGCGCCCAGCGCGCCCAGTCGCGTCCGACGCCGGGCGGCAGGTCCTCGCCGAGCCGCAGCAGGCGCGCCGGCAGGAAGCCCGCGGCGCGAACCAGACCCGGCATGGCGGCCGCGCAGAGCAGCAGGAAGACGAGCCGCAGCGGCATCGGCCAGTGCCCGAAGTAGCCTTCCTGCGCGGCGACGTAGACCACCGCGTCGATGCGCTCGGGCCGCGCGACCAGCGGCAGCACCTGACCGCCGACGCTGTGCGCGACGACGCACAGCCGACGCGCGCCGAGCTCCGCTCCGGCCCAGTCGAGCGCCGCCGTGAGGTCGAGCCGACCCCAGTCGGCGAGACGCGCGGGGTCGCGCCGCAGGCTGCCGCCGCGCGAGCCGCCGACGCCGCGGTAGTCGAAGGTGAGCGTCGCGATGCCGCGCGAGCTCAGGTGCTCCGCGTACGCGCGGTAGAGACGCCGGCGCACGCCGGTCGCACCCGCGACCACCGCGACGAGCTCCGCGCGCGCGCCGTCGCCGTGCAGCGAGGCCGCGAGCGTGCGCCCGTCGCCGCAGCGGATGAAGAGCTCCTTCTCCACGCCTGGCTCCTAGAGGAACTTGCGGTTCAGGCGGTCGTCGGGCGGCTGGAGGTCGAGCTCGCGCAGCGCGGCGCGCGCACGGGCCGCGAACTGCTGGCGCGCCTCCTCGTTGCTGCGCACGCGGATTCCCCACTTGACGGCGAGGCGCGAGCGCTCCGAGTCGCTGCGACCGAACATGTCGAGCACCTCGGGCCACATGCGATCGAGCGCGCGCTGCACGGCCTCGCGACCCTCGGCGGTCTGCAGCGCCTGCTCGGTGATGCGACGACCGTGCTCGGTGTGGCGCGTCTCGTCGGCGATGATGCGCGGCATGATCGCCGCCCACGGGCGGTAGCTGCTCTCGGCCATCTCGTGGATGATCTCGAGGGCGCCCCACTCGGCGAGCCACGACGTGATGCCGCGCTCGGCCCACGTCGTCTTGCCCGACAGCCAGTCGTGCGGGTAGGCGGTGCGCGCCGCGTCGGGACGCAGCATGTACGAGGTGTCGACGCCGATCGCGTCGAGCACCTCGGCGCTGACGATGTAGTGCAGCATCTCGTCGCGCGCGCCCTCGTAGCAGTACATCTTCTCGTGGGCGTTGGGCGCGATCTCCGAGATGCGCAGGTACTCGGCGACGCCCATGAGCTCGCCCTCGGTGTGCGCGAGCATCTGGTGCAGCAGGACCTGCTTGTACTCGTCCGGCATCTGCGCGAGCTCGTCCGGACTCTCGACGACGATGTTCTCCGCCATGGCTCCCCCCTTCCTCCTCGGCGTCACGCGACGCCGTCGATTCTGCGCAGCGTGATGCGCAGCAGCACGAGACCGCCGCTCGCGAACCCCTTCGCCGACATGCGCAGGAAGCGGTCGTAGGTCTCGACCCGCGCGCGGCCGACGAGCGCCTCCGCAGCGTCACGTTGCGCCGCGAGCCGCCGCGCCCACTCGCGGCACGTGCGCGCGTAGTCCATGCGGTCGTTGCGCAG
The DNA here is from genome assembly GCA_036563615.1 of Candidatus Binatia bacterium. Taxonomy (NCBI): domain Bacteria; phylum Candidatus Binatota; class Binatia (SeqCode); species Binatia bacterium. Next base: position 39,715 of record DATCMB010000009.1, read on the forward strand.
GCGCGTGATCTCGAGCAGGCCGTCCGCGGCCTCGACGATCTCGCCGAGCGCCGGCAGGTCCGACTCGGGAAACACCTCGCCGGTGATGAACGGCGAGATCTGCTCGGGACGGAGCGTCCCGTAGGCGATGGTCTGCAGAGACAGCGCGCCGCCGGGGCGCAGCCAGTCCCGGCAGCGCGCGAAGAAGCGCCGGTACGTCGCGACCTTCTGCGCACGCGGGAGATCCCGGCGCGCGAAGTGCTCGAAGGCGCCGATCGAGACGATCGCGTCGTAGGGCGCAGCGGGCTCGTGCTGCTCCCAGCTCTCGAGGCGCACGGTGACGCGCGCGAGACGCTGCCGCTCGACGTACGCCGCCTGGTCGCGGCTCAGCGTGAGACCGGTGACGCGCTCGACGCCGTGCCGCTCGACGAGACGCCGCATCGTCGATCCCCAGCCGCAGCCGACGTCGAGCACGCTCGCCGCGCCGATCGCTCCCGACGCGCGCGCGTGGAAGTCGATCTTGCGCCCTTGCGCCGCCTCGAGGTCGTCGCCGTCCTCGAACATCGCGCACGAGTACGTGAGCTCGTCGCCGAGCCACAGCCGGTAGAACGCGGTGCCGACGTCGTAGTGGAACTCGATCGCGGCGCGGGAGGCGCCGGCGGTTGCGGCGAGCGTGTCGTCGAGCGTCGTCATGCGACGCGGGTCTAGTGCGTCGCGCGCGCGCCGACCATGGCAGGCGATACATAAGACGACGCGCGCAGCACCCGCGCGTCGAGTTTCGCGCGAGGCGCGGCGCGCACTATGATCCGCCGACGCGCGTGCAGGACGAAACGACGAGCACGACACGCACGCGCACGGAGGAGGTCGCGCGATGAACACGGTCCGGCTGCCGGAGCTCGGCATCTATCTGCTACCCGGTCACACCGACCGACCGCGCGACCTGCTCGACGAGGTGCGTGCGGCCGAAGCGCTCGGGCTCGGCTCCGCGTGGATCTCCGAGCGCTTCGACGTCAAGGAAGCAGGCGCGCTCGCCGGCGCCGCGGCCGCGGTGACCGAGCGGATCTGGATCGGCACCGGCGTCACCAACGTCGACACGCGCCACCCGCTCCTGCTCGCGAGCCTCGCGACCACCGTGAGCCGGCTCTCCGGCGGACGCTTCGCGCTCGGCATCGGCCGCGGCATCGCGGTGCGCTCGGCGATGCTCGGCCTGCCGGCGGTCACGAACCGCAAGCTCGCCGACTTCGCGTCGCTGATGCGCCGGCTGTGGAGCGGCGAGCACGTGGTCGGGCACGACTCGACGCTCGGCAAGTTCCCCTACCTGCACCAGGCGAGCTGGCTCCAGGAGCGAATTCCGATCTTGATGGCGGCGTTCGGCGAGAAGAGCCTCGAGTTCGCGGGCAGCGTGTTCGACGGCGTGATCCTGCACACCTTCATCACGGACGAAGCTCTCTCACGCGCGGTCGCGCTGATGCGCCGCGGCGCCGAGCGGGCGGGGCGGGATCCTTCCTCCGTGCGCGTGTGGTCCGTGCTCGCCGTCGCGTGCAACGCGTCCGAGGAGCGCATGCTGAAGCTGCTCACGGCGCGCATGGCGACCTACCTGCAAGCGCCCGGCTACGGCGAGCTGCTGGTCAACCTCAACCGCTGGGACCCGGCGGTGCTCGAGCGCTTCCGCGCGAGCGACGTCGTCAGGTCGATGCCGGGCGCGATCGACTCGGTCGCCACCACCGACCAGCTCCGGCAGATCCGCGACCTGATCCCGGCCGAGTGGCTCCCGGCCGCGGTGGGTGGTCCGGAGGAGTGCGCGCAGCGGATCGAGGACCAGTTCGCGGCCGGGGCGGACGGCGTGATCCTGCACGCGAGCCTGCCGCACGAGCTCGCGCCGGCGGTCGAGGCGTACGCGCGGCGTCGACCGGCGACGCGCGGGATCGACGGCACCGGTCGCCCGGCGTGAGGCGCGCCGGCTGAGCGGCCGCGGCGAGGAGCGGCCGCGCGAGAACCGCCGGGCGCCGACGGGGCGCCGCAGCAGACCGACCGACGGTGGGCGAGGCGAGCCGGTCCTGGTTCATCCGAACCAGCCCGACCGGTCGAGGGCGCACATTTCCGCTTCCCTTCCACCAAAATTCCTTGCTTCTTGCTGTGGTCGCGGCCTTGCTCGTCGCGCGAGTACCACGCCGTCCGGAACCGAAGGAGAACCCGCCCATGGCGCTCCGCCCTTGCTTACGATCGACGCCTCGTCGACAGGCCGCCGTCGTCCTGCTCGCCGCCGCAGCGCTCATCGGCGCGAGCCCGCGGGACGGCCTCGCCATCAAGTGGCCGAGCGGCTGCCCGGACTCGCGTCCGGCGCCGGTGCGCGCCGCGAGCCGGCTCTTCGTGTCGAGCCCGTTCGTCCACCCCGGGCACGAGATCGGCTTCTTCCTCGACGAGCGCCAGGCGCAGCGGCGCGGCTTCTCGGTCGAGCCCGACGGCAACACGGTGCAGATCGTCTTCCGCCCGCTCGGCGGCGGACGGCGCGTCGTGCTGCCGCCGTTCCCGGTCACCGCGGTGAGCCCGTCGACGCTCTACTTCGAGTTTCCGGACACGCGCGACGTCGTCGGCCGGATGCTCGTCGGGCCGATGCAGATCATCATCCGCAGCCCGCGCAAGGTGTGGCGCGCGCGCCAGCCGGTCGCGCTGCCGCCGGCGAACGACGTCCTGGAGGTCCTCGAGCGCGGTCAGGACGCGACCGTCCTCGCCGCCGTCGACCGCTCGCGCAGGCTCTGGATCCCGCTCGAGTTCTCGCGCTTCGGTCCGGGCATGCCGATGCCGACCTGCCCGGTCGACCTGACGCAGAAGATCGCCTTCGCCGTCACGCTGGTGCCCAACAAGGCGCAGCCCGACGACGTCCTGCCGCACGCGTCCTACACCAACCTGCGCAAGGCGAAGTTCTACTTCGGCGACTTCCTGCTGAACGGCATCAACGTCTACGGCGGCGACGCGAACGTGTCGTTCAACGTGCGCGAGCTCAATCGCGGCGCGGCGATCATCTGCGGCCTCAACGACGCGCTGAGCCTGGTCGCGATGGTGCCGCTCAAGGAGTCGGCGCTCGGGCCGCGCTCGCAGATCCTGCCGTACGTCGCCGACGGCTCGCCGCTGCCGCTGCGGCTCGCGAACGTCTCGGCCGAGCCGATGATCGCGGACGAGCTAGGCTCGATCACCCACGACAGCTTCGGCAACCAGTGCGCGGCGCCGCCGGAGCACGGCCACCACTGACGAGGCGACGCCGAGCAGCACGACCGTGGCGCAGGTCGGAAGGAACCATTCGCCGACGGCGACGTACGGGGTTGCGATCGCGGACGGCACGGCCGCACTGAGCGCGCGACCCGGCGGCGCGTCGAGCGCGCTCGCCCCGATCTCGCGGCCCAGCGGATCGAACACGGCGCTCGTGCCCGCGTTCGCGACGCGCACGACGGGAAGCCCGGTCTCGATCGCGCGGATCCGCGCCCAGCGCAGATGCGGCGCCTCGGTGCCGCGGAACCAGGCGTCGTTGGTCGGGTTGAGGAGGAAGCCCGCGCCGTCGCGGGCGAGCAGCCGCGCGCTCGCGCCGTCTGCGATCTCGAAGCAGGTGACGGGGCCGAAGCGGGTGCTGCCCACGTCGAAGGTGCGCAGCGTGCGGCCCGCGGTCACCGGCTCCAGCGAAGCGGGCGGCGCGCCGAGGAGCGCCGGCCAGGACTCCGCGAGCGGGACCAGGAGACGCTTGTGGTAGCTCTGCATGCCGAAGCCCGGGCGGAGGACGTGCAGCGCGTTGAAGCGCTGCGCGCGCCCGCGCTTGTCGAGCTCGAAGCTCACGCCGCCGGTGACGAGCGTCGCGCCGCTGCGCTCGAGGAATTCCGTGATCCGCCGCCACGCGGCGCGGTCGCGCGCGAGGTCTAGGTTGAGCGCCGACTCGGGCCAGAGGACGACGTCGAAGCGGACGTCGGGGGACGTCGCCATCGCCGCGGAGGTCGCGGCGAGCAGGCGGTCGAGCGTGCTCTCCGTCGCATCGCTCGCGTCGAGGTCGATCGCCAGGATGCGCGGCGCGTGCTCGGCGGTCGCGAGCGGCGTGGCGAGCCGCGTCGCTCCCCAGAGGGTCGCGAGCACGACCAGCCCGACGCCGGTCGCGAACGCGCGCAGGCGCGCGGCGCGCGGCTCGTCGCGCGCAAGCAGCGCCGCGACGCCGGCGTTCGCCGCCACCACGACCGCCGTGACGCCGGCGACGCCGGTCACGCTCGCGAGCTGCAGGAGGGCCGGCGCGTCCTCGAGCGAGACGCCGAGCACCGCGCCGGGAAAGCGCGGTGGGACGTACGAGCGCAGCGCCTCCCAGCACGCCCACAGCGCCGCCGTCCAGACGACGAGCAGCACGGGCGAGCGGCGCGGACGCAGCGCGAGCGCGACGCCGAGCAGGCCGCCGTGCAGCAGCGCGAGCAGCACGACCGTCGAGGCGGCGAGGGCGTACGAGCGCACGCCGGTCAATCCAAAGTACGGACCGAGCGACGGGCCGAGCCACGGCAGGATCGCGATCTCGCCGAGCGCGAGCGCGTACGCGATCGCGGCGAGCACCGTCCGCGAGACGCTCGCGCGCGAGGTCGCGACCAGCAGCGGCACGAGCGCCACGCAGGCGAGCGCGCCCTGCGCGGGCAGCCGCGGGAGGAGCGCTTGAACGGCGCCGCTCAGCAGCGCGCAGCCGAGGAGCGCGAGGTCGTGGCGGATCACGCTCGCTCCCCGCGCGCGGTGCGGCGTTCGTGGTGGCTCGCGGCGTCGGTCGGCGTGATCCTGGTCGTGCTCGTGCTCTGCGTGCGCGAGGCCGTGCTCTGGGTCGGACGCCCCTTCGCCGGCTTGCTGTTCGCGGACAACCTCATCGTCGTGTCGATCGGCAGCTCGAGCTGGCGGGATCCGCAGCTGCGGCGCACCGAGTGGTCGCGGATCATGGCCGTCGACGACGTGCCTGCGCAATCCGCTTCCGACGTGCTGCGCGCGATCTCGTCGCGTCGGCCGGGCGACCTCGTCACCTACGCGTTTCGGCGTGACGACGAGAGCTTCCGCGTCGCGATCCCGGTGCGGACCTTCACCTGGCAGGACTTCCGCGAGGTGTTCGCGCCGATGCTCGTGGTCGGCGCCTTCCTCGTGCTCTCCGCCGCGGTGCTGGTCGCGATCCGTCCCGACCGCTCGGAGCTGCGCGCGCTCTACGCGGCCTGCGCCTCGTTCGGGCTCGTCCTGATCACGGGTCCGGACCAGTACGGCCCCTGGCGCTTCACGTCGCTCTACCTGATGTCGCTCGCCGCGGTGCCGCCGGCGATGCTGCACCTGGCGGCGGCGTATCCCTGGCAGCGGCGTGCGTGGGTGACCCGCGCGGTGCGCGGCGCGTACGTGCTGTTCGCGGTCGTCGGCGTGCTGCTGATCGTGCTGCGCGAGCGTCCCGGCGTGTTCCTGGCGCTGCTCTACCTCGTGTACTTGACGCTGGCCAACGCGACGCTGCTCTACGCGGGATCGCTGATCGGCGCGCTGGTCACCGGGCGGCGCTCGCGTCTGCAGCTCGCGATCGCGCTCGCGGCGGTTCTCGGATCGTGCAGCGTCGGCGCGCTGGTGCTCGTCGTCTACCCGCTGATGACGGAGCCGATCGCGCCGGCGTGGATCGTCCTGCCGGTCGCGCTGATGCCGATCCTGAGCGGCGTCGCGTTTCTCGCGGTACCCGACGGGCCGCGGGTCGCGGAGGCGACGTCGTGACGCTGCGCGCGCGCCTCACGCTGCTCTTCTTGGGCGCGCTGCAGGCGACGTTTCTGTGCGCGGTCGCGGCGTACTGGGCGGTCGGCAGCTGGCAGGTGCTGGTCGAGGACCTGTCGCGCATCCCCGAGCAGGGCGTGCGCCTCGACCGGCTGCTCGACGTCGCGGCGGGGCTCGAGCGCAGCGCGGATCGCGACGCGGAGCGCATTGCGGACCGCGCCTCGGAGCGCGTCGGGCAGGAGCTCGACGACGCGCTCGCCGAGCTGCGCCGCCACGCGCAGAGCCGCGACGAAGGGCAGGTGGTGGAGCGCGTCGCGGCGGCGGTCGGCGCGCGCGATCCGGACGCGCTGCGCGCGGCCGCGCGCGAGCTGCGCGCGTACTACGACGGCGAGCTGCAGCGCCATCGTCGGCATGCCGACGGGCTGGTCGGCACCTCGCACGCTCTCGTGATCGCGATCGTGGTGATCGTGATCGCGGCCTTCCTCGCTTTCCTGGTCGCGATCCGCGCCTGGCTCGTCGCGCCGGTGCGAGTGCTCGAGCGCGGCATGAAGGTGATGCGCACCGGCGACCTCGCGCACCGCATCGAGCTCGGCGGCACGGACGAGCTCGCGCGCCTCGCGCGCGACATCAACCAGATGGCGGGCTCGCTCGCGCGCATCCAGCAGGAACTCGTCGCGAGCGAGCGCTTCGCGCTGCTCGGCGAGCTCGGCGCATACGTCGCGCACAACATTCGCAATCCACTGGCGAGCATTCGCGCGACCGCGCAGGGCGAGCTCGTCGACCTGAGCCCCGACGACCCGCACCGCGGCGCCTTCGAGGACATCGTGCGCGCCTGCGACCGGCTCGCGGCGTGGGTGACGGACCTGCTGCGCTCGGCGAGCCCGGTCCAGCTCGAGCGTCGCGAGGGGCAGATCGACGAGGTCGTCGCGCGCTGCGCCGAGCTCGCGCGCCCGCGGCTCGCCGAGACGGGCGTCGAGGTCGCGCTGTCGCTCGCCCCGACGGGTCCGGTGCCGTTCGACGAGGCGAAGCTCGAGCAGGTGGTGAGCGCCGTGCTCGCCAACGCGATCGAGGCGTCGCCGCCGCAGGGCCGCGTCGAGATGAGCGTCGCGTCCGAGCCCGGCGCGGTGGTGGTGCGCGTGGTCGACGAGGGGCCCGGCATCCCGCCGACGCGCCGCGCGCGGCTGTTCACCCCGTTCTCGACGAGCAAGCCGTCGGGCACCGGCATCGGCCTCTGGCTCTCGCAGAAGATCATCAGCGCGCACGGCGGTTCGATCTCGCTGCACGCAGCAAGGCCGGAGAAGGGCACGGCGGTCGAGATCCGTCTTCCGACACCCTGAGGAGCGTCATGGCGAGTGTTCTGATCGTCGACGACGAAGAAACCCACGCGCGAGCGATCGGCCGCTTCCTCGCGCGTCGCAGCTACGCGACGGTGGTCGCGACCAGCGCCGCCGAGGCGCGCGCCGCGGTGGCGCGCTCGCGTCCCGACCTGGTGCTGCTCGATCTGCGGCTCGGCGAGGACGACGGCGTCGCGATCCTGCGCGAGCTGCACGCGAGCGACGCGCGGCTGCCGGTCATCATCATGACCGCGTACGGCTCGGTCGACAGCGCGGTCGCCGCGATGAAGGCGGGCGCGCGCGACTACATTCAGAAGCCGCTCGACCTCGAGGAGCTCGCGCTGTTGATCGAGCGCGCGCTCGACGAGTCGCGCGTGCGCGCCTGCTTCGAGCACCTGCAAGGCACGGCCGCGTCCGGCGCGGGCGACGACGCGCTGCTCGGCGACAGCCCGGCGATGCGCCCGGTGCACGACTTCGTCGCGCGCATGGCGCGGCTCGGCGGGCTGCGCGCCGGCGACTACCCGTCGGTGCTGCTGCTCGGCGAGACCGGCACCGGCAAGAGCCTGCTCGCGCGCGTCCTGCACCGGACGAGCCCGCTCGCGAAGCGTCCGTTCATGGTCCTCGACTGCACGGCGCTGCCGCGCGACCTCATCGAGGCGGAGCTCTTCGGCTACGAGCGCGGCGCGTTCACCGACGCGCGCGCCGCGAAGCCGGGCCTGGTCGAGGTGTCGGCCGGCGGCACGATCTTCCTCGACGAGATCGGCGAGCTCAGCCCCGACGCGCAGGCGAAGCTGCTGCGGGTGATCGAGGAGAAGACGGTGCGTCGCCTCGGCAGCCTGCAGGACGTCGCGGTCGACGTGCGCATCATCGCCGCGACCAACCGCGACCCGGCCGCGGAGGTCGCGGCGGGCCGGCTGCGCGCGGACCTCTACTACGGGCTGAACGTGCTCACCGTGACGCTGCCGCCGCTGCGCGCGCGCGGCGACGACGTGCTGCTGCTCGCGCGCCACTTCCTCGAGGTCTATGCGCGCAAGTACGCGCGGCCGGTGAAGTCGCTCGCGCCCGAGGCGGTCGCGTGCCTCATGCGCGAGCGCTGGGTCGGCAACGTGCGCGAGCTCGCGCACGTCATCGAGCGCGCGACGCTGATGGCGGACGGCGAGGTGATCGAGGCGCACCACCTGCGGCTCGCGCCGCCGGTCGAGCCGCCGGCGTCGCTTGGCGCGCAGGCGTCGTTCGCTGCGCAGCCGGCGTCGCTCGGCGGGCAGACGGCGCCGCTCGGCGCGTCCATCGCGTCGCTGGCGCCGCTCGGGCTCGAGGCCGCCGAGCGTCAGCTCATCCAGCAGGCGCTCGCGGACGAGCACGGCAACGTGTCGCGCGCCGCGCGTCGGCTCGGCGTGAGCCGCGAGCTGCTGCGCTACCGCGCGCGCAAGCACGGCCTGCGCTGAGCGGGCGCCGGCTGCCTTGAGCACGCTCGGCCCGCGCCGAGCGCGCGCGAACGGCGCCGCGCGGTCGAGCCGCGCCACGCGCTCGGAGCACGCGTCGCACGCGTGCGCGTCGCTCGACGCGGCGCGCAAGCCAATCTTGCTGGTCGGGCTCGCCCGGCGCCGGTCGATCTGAGCCGGCGTCGACGCGGGCGGCGTCGACGTAGCGCAGAGTTTCTTTGCTTTCTCGGGCGCATCGCGTTCGGCGTGCGGCTTGCTCTGCGGCGGCGCGCGCCCGCCTCGCGCGCGGGCGCAGCACGGGAGGACCACCGTATGCGCCGCCGACACCGCTCGACCCGAGCCTTGGCTCTCATCGCAACGCTCGCCGCGATTTTCGTTTTGACGGACGCCGCGCACGCTCACCGCGCGCAGCTCAAGGCGAACCTGATCCGCCACGACGGCGAGCGGCCGAACGGATTTCTGCTCATCCGTCCGTCGGGCGGCGGCAAGATCTCGCTCGACCTGCCGCAGTTTCCTCCCGACGGCGCGCTGATCATCGACTACCGCGTGAACGGCGTGCCGCGACCCGGCATGCGCTACCCGCTGAAGGCCGCCAAGCAGAACTGGCCGCTCGGCTTCGAAACCAAGGACCAGGACAAGCTCGAGCTGCACGACGTTCGCGTGGTCGACCATCTCGGCGAGGTCGTCGCGACGCTCGGCTCGCGCACGAAGCCGCGCAGCTCGCACGTCCTATCCGCGCCGCTCGTCTGGGTCGTCGACACCGCGAGCGACGTCGGCTTCACGCGCGGCGGCGACACGCTGCTCAAGAAGAACGGCGAGTGGAGCGTCGGCTTCGACGCGCTGCGCTCGCGCTCGACCGGCGCGCGCCTGAACAACGACGGCAACTACGCCGAGATCGAGCTGTCGGTGAACGACGGCCCGTGGCAGGTGTTCCGCGTCACCTTCGACGTGCGCAGCGGCAAGTCGCGTCCCAACGGCAGGCCGCGCATGAAGCTCGGCATCGGGCCGAGCGATCGGATCCGCATCAAGCGCGTCGACGCGTTCGACGCGGCCGGCAACAAGTTCGCGATGATCGGCGTGCGCATGGGCAAGCAGGGGCACTATGCGGAGCTGCCGCCGCCGCTGCCGTCGCCGTCGCCGACGCCGGTGCCCACCGAGACGCCCGCGCCGACGCCGACCCCCACGCCGGAGCCGACGGCGAGCCCGACGCCGAGCCCCACGCCGGAGCCGACGGCGAGCCCGACGCCGACGCCCGCGCCGACGCCTAACGAGGAGCCGAGCCCGACGCCGGACGTGAAGTAGACGACGAGGTCGGGACGATCCGACGCTGCGTCGGGCCGCACGCGCGACGGGGCGAGGACGGCTCGCGCGCCCTCCGGCGCTCTGCGATCCTCTCGCGCCATGATCCTCGTCCTGATCGTCCTCGCTCTCGTCGCCGGCGTCTGCGTCTGCTTGCAGGGCGTGACCAACGGCGCGCTCGCCGCGCGCACGAGCCTCTTCGCCGCCGTGTTCCTGAACGGGCTCGTGGTCGCGATCGGCACGTTCGTTCTCTGGCTCACCGACCGGCGACCGCTCTTCGCCTCGGAGCCGACGCCGTGGTTCTTCTACCTCGGCGGCTTCTACGGCATCGCGATCCTCGCCTGCGCGGCGTTCGTCTTCCCGCGGCTCGGCGCCGGCGCGGCGACGGCGTTCGTCGTCACCGCGCAGCTCGTCTCGGCGCTCGCGCTCGATCACTACGGCGTGCCGCACCGCATCCCGCTGACCGGCGCGCGTCTCGTGGGCGGCGTGCTGCTGCTCGTCGGCGCGCTGCTCGTCCTGTGGCCGAAGCTGCGCGGCTGAGACGCGTCCGCGACCCCTTGGGGTCTTCCCGCAGACGACCTCGGCAGGGAGGAGCCGCGGCGCGCTCGCGGTCGCGCGCGCGGGAGCCGCGTCCGCGCAAGCGCCACTCGCGTACCGGCAAGACGCTCGCTCGACGGCGGCGAGCGTCGCGCGACGCGGTCCCTCGCCGACCGCACGCGATGCGCTCCGTCACACGATGTGCTCCGTCGGGCGCCATCGCATGCTGCATCCGGGTAGTTCTACGGATGGACAGCCGCCGTCCGAACACGCTACCTGACGCGCCAGTCGGTCGCGGCGCCGGCGAGGCAGAGAGAGGGTGAGGCGGCGGATGGCTTCGTGGACCTGCGAGGTGTGCGGTTGTGGCGTCGAGGCGCCGAGCGCGTACCTGGTGCGCGCCATGGGCTGGCGGCTCGACTGGAGCGTCGCGCGCGACTCGGGTCCGGCCGTGTGTCCGCGCTGCGCGCGCTCCCCGCTGACGCCGCGGCCCACGGCGCGGCCGACGACCCCACGCGCGGACGCCGACGCGCAGCCCGCCGGTCTCGGCGACTCCTGAGCGGGCGCGCGGAGCCGAGCGCTGCGGGCGCCGTCAGAGTCCGAGCGGCGACGGCGTCCGAAATCTCTCTTTGACGATGCCTCGCGCGCGGATGCGCGAGTCGAGTGTCGAGGGCGGCATGCCGAGGCGCGCCGCGGCGCCGCGCGGACCCGAGATGCGGCCGCCGCTCTCGGCGAGCGCCGCTCGATCATCGCGCGCTCCTGCGCGACCAGCGTCTCGGCGAGGACGCCGCGCGGTCGCGGCGTCCGCTCGACGTCGCGCGCGAGCCACGACGGGTCGAGCCAGCTCGCCCGGCTCCGACAAGATCACCGAGCGTCCGATCACGTTCTGCAGCTCGCGCACGTTTCCCGGCCACGAGTAGCTCTCGAGCAGCGCGAGCGACTCGCGACGGATGCCGTGGAAGACCTTGCCGACGCGGCGGGCGTGCTGCTCGAGGAAGTGCTCGGCGAGCAGACGCACGTCGCCGCGACGCTCGCGCAGCGGCGGAATCTCGATCGGGAAGACGCACCCCGGTCGGAGGCTTCGACGTGGATCGTGACCGGCTGCCGGGACGTAGCTCGCCGCGCCCGACGGCGCCGAGGAGCTTCCGCCGGGCGCGGCGAAAACGACGATGAACTCTCGGTCGAGTCTCAGGCGGCCGAGACCGCGCGCACCGGCTCGGCGACCGCGTCCGGCGCCGCCGGACGCTCGAACCACAGCACGCCGTCCTCGAGCTCGCCGTAGCGAATCATCTTCTTGTCGCGCGCGTAGTTCTGCGCGTTGATCCAGGGCTCGCGATCTCCCTGCTTGGGGAACAAGTGCATCGCGCGCTGCATGTAGTTGGCCGAGAAGTCGTCGATCCACGGACGCGGCGCCATGTCGGCGTCCGACGGGCGCAGGCGCGGCGTCACGCGACGCGTGCCGGTCTTGTCCATGTGGTTCAGCAGCCGGCAGACGTACTCGGCGATCAGGTCGGCGCGCAGCGTCCACGACGCGTTGATGTAGCCGAACGTCGACACCAGGTTCGGCACGTCCGAGTACATCATGCCCTTGTAGGACCAGGTCTGCGCGAAATCGACGAGCGCCCCGTCGACCTCGAACTCCATCTCGCCGAGCATGACGAGGTTGAGGCCGGTCGCGGTGACGATGATGTCGGCCTCGAGCTCCGTTCCCGAGTTGAGCCGGATGCCCTTCTCGGTGAAGCGGTCGATGGTGTCGGTGACGACCGACGCCTTGCCCGAGCGGATCGCCTCGAACAGGTCGCTGTTCGGCACCAGACACAGCCGCTGGTCCCAGGGGTTGTAGCGCGGCGTGAAGTGCTTCTCGACGTCGAAGCCCGGCGGCAGCTCCTTGCGCACCATGTCGAGAAGCTTCTTCTTGACCTTCTCCGGATGCGTGCGCGTGCGGCGGTAGAGGAGCTGCTGCAGCGCGACGTTCTTCCAGCGCGTGATGGCGTACGCCCAGTTCGACGGCAGCACCTTGCGCAGCGCGTTCGCGATCACGTCCTGGTCGGGACGCGAGATCACGTACGTCGGCGAGCGTTGCAGCATGACGATGTGCTCGACGTCTTTCGCCATCGACGGGACGAGCGTCATCGCGGTCGCGCCGGAGCCGATCACGATCACGCGCTTGCCGCGGTAGTCGAGGTCCTCGGGCCACTTCTGCGGGTGGACGATCGTGCCCTTGAAGTCTTCGACGCCCTTGAACTCCGGCGTGTAGCCTTCGCGGTAGCTGTAGTAGCCGGAGCACATGTAGAGGAAGTTGCAGGTGAAGGTGACGGTCTCGCCGGTGTCCTTGCGCTCCGCCTCGACGGTCCAGGTGGCGTCGCTGCTCGACCACGAAGCGCGCTTCGCGAGATGGCGGTAGCGGATGTGACGATCGACGCCGTACTCCGCGGCCGTCTCCTTGACGTACTTCAGGATCGACGGACCGTCGGCGATCGCCTTCGCCTCACGCCACGGCTTGAAGCGATAGCCGAGCGTGTGCATGTCGCTGTCCGAGCGGATCCCCGGATAGCGGAAGAGATCCCAGGTGCCGCCCATCGAGTCGCGGCCCTCGAGGATCACGTAGCTCTTGCCCGGGCAGCGCTGCTTCAGGTGGACACCTGCGCCAACGCCGGAGAGGCCCGCGCCTACGATGAGGACGTCGAAATGCTCTTGCGCCATGGTGCCGTCACGCTAGACGAGCAGCGGTGACGATGCACGCGCTGTATGTGGTGTCCGTTTGGCTCCACCTGGTGGCGGCCGTCGTCTGGATCGGCGGGATGGTGTTCCTCGCCGCCGTCGTGGTGCCGGCGCTGCGCACCCCCGAGCTCGCGCCGAGCCGCGTCGCGTTGCTGCACGTGGCCGGCGTCCGCTTCCGGCGCATCGGCTGGATCGCGATCGGCACGCTGCTCGTCACCGGCGTGCTCAATTTGACGCTCCGCGGCTACGGTGTCGCGCAGCTCGGCAGCGCCGCGTTCTGGCAGAGCCGCTTCGGCGTGGTGCTGCTGCTGAAGCTCCTGGTCGTCGCGGTGATCGTGACGCTCAGCGTCGTGCACGACTTCGTCGTCGGGCCGCGGGCGACGCGTGTTCTGCGCGCCAACCCGACGTCGCCCGAGGCGGCGCGCATCCGACGCAACGCGAGCTGGCTCGGGCGCGCGAACCTCGTGCTCGCGCTGATCGTTCTGGCGCTCGCCGTGATGCTGGTGCGCGGCGCGCCCTGGTACTGAGTGGTATTGACACCGTTTTCGCCGCCCGCGTAGCGTGCGTCGCCGCTCGATCCGCCGACGCAAGGCGTCGCGCGTCCGCGGCCGCTCCGAGGAGAACACGATGAAGAGCTTCCAGGGTCGGATCGCCGTCGTCACCGGTGGCGGGACGGGGATGGGCCGCGAGCTCGCGCGTCAGCTCGCCGCCGAAGGCTGTCACGTCGCGATGTGCGACGTCATCGCCGAGAACATGGCCGAGACGCGCGAGCTCTGCCTCGCGGCGGCGCCGCCGGGCACGCGGGTGACGACGACCCTCGCCGACGTCTCCGACGAGCGGCAGCTCGAAGCGTTCCGCGACGCCGTCGTGCGCGAGCACCAGACGAAGCACGTCAACCTGCTGTTCAACAACGCCGGCCTCGGGGCGGCGTGCAGCATGATCCGCGACTCGCGCGACGACTGGGAGAAGACCTTCAACGTCTGCTGGTTCGGCGTGTACTACGGCACGCGCGTCTTCCTGCCGCTGCTACTCGCCGCCGACGAGGCACACCTGGTCAACACGAGCAGCGTGAACGGCATCTGGGCGTCGCTCGGACCGCACACGGCGCACACCGCGTACAGCGCCGCGAAGTTCGCGGTGCGCGGCTTCACCGAGGCGCTGATCAACGACTTCCGCCTGCACGCGCCGCACGTGAAGGTGTCGCTGGTGATGCCGGGACACATCGGCACGTCGATCGTGATCAACAGCGGGCGGCTGCTCGGCCGCGAGCCGGAGAAGATGACCGACGAGCAGCTCGCCGAGGCGCGCAAGTCGATCGAGCGGCTCGGCTTCGAGATCGGCGGGGTGTCGAACGACGACCTGCGCATGCTGCTCAAGCAGCGCGCCGAGTCCTTCCGCGACGACGCGCCGATGAGCGCCGCCGAGGCGGCGAAGGTGATCCTCGACGGCGTGCGCGCCGAGCGCTGGCGCATTCTGGTCGGCAGCGACGCGGAGCTGCTCGACCGCCTGGTGCGCGAGACGCCGGAGGAGGCCTACGAGATGTCGTTCTTCGAGCGCTTCGTGACGCAGGCGGGCTGGCAGATGCCGCGTCCGGCGCGCTGACCGCGTCGAACGGGCGCTTCGTTCGGAGCGCCGTCGCGCGCGGCGCTACTTGACGAGCAGGATCGGGCAGCGGCAGAGGATCGCCGTCTTGTAGCTCGTCGTGCCGAGGCCCTGCGGACCCTTCTTCGCCTCGACGCGGTGCGACGCCATGACGATGACGTCGGCGCGCATGCGTTCTGCGTGCTTGACGATGTCCACCATGGGCTCGCCGATCACGACCTCGCAGCGCACGGTGACGCCCTTCTTGGTGATGCTCTTCGCCGCCGCGGCGAGCTTGCGGCGCGCGGTCTTCTCGAGCTGCGTGTAGAAGCTCTTGAGCTCGGCGGCCGGCAGGCCGTCGATGCGCTGGATCACGTGCAGCAGCGTGACCGTCCCCGAGCTCGCCGCAGCGAGCTCCGCCGCGACGCGCAGCGCGCGCTCGTTGCGGCTCGAGAGGTCGATCGGGGCGAGGATGCGCTTGAACATGCTCTCGGATTGCCCTGTCGCCCGCGCCCTTGCAAGGCGATGGCGTCGAGCCGACGCGCCCGCAACGAGGAGCGCTGCACGAGAGTGCCGCACGCGTGCGCGCGCGGCGCGCGTGGCCCTCGCGACCGGCCGCGCGCCGTGCGTCGCGTCGAGTCACGTCACGTCGTCACATCATCCGACGCAGCAGCGCCTCGGCCTCGACGAGCGTCATGCTCCTCGGCACCGGGTAGTCGCGGTGCGCCTCGATCATCGCCGCGCGCGCGATCTCGCCGACGTCGCCCGGGCGCAGCGCGTCGATCTTGTCCGGGATGCCGACGGTGCGGTTCAGCTCGCGCACGCGTTCGACGAAACGCTCGGCGAGCGCCGCCCGCGACTCGCCCTCGCTGCCCGCGCCGATCGCGACCGCCAGCTCGGCGAGGCGCTTCTGCGCGCGCGGCTCGTCGAGCACGTAGTCCAGCACGTAGGGCAGGATGATCGCGTTCGCGAGCCCGTGCGGGACGCCGTACATGCCGCCGATCTTGTGCGAGAAGGCGTGCACGTAGCCGACGTACGCCTTGGTGAAGGCGAGCCCGGCGTGGAACGCGGCGACCGCCATGGCCTCGCGCGCTTCCAGATCCTCGCCGTGCTCGTAGGCGCGCGGCAGGCTCGAGAAGATCATGCGGGTCGCGGCGATGCTGTGCGACGCCGTGTCGGCGTGCGGCCAGCGGTTGATGTACGCCTCGACCGCGTGCGTCAGCGCATCGAGCCCGGTCGCGGCGGTGATCGGCTTCGGCATGCCGGTCATGAGCGTCGGGTCGAGCGCGGTCGCGAGCGGCACGAGGCGCGGGTCGATCACCGCGGCCTTCGCGTGCGCCACCGGATCGGTCACCACCGCGGCGACCGTCACCTCCGAGCCCGTCCCTGCGGTGGTCGGGATCGCGTAGAGCGGCAGCAACGGCTTTCCGACCTTCAGCACGCCGACGAGCTTGTGCGGCGGCTTGCCGCTCACCGCCATCGCGTCGATCACCTTGGCGGCGTCGATCACCGAGCCGCCGCCGACCGCGAGGATCGCGTCGCTGCGGTGCGCGCGCACCGCCGCGAGCCCGGCCTCGAGCACCGGGTAGGTCGGATCGGGCGTGATCGCGTCGTGCACCGCGACGTCGATCCCGTGCGCGGCGAGCGCGTCGCGCAGCGGATCGATGAGGCCGAGCTTGTTCAGCACCGCGTCGGTGATGATCATGACGCGCTCGACGCCGGACTGTCCGATCGTCGCGCACAGCCGGCGCGCCGAGCCCGGGCCGACGAACGCCGCCGGACGCGGGATCGCGACCACGCGCGACACCGGCCACTGCAGCGGCTTCAGCGCCCGGTAGCCGAGCAGGCGCAGCTCGAACAGCGCGGGCGAATTCCAGTCGATGCTCTCGGTGAGGTTCACCCGCTCCTCTATGGTGATCGCGGCCGCGCGGCGCCACCCGGGCCGGACCGCTCGCGTCGAGCCGCGCGCGCGAGGTAAAGCGGGGGCAGGGGAGGCGTGATGGTGGCGTCGGCTCGGTGCAGGCGGGGTGCGCGATGACGCTCGGCTCGACGCCGGGACAGGCCGCCGCCTCCGCGCGCGACGAGGACGCGCCGTTCGTCTGCCCGCACTGCGCGGGCGCGCTCGGCGCAGACGACGCGCAGTGGGAATGCCGCGGCTGCGGACGTCGCTTCCGCGCCGTGCTCGGCATCCCGGATCTGCGCGTGCCGCTCACCATGCCGGCGGTCGACTACGACGCCGACTGGCGCGACGCCTGCGACCTCGCCGAGATGTACGCGCGCAGCTCGCTCTTCGAGCTCGTCGAGGTGCTGTGGCCGCGCCGTCTCGCCGGCGAGAAGCGCTTGCGCGCCATGGCCGACATGCGGAACTTGCAGCTCCAGGCCGCGCCGCGGCGCTACGCGCGCGACCTCGCGGACTCGGGCTGGCTCGGCGCGCTGGTCGCGGGCCGCCGCTGCGAGCGCGTGCTCGACCTCGGCTGCGGCGCGGGCGGCTTCCTCGCGCCCGCGGCGCGCCGCTTCCCGGACGCGATCGGCGTCGACCTGTCGCTCGCCTGGCTCGTCGTCTGCCGCAAGCGGCTCGAGGAGGAGGGCGTCCGCGCGCGTCTCGTCTGCGCCTGCGCCGAGCGCTTGCCGCTCGCGCCGGAGCGTCTCGCTCTCGTCGTCTCGCCGGACGTCATCGAGCACGTCGAGGACCGCGACGCGGTGCTGCGCGAGGCGCGCCGCGTGCTGCGTCGGGGCGGGCTCTTCGTGTGCACGACGCCGAACCGCTTTAGCTTGACGGCGGAGCCGCACTACAAGATCTGGGGCGTGGGCTTGCTGCCGCGCGCCTGGATGAACGGCTACGTCCGCTGGCGCACGGGTCAGGACTACCACTCGATCCATCTGCTCTCGGCGCGCGACCTGCGGCGTCTGTTCGCGCGTCACTTCCCGAACGGCTGCCGGATCCTGGTGCCCGACGTGCCGCCCGAGGAGATCGCGATCTTCCACCCCGCGAAGCGCGCGGCGGCGCGGCTCTACAATCGCGTCATCCAGAACGGGATCGTTTGCGCGGCATTGCTCGCTGTGGCGCCCTACTTCCGCGTCGTCGCCGAGAAGGAGCGCTGAGGGCGACGGCCGCTCGCGCTCGGCGCGAGCTCGCTAGCGCGGCTCGCTCGACGCTTGACCGGCGAGCGAGCCGTACGCGCGACCCTTCCACGCCGCGCCGACGCCGCGGTAGTGACGCCACGCCGACGAGATCGTCATCGCGGTGTAGAGCGCGGCCGAGACGGGCAGGGCGAGCGCCCACTCCGGCGCGCAGCCGAGCCAGCGCACCATCGGGTGGTACGTGCGCACCATCGCCACGTACGCGACGAGGCCGAGGAGCCGCGCGCCGAGCGTCCCGAACAGGATCGCCGCGATCGGCACGAAGAAGATGAACGCGAGGCCGAGCACGCAGCCGACGAGGATCAGCGGGTTCAGCCGCAGCTGCGTGTAGGCGCTGCGCGCCACCATGTTCCACACGTCGGCGAGCGTCGGGTAGCCGCGCGTCGAGTTGACGCCGGCGTCGTAGCCGAGCCAAAGGCGTCCGCCCGCGTCCTTGCACGCGCGCGCGAGCGAGCAGTCGTCGATCACCGCGTCGCGGATCGCCGCCATGCCGCCGATCCGCCGCAGCAGCTCGGCGCGCACCAGCACGCAGCCGCCGGCCGCGCCCGCCGTGCGCGAGCGATCGTTCGCCGTGCCGCGGAACGAGTACAGCGTCGCGAAGAAGTAGGTGAAGGCCGGGATGAGAAGCTTCTCGGCGGCGGTGAGGCAGCGCAGGCGCGCCATCACCGAGACCATGTCGCGTCCGTGGAGACGCGCGGTGGCGAGCAGGCGGTCGAGCACGCCGGGCGCGTGCGCGACGTCGGCGTCGGTGAGCCAGATCCACTCGGCGCCGCGCGCGAGCGCCTGCGCGACGCCCTGCTCCTGCGCCCACACCTTGCCGGTCCAGCCCGCGGGCAGCGGCGCGCCCGAGAGCACGGTGAGCCGTTCGGAAGCACCGTGCTCTTCCGCGATCCGGCGCGCGATCTCCGCCGTGCCGTCGGTCGAGTGGTCGTCGACCAGGATCACCTGCAGGTCGTCGCGCTGCGTGAGCAGCGAGCCCAGCGTGCGCGGCAGCTCCTGCGCCTCGTTGCGCGCCGGAACGACGGCGACGATGCGCGCGTCGCGCGCGAGCTCGTCCGGCGTGACGCCGGCCTCGTCCGGGGTGGCGAGACGCGGCTCGATCCGCCAGTGCGAGCCAAAAAGCGCGTGCGCGCACCACACGACCGCGACCACCGCCACGAGCCACAGCATGGCGCGAGTCTTGGCAAACGACGCGGCGGGTTGCGAGTGACGGCGGAGAGCGGCGGGGCCGCGCGCGGCCTTGCGGTGACGGCGTGGAGAACCGCGACGCTACGCGCGCTTCTTGCGGCTTCCCGCCTTGCGCGCCTTGCCGGCCTTGCGCGCGCCGCTCGCGGGCGGGTTCGCGTCGAGCTCGGGGTAGCGGCGGAAGATCCCCTGCTCGTTGAACGGGATGCGCCGCTCGGAGGCGAGATACGCGGCGATGCGCGGTCGCTCGGCGACGCGGTCGCGCAGCGCCATGAGCAGCGGCAGCTTGCGCTCGACGCGCGTCATCGCGTTCGGGAATGCGTAGCGCAGCCCCTCGACGACCTGGAACGCGCACAGGTCGGCGTAGGTGAGGTCGCGGCCGACGAGCCAGCGTCCGCGGCTCGCGCGATTGCGCTCGAGGATCTGCTCGAGCCAGCCGAGGTACTTCGGGATGCGCTCGTCGACGAACGACTCCGCGCGCCGCTTCGCCTCCTTGCGCTGGTCCTCGTAGTAGAGGCTCGACGCGATCGGGTGGTGCGTGTCGTGCGCCTCGGCGACGAGGTCGGCGATGGTGAGCGCGATCTGGCTCGCCTCGGCGCGCAGCGCCTCGTCGGCGGGCACGAGCCCGAGCTTCGGCGCGAGGAAGGCGAGGATGTTCGCGGTCTGCGAGACGATCGTGCGTCCCACCTTGACGAACGGCGGCGCGAACGGCAGCGCGCCGCGCTCCTCGCCTTCGAGGAAGCGCATCATGCGCGCCATGCCGCCCTTCTCGCGCGCCACGTCGACGTAGTCGGCGCCCGCTTCCTCGAGCGCGAGACGGACGAACTCGCCGCGTCCCTGGATCATGGGCCAGTAGTAGAGCTCGATGCGGGGTACGCGCTTCGCCATGGTGCGTAGTTTCTCCTTGTCGTTCGTCGCGTCCGAGGTCGACGGCGGCGCCAGCATACGC
This sequence comes from Candidatus Binatia bacterium, assembly GCA_036563615.1. Lineage (NCBI taxonomy): Bacteria > Candidatus Binatota > Binatia (SeqCode) > Binatia bacterium. Next base: position 59,616 of record DATCMB010000009.1, read on the forward strand.
CGGACCGACTGTCTGCAATAGATCGGTCGCGTCGGCGCGTCCTCCCCCGAAGTCATCGTGACGCGCCAGGTCGGCGCCGTCGCCAGGTGCGCGCGCAGCGGCTGCGCGCACGATCCAGGACGGACTCGGGAGGGAGCCATGAAGACCAGGAGCATCGAGCGACGGCGCGGGCGCGCCGTCCTGCGAACGTACGTGCGAGGCGCCGGCATGCTGCTCGTCGCCGCGGGCGTGGTCGCGGTCGCGGCGGAGGCGCAGGCGAACGTCCGCGCGCGCTTCGCGCGCGGCAGCGGCGTGCTGACCGTGATCGGCAGCCGCGAGAACGACCAGATCCGCGTGTCGCGCCTGCTCTCCGGCGCGATCCTCGTCAACGAGGGCGCGGTGCCGATCGTCGGCGGCGCGCCGGACATCCACAACACGCGCCGCGTCGTGGTGCGCGGCGGCAGCGGCAACGACCGCCTCGAGATCGACGAGCGTCAGGGCCCGCTGCCCCCCGCGGTCCTGATCGGCGGGCCGGGCGACGACGAGCTGCTCGGCGGCGTCCGCGACGACGACCTGCGCGGCGGTCCGGGCAGGGACACGCTGCAAGGCCGAGGCGGTGACGACCGCATCCGCGGCGACGGCGGCAACGACCGGATCGTCTGGTACGCCGGCGACGGAGTGGACCGCATCGACGGCGGCGCCGGCATCGACCAAGCGCGCATCCACGGCGCCAGGACGCGGGAGAACGTCATCGACATCCGCCCCGACGGCCGCTTCGTCGCGGTGCTGCTGTTCGACGCTCAGAGCTCGCTGCGCCTCGACCACCTGCGCGTCGAGCGCTTCCACCTCGAAGGCGGCGACAAGAACGACGTCATCACCGGCTGGCCCAGCCTCGGGAAGGGCGTGACGCTCGCGGTCTACGCGGGCGACGGCGACGACGTCGTGACCGGCACGAACGGTCCCGACGACCTGATCGGCAACGGCGGCAACGACACGCTCATCGGCCTCGGCGGCGACGACTACCTGGTCGGCGAAACGGGCGACGACGTCCTGTCCGGTGGCGACGGCGACGACGTCCTGCTCGGCGGCGAAGGCCGCGACTCGATCGACGGCGGCCCGGGGATCGACGTCGCGGAGGAGGGGGAGATCGTCGTCAACGTGCCGTGAGCTAGGAGGCGAACGTGGCGCGCGGAACGTCGTAGCTTCGTTCCGCGCTCCACGTTCCAGCCGGATCCTTCACCCGCCGACGACGCGGGCCTCGCGGAAGAAGTCGGCCGGCATCGGCGTCGCGAGCCGCCACACCACGTTGATCGGCCGCTCGCCGTGCCAGCTCACGACCTCGGCCGAGCCGAGCAGCATGTAGGGCTGTGTGCGGCCGCGCGTGTCGTCCGCCGCATCCCGGACGAAGAGCAGCGGCGTGACGCCAGCAGCGCGCGGGTCGACGTGGCGCAAGCCGGGCTCGCGGTCGGGAACCGCGTGATTTTGCGATTGCCAGTGCAGCTCGGTCGGCGAGATCGCGTAGTCCTTGTACATGGTGGTCGGCGTGTAGTCGCGCTCGGACTTGCGGAGCGTCACGAAGAGCAGGTCGGTACGCGTACGACGCTCGAGGAAGACGCCCTGCTGCGGTCGGAGGACGCGGCCATGCTGGGTGACGACGTCGAACGCGGCCATGATCTGGACGAGCGAGTAGCGGCAGTGCAGCAGCAGGGGTACGTCCGAGCCGCCGTCGCCCGGTAGCTCGAGCGGCCGCGGCTCGTGCTCGATGCGCGCGAGCAGCACTTCGAAGAGCGCCAGCATCTCCGCGCGCAGCGCCGGCGACCACAGGCGTCGCAGCACCCCTGCGAGATCCACGGGGGCTTCGCGGTCGAACGTCGCCGCGAGCATCAGCCAGCGCCGGCGCGCTCGCTCATCCGATGCGTGTGGGTCAGGCGGCTCCGGGTGCTGCAGAGCACCGATCCACTGCGTCAAGCATTCGGGATCGTCGAAGGTGAGCAGCGTCTCGAGGCGCCGCGCGAGCTCCTCGTCATCCAGCGTCGCGTCCGGTGCGGGCAGGCCCGCCGCGCGACGTAGATCGAGCCAGGTACGGCCGTTGCGATAGACGTCGTCGAGCTCGAGCGCCGCGTGCTCGAGGAAGTCGGCGAGCCCGATGTCCTCGCGCCGCGTCTCGCCGAGCACGCGACGCAGCTCCTGCGCGAGGTGGCGCGGCGCGCTGCTGAGCGCGCGCCGGACGTTCTCGAGGACGCGCTGCTGCGCCTCTCGCTCGAGCCGGATCGCGCAGCCGGACGGCAACAGCGGAAAGCCCTCCTCGATCTCGCGCGGGAGCGCGCGGCGCGTCGCCCCGGTCAGCGCGCGGAAGCGGAGATCGAACCGGAAGCGCTCGTGCGGCTTGCCGATGAAGTCGAGCACGGTGACGCAGTCCTTGTCCTCGTGACGGCGGAGACCGCGGCCGAGCTGCTGCAGGAACACGGTCGCGCTCTCGGTCGGCCGCAGCATCAGGATCGTGTCGACCTCCGGGATGTCGACGCCTTCGTTGAACACGTCGACCGCGAACAGAACGTTCACTTCGCGCTCGCGCAGGCGGCGGATCGCGTCGGCGCGCTCATCGGACAGATGCTCGCCGGTCACGGCGAGCGCCGGGATGCCGGCCGCCGTGAAGCGCTCGGCCATGAAGCGCGCGTGTGCGACGCCCACGCAGAAGCCCAGCGCCCGCATGCGACGCGGGTTCGCGACGTGGTCGCGCACCGCTCGCAGGACCAGTTGCGCGCGCGCATCGTCGCCCGTCAGCACGCCCTCGAGCTGGACGGGGTCGTAGCCGCGCCGCCACGTGATGCGCGACAGATCGACGTGGTCCGCGATGCCGAAGTACTGGAAGGGGACGAGCAGCGCGCGGTCGATCGCGTCCCAGAGGCGAAGCTCTGCTGCGACGCGATGGTCGAACCAGCGCGTCACGTCCTCGCCGTCGGCGCGCTCGGGTGTCGCGGTCAGCCCGAGGAGCTCCTTCGGACGCAAGCGTCGGAGCAGGCGATCGTAGGTCGGTGCCGCTGCGTGGTGGAACTCGTCGACGATCACGACGTCGAAGGCGTCGGGTGCGAGACGGTCGACGACACCGGGGCGCGACAGCGACTGGATCGAGGCGAAGACGTGGCGCTCGTTTTCGGGTCGATGGCCTTCGACGTAGAGCGCGCCGAAGCTCGGGTCGCGCAGCGCCATGCGGAACACTGCGCGACTCTGCTTCAGGATCTCGGCACGGTGAGCGACGAAGAGCAGACTTGGCCGATCGAGCTCGCTCCACAGGCGGCGGAAGTCGAGCGCTGCGATCACGGTCTTGCCGGTGCCGGTTGCCGCGACGATCAGGTTGCGATGGCGACCGTGCACACGACGCTCGACGTCGAGCCGCTCGAGGATCGCTTGCTGGAAGGGGTACGGATGGAGGTCGAGCGTCGGCAGGTAGCCGGCGTCGCCGTCGTCGCTGCCACGTTCGCGTGCCAGGGCGCGCTCGAAGCGCGTCGCATCGCGGTCTGGTGAGTAGGGCTCGAAGTCCTCGTCGGCCCAGTATGACTCGAACGTCTTTGCGAACTTGTCGAGCACGCGTGGGCTCTCGACGGCGGAGATCCGCACGTTCCACTCGAGCCCATCGGTGAGCGCGGCAGCGGAAAGATTCGAAGAGCCGATGTAGGCGGTCGAAAAGCCGCTCTCGCGATGGAAGAGCCACGCCTTGGCGTGCAGGCGCGTCGCACGCGTGTCGTAGGAGACGCGCACCTGCGCGCCGAGCCCGACGAGCTCGTCGAGCGCGCGCCGATCGGTCGCGCCGAGGTACGTCGTGGTCAGAACGCGCAGCGGACGGCGTCGCACCGTGGTGTGCTCCCGCAGCGCGTCGCGCAGGCGCACGAAGCCCGACCACTTCACGAACGAGCACAGGAGATCGATCCGGTCGGCCGACGCGATCTCGCGCTCGAGCTCGTGACCGACGCGGTGCTCGTGCGGCGCGTTGGTCAGCAGGACCGAGTCCGCGAGCGGGATGCCGGGCCGCTTCGGCGGCGCACCGTCGGACAACGCCGCGCGGCGGACGAGCGCGGTGAGGAGCTTGGGTTGAATCGGCCGCTCGCGACGGTCCTCGGGCAGCAGGTCCGCGAGCTCCTCCTCGACCACCGCGAGGATGCGCTCGACGAGACGGACCTGTCGCTCGAGACGCGTCTCCTCCGGAAAGGTGTGCAGTGCCCACTCGAGCAGGCGACGCAGGTGGCGCGCGAGAACCTGATGGCTCGTGGCTGGATCGAGCGGCGCGACGTCGGGATCGAGCTCACCGTCGCGAGCGACGGCGGCGAGCGCGCGGGCGAGGTCGGCGGTGACGAGCTCTTCGTAGAGGCCGGGGACGAGCTTGCGGAACACGCGCCGCGTTGTCGGGTTTGCCGCAGCGGCGGTCAACCTTCGAGGCGCATCATCGCTTCGGCCCCGTGCCCGTCGTCGCTCGACCTACTGCGGGTCGCAGCGCTCCGGCGTGCACGCGCCCGCGCGCTCGTCGCTGCTTTCCACCGCGTTGCTTTCCTCCGCCGAGCGCGTCGTGCCGACCTCCGACAGCAGCGCTTGCAGCTCCGCGCCGAGCAGCAGGTCGTCGTGCACGCCGAACACCTGGCGGCGGCGGCGGCCCTGGGCATCGATCAAAACGGTGGTCGGCGTGCCCTGCATGGCGTAGGCGCGCATGGTGCGCGGGATCGGGTCGCCGTCGGGGCCGGGCGCGTCGACGCCGACCGGGAAGCGGATCTGGTACTCGTGCAGGAACGCGCGCAGCGCGGGCAGCTGCATCGCCTCGTGGTGCTCGAACACGGTGTGCAGCCCGACGACGACGAGCGGCGCGCCGGCGAACAGGTCCGCGACCCGCTGCGCCTGCGGCAGGCCGCGCGAGACGCAGCCGGGGCAGAGCATCTGGAACGCGTGCAGCATGACGACGCGGCCGCGCAGCTTCTCGAGCGTGAGCGGCTCGGGCGTGTTGAACCAGGCGATCGTCTGCCACTCGGGCGCGGGCCGCGGCCGCATCAGAAATCTCCTTGCTTGACGTACGGCTGGCTCCACAGCGTGACCTGCAGCAGGACCGACTTGAGCCACGCGGCGTGCATCTTGTCGACATCCTCGGCCGAGTGCCCCTTCTTCGCGAGGAACGGCTTCAGCGTCGCGGTGATCGGGTAGATCAGCGGAACGAGGTAGCGGAAGGGCACGATGTCGCTCGCCGCGACGCCGTCGGTCGCGTTCTTCTTCGCGCGGTGGTGGCGCAGCGCGATCTCGTGCTGCCAGTCGAGCCACGCCTGATCGTAGCTCGCGCGTGCGGTGTCGAGGATCCACTGACCGAAGCGCTTGCGCACCGCGGCGAGGTAGTCGCCGATCGGCTCGCCGCTGCGCTCGTCGGCGAACGTCGCGACCAAGTGCGGGTGCGAGCCGACGAAGCCGTACCAGACGTCGAGGATGGCCTCGACCTGGTCGGCGAGCACGTCGTGCGACGCGCGCAGCCAGCGCACGTCCTCGTCGTCGAACGCGACGCTCTTCTTCATGAGCTCGAACTCCTCGAGCGTGACGGGGGAGCGTGCGAGCGTCGCGCTACCGTAGGCGTATCCGGGGATGCTCACGATCGACCTCCTTTGCGTGCTTCGCCGTCATCCGGCGTTGACCAGCCTTTCCCAGGACTCGCGTCGCTGCTCCGCCGACGCCTCCTCGTGCTCGGCGCAGTCGAGCCGTAGATCCGTGCCGCGCATCGGCGCGTCGACCAGCGCGCAGTGGTGCGGTCGCGGTCCCGCGTGGACGTTGGGCCGGAAGTAGGTGCAGCTCACGCACATGCGGCTCGGCGGGATCTGGCCGTTCTCCTGTAGCGTACGGATCATCTTGACGAGCGCGCCGAACACCGCCTCGCGCTCGCCCTCGGACAGCGTGCCGACCGCGGCGGCGAGGAACTCGGGCCAGGCCTGCGCGCGCGTCGCGCGCGTGCGGCCGCGTGCGGTGAGCGAGAGCAGGCTCGCGCGCGGGTGACGCGGATCCGGCTTGCGCGCGATCAGGCCCTTCTCGGCGAGGACGCGCACGGAGTCGCTGATGGTCGGCAGCGTGAGTCCGAGGCGGCGCGAGAGCTCGGTGGCGCTCTGCGGGCCGTCGGTCGCGAGCGTGGCGAGGATCTGGCCCTGGGTCGGCGACAGGCCCTCGTCGCTCGCCTGCAGCCAGGTCTGCTGCTTCATCGCGAGCCCGAGCTTGTGCAGCGCGGTGACGATGCGCTGCTCGAGCGGCTGCTGCGCGGCGTCGGGCGGCGGGGCGGGGCGTCGCGGCATGCGCGACAAGTATATTAGGAGTCCGAACTAGTCAAGCGACCGCGCCGACCGCTCACGTGCTTTCGAGGTCGCCGCGGCGGCGACGCCGATCACGACGCCAATGCTCGGTCCTCTGCTGCGGCTGGCACGCCGACGTTCGCCCGTTCGCGGAGCGCGAACGCCGAAATCCCACGGATCGTCCCGTGCGCTCGAAGCCGCGCACGCCGGCGCCGGCGTCGAGCGCGACGCGGCCGGTGCGCTGGTAGGTGTCGAGCAGCGCGGCGACGCGGGCCCGCCAGGCGCTGGCGCGCGACGACGACGGCTCGGCCTCGCGCTGCGCGACGACGCCCATCGTCAAGTACTGGTGCGGCGCGCCGCCGCCCGCGGGCGCGGCGTCGCTGAACCACGCGTGCCCTTCGCGACGCAACCGCAAGAGCGTGGCAAGCGTCGCGGGTTCGCTCGTGTAGCGGCCGAACGGCACCGGCTCGAGCAGCAGCTCGCGCAGCGCGAAGCCGCGCGCCTGCAGCCGCGCGATCACCTGCAGCGGATCGCTCAGCGAGCCGAACAGCAGCGCGAGCCCGCGCACCGAGCCCGGCACGCCGTCGACGATCGCATCGAGGATCGAGGTGCCACGCGGTCCGCCGTCGACCGCGGAGCCGCGGCCGCCGGGAACGTACGGCGGGTTCGATACCACGAGATCGACGTCGCCGATCGCGAACCGTCCGCTGACGACGTCGCGCCAGCTCGCGTGGTGTGCGGACACGCGACCGTCGAGCCTGCTGCGAAGGATGTTCGCGTGCGCGCGGGCGACGTTCTCGCGGATCAGATCGACGCCGACCACGCGCGCCGCTCCGGCGCGAGCGGCCTCGAGCGTCGGCGTGCCGACGCCGCAGCCGACGTCGAGCACGTGCCGTGCGCCGAGGTGTCGCACCGCGCGGTAGACGAGCTCGCCGAAGAGCCTGGTTTCGAGAGCGTCGTCGAGCGTCGCGCGAAACGCGTCGGACGTGCGGTCGTCCTCCGGAGGCGGCGGCTCGAACCTGTCACGCCATCCCACCTGGAACGTCATGACGGCGCTCCCGCGCGCGTCGCCGCGCGACACTCGCGCGCCGTCGCCGCGCCGGCGAGTCCTTCCACCAGTCGTTGCTGCTCGTAGCCGAGCAGCAGCTCGTGCCGTCGTTCGGGGAAACGCTCGCACAGTGGCTGCACGACCTGCTCGACCATCCACGCGCCGTGACGCCGATCCTCGCGGATGTGCAGCGCCCAGTAGTCGTCGTGCCCGTCGGAGAGGCCGAGCCGCGCTGCGGCGCGCGCGTAGCCCTGGAAGCTCGCCGGCGTCGACACCTCCGTGAAGGTGAAGGCGCCGCAGAAGCGCAGGTAGAGCTGCTTGCGCTCGGCGAGCGTGAACGCGTGGTTGATCGCGCCGAGCACCTGCCAGGGGACGGAGTCGAGGTACGCCTCGGGCGTTGCGTCCATCCCTTGGTCCTCGAGCATGCGCGCGAAGAACGTCGAGTGCTTCTTCTTCGGCAGGCCGTTGCCGTACTCCTCGAGAAAGATGCGCGTGAGCGTGCTCTGCACGGGGCTCGGCGCGCCGCCGAGCGCACGCGAGAGCTGGCTCGCCTCGACGAGCCCGTTCACCGACGCGATCTCGAGCAGCCGACGGTAGCCGCCGAGGTCGATCTCCTCGGCGAAGAAGCGCTGGTCCGCGGTGTCGGACGGCGTCGCGTCGCGCTCGGCGCGCGTGCGGATCGCTTCGGGCGGGTCGTCGTCGGCGACCGCGTCCGACGGCACCCGCTGCAGGAGCCAGCGCTGCCACGGCGTTTCGAGCGCCTCGTGCAGCCGCGCGAGCGTGACGGAATTCTCATTGACGTAGCGCCCGGGGTCGTCGAACCAGTAGAGCTCGAGGCGATTGAGCTCGTAGAGCGCGCGCTGCACGCAGGCGCGCGCCCGCTCGGTCCGGTCGTCGGCAACGTCGTCTGGAACGGACCACGCGCGCTCGCTCTCGTGCGCGAGATCGCTCTGCAGGGCGCCGGCGATGCAGGAGTCGCGGCGGGCGCGCACGTCGAGGTCGGGGGTCGAGATCAGCGCGCGGACCCTCTCCGCGGTCTCGGTGACGGCGCTGCGGTGCTCGATCGACATTCGAATCCTTTCGCAAGCTGCGCGCTGGGCGCGGCTCTGGCCTTTGCGGTGACGAACCGGATGCAACCGCCGTCCGCTCGGTATGTCGCTCGACCTGACGATCTCGCCGAGTCGGGCGACTCCCTCGACGTTCGAAAGAACTTCGTCGCGGCGTGTAAGGCTTGCTCTTCTCTGTCGCGAAAACGCCTGCCCGCTCGCCGGACGACGGCTCGTCGTGGGTTCAGTGCAAGTCGGCGGCCACAGCGGGCGAGCGCCGTGCCCTCATTCGAGGCAGCGACGTTCGAGGTGGCGCGGTCGCTGAAGAGCGGTCGCGGCCGCGCCATGTCACACCGCACCGCGGCATCTCGTCTTCGCGTCGGACGTACTAGAGAAGGAGGCGACGATGACGCTGCCGTCAGATCAGCAGGACGCCGCCGCGACGTTCGATCCGCTGCGGCCGATGCTCGTGCGCGTCGCGTACCGCATGCTCGGCTCGGTCGCGGACGCGGAGGACGTCGTGCAGGAGGCGTTCCTGCGCTGGCTCGACACCGACCGCGCCGCCGTGCGCGAGCCCGAGGCGTTCCTGCGCCGCGTGGTGACGCGGCTCTGCCTCGACGTGCTGAAGTCCGCGCGCCACCGGCGCGAGACGTACGTCGGGCCGTGGCTGCCCGAGCCGATCGTGCAGGACGTCGACCCTGCGGGGCAGGGCGAGGTCGAGGACGTGACGCTGCCGCTGCTGCTCGCGCTCGAGCGCCTGTCGCCGCTCGAGCGGGCGGCGTTCCTGCTGCACGACGTCTTCGGCGTCGGCTTCGAGGAGATCGCGGAGACCATCGGCCGCGACCCCGCCGCATGCCGCCAGCTCGCGAGCCGGGCGCGCGCGCACGTGCGCGCGGCGCGGCCGCGCTTCGCGGTGTCGCGCGAGCGTGGGCTCGAGATCGCGCAGGCGTTCTTCGCCGCGTCGCGCTCGGGCGACATGGAGCGCCTGCGGACGCTGCTCGCGGCGGACGTCACCGCGCAGGCGGACGGCGGCGGCCGGATCCCTGCCTCGACGCACACCTTCGTCGGGCGCGACGAGGTGCTGCGGCTGCACGAGACGCTGGCGGCGCTCTTCGCGGCGCAGCCGTCGCGGCTCGTGCGCTACGGCCTGATCAACGGTCTGCCGGGCTTCGTCTCGATCGAGCAGGGCGACGTCCTGCAGACCACCGCGTTGCAGGTCGAGGACGGCAAGATCGTCGCGATCTACGTCGTGCGCAATCCCGACAAGCTGCGGCACCTCGGAGGGGATGGTCATGTCGTTCACTGAGGTGGCAGGTCTTGCGCGCGACGCGCGCGTGCGGGTCGCGGTGGTCTACCACAGCGGGTTCGGACACACGGCGCGTCAAGCAACGGCGGTCGCGGCCGGCGTCGAGCAGGTCGCGGGCGCGCGGGCGCTGCTGCTGACCGTCGAGGAGGCGGTCACGCGCTGGGACGACCTCGAGGCCGCCGACGCGATCGTCTTCGGCGCGCCGACCTACATGGGCGGCCCGTCGGCCGCGTTCCAGGCGTTCGCCGAGGCCACGTCGCGTCCCGTGCTCGCGCGCGGCATGCGCTGGCGCGACAAGGTCGCCGCGGGCTTCACCAACTCCGGCTCGAGCGCGGGCGACAAGCTCGCGACGCTGGTGCAGATCGCGCTCTTCGCGGCGCAGCACGGGATGCACTGGGTGAGCCTCGGCGTGGCGCCGACCGGGCGGGCGTCGACGGCGACGGACGACGAGGTGAACCGGCTCGGCTTCTGGCTCGGCGCGGCGGCGCAGTCGAACATCGACCAGGGTCCGGACGCCGCGCCGCCGGAGGCGGATCTCGAGACCGCGCGGGTGCTCGGCAGGCGGGTGGCGGAGGTGGCGCTGCAGCTCGCGCGCGGGCGGGAGAGCGAGCGGCGCGCCGTGGCCTGAGCGCGCGAACGGACAGGCGAGCGTCGCGCGGTGGCCTGAGCTCGAGAATGGGCAGGTGACGTCGCGCGGTTGCCTGAGCGACCGAGCGGCTACGCGGCGTCAGTCAACCGCTGTCTCACGGGCGCTGTACCGTGCGTGTCTCGAGCCGCCGCGTTTGCGGTGGCGGAAAGGAGACACGCCGATGCTGTCGCATCGCACGCAGGCTTTCGCTTCGCTCGCCCTCGGGCTGCTTGTCGCCGCCGCCGTCCTGCTGCCGCTCGACGCCGGCTCGTGGTGGGTCGGTCGCGCGGAGGCCGGCACGTACTGTACGAGCCGCGGCAACGCCACGTACTGCGACGACGGCACGACGTTCCACCAGTACGGCAACTACATCCGCTCGAACCGCGGCAAGAGCTGGCACCGCTACGGCTCGCACGTCTACGGCAGCGACGGCTCGTGGTACGCCGACCACGGCGACAGCGTGACGTCGTACTCGAAGCGTCGCCCGAGCGCGCTCGAGTCGCGCATCGTCCCCGAGGGGCTGTTCGGCCGCGGTGCGCGCAAGGACAAGTGAGGTGGGCGGCTTCTTCTGGGTGTTCTCCGGCCGCTGGGGCGACCCCGTGATGTGCTGGACCGAGCGCGAGGCCGAGGAGGTCGCGCGTCAGATCCTGGAGGAGGACCCGAGCGTCGCGCGGGTCGAGATCCGGTACGTCGGCAACCTGCTGCGGGTGATCGAGCGCGACGACTGACGGCACCCGAGCTCCGGGTCTCGGCCGAGCTACGAATGACTCTGGCCGCGACGAAGGAGCTGCGCGTCGGAGCGGACTGGCGAACCGCGAGGCGTCCGATCGAGACACAGCGGCTCGGGGCGGTTGTCGCCAGAGCCTTGGCGATTGCGGGCATCCGGTACCCCTCTGTCGCCGCGCGTGAGAAGAGGCTCAGCAGAGCCAACGTCGCCATCTCTCGCGCCGGTCTTGGGCCCGGTGACAGCGTCGAGATCATCGGACCTGGAGGCGAGCCGCTCGCGGCTTGGCCGCGACGGCAGAACGCGGACCACCTACCGCCACGCAAACGGCAGGGGCCCGGCGCCGCATCCCCGCGACGCCGGGCCCTCGCTTTCACCTCCTCACGTCAAACACCGACCACACGCCTCACGGCTCGCCCGGCAGCGGGCCGTAGCCCTTCGGCGGCTTGCGGTGGTTGGTCGCGTTCTCGTACGCGTCGGCGATCGCGACGAGCTGGGCTTCCTGGCCGGGGCCGCCCCAGAAGGACATGCCGAACGGCAGGCCGGGCTCGGGGAGGATCGTGGGCTCGGTCGGCATGACCGTCATGACGGCGTTCGAGTTGTTTGGATTGACGACCCAGTAGGGATCGTACGCGACGCGGCTGAAGCCCATCGGCACGACGACCTCGGGGATGCCGGCATCGGCGCTCAGCGGGAAGCGCGTCGAGGGCCGCAGCCCGGGGCCGCTCGGCATGCCGGGGCCGAGGATCTTGCCCGGCGGCAGCGTGCTGAGCGGGTTGATGAACGCGTCGATCCCGTTGTCGCCCATCACCTTGGCGATCACCTGACGCATGACCTCGCGGATCATGATGCGCTCGGTGAGACCCGGCGAGTCGAGCGTCGTCTCCTGCGCGAGCAGCTGCCAGTCCTCGTACTCCGAGCTGATCCAGTTGGGATCGTGGCTCAGCGGATCGTCGGGGTCGAGCAGCTTGTCGGTCTGGAAGTTGGAGTTGTCGGCGAGCGCCTGGATGTCGGTGATGATCGGGTCGCCACGCTGACGCAGGTAGATGTTGAGCGAGTGCTTGCCCTCACCGGGCGTGCCGGGGAAGCTCTGCAGCCGGCGCAGGTTCAGGTGTCCGGCCGCCACCGACGCGGGGAGCATGAGGTCGCCGAAGAAGAGATCGACGCTCGTCTTGATGCGATCGCTCGAGTAGTTGTACAGCGACGGGAACAGCGGGTTGCCGTTCGAGTCCGTCTTGAAGATGTAGCTCGCCATGTAATACGGCAGGATCTGGGCGATCGCGTCGTTGAAGTCGGTCTCCATGTTCGGGATCGTCGGGTCGTCGCCCATGCGCGCGATGTACTCCGGGTCGACCGACTCGACGAGCTCGGCGCCGAGGTCGCGCAGCACCTTGAGCTCGGCGTTGAACTTGATGACGCGATCCTCGTCGTTCGGCGTCCACGGCACCATGTGCTCGCGCACGATGCCGATCCGCAGCCCCTTGAGCGGCTTCTTGTCGCCGGTCTTGCCGACGAGCTTGGTGAACGATTCCGGCTTCGGGTTGAAGTAGTCGACCGGGCTCTCGGTGCTGAGCGGGTCGTAGCCGACGATCGCGTCCGCGACGCGTGCGACGTCGTCGACGCTGCGGCAGATGACCGCGATGCGGTCGCGGATGCGCGACACCGGGCTCAAGCCAAATTTACTATAGAAGCCCTGCGAGCCCATCAGCACCACGGCGCCGTTGACGTTCGCCGGGTTGCGGCACGAGCCGCCGGTCTCCTCGCAGAACGAGCACACGACGAGGTTCGCGCCGACCGACGAGCCGGAGCCGCCGCTCGAGCTGCCCGGCGTGCGCGTCGTGTCGTACGGGTTGCAGAGCGGCCCGGCGACGGTCGAGCCGTTGTGCCCGACGATGGGATTCGAGAGGCCGCTCGGGCTGCCGAGGCCGGCGTTGTACTCGTTGAGGTTCGCCTGCGCGAGCAGGATCGCGCCCTTCTCGCGCACGCGCTGGATGACGGTCGCGTCGTACTCCGCGCGGTCGTGGTAGTACTTGGCGTCGCCGCCGCTCGTCGAGCGGATCTGCGACGAGTCGATCGTGTCCTTCGCCGAGAACGGGATGCAGTAGAGCGGCAGCTCCTTGAGCGGCGGGCGGCGGCCGTAGCGCGCGTCGAGCGCCGCGGCCTCCTCGAGCGCGTCGGGGATCGAGCGCGACTTGTTGCACACCGTCGGGCAACCCGCCGGCAGCGGCGCGGTGCCGGCGACGTCGCACGCGCCGGGGCACGTTCCCGAGCGCTGGCCGCGCACGTTGACCGCGATCAGCGCTCCGAGCTGACCGTCGTTGGTCAGCGAGAAGTTGCCGTAGACCGTCTTGCGCGTCGGATCCGAGCGCAGCGCGCCCCAGTAGCCGTCGAACGAAGGACCGGTGTAGCCGGGAACGAGCGTCCGCGGGTCGGGACCCGGCACCGCGCACGGTCCGTTGAAGGCCTCGATCCGCTTCAAGTACGCCTCGATGATCCCTTTGCAGGTGATCTTCCCGTTCTGGATCGCCTTGTGCAGGCTCGCGATCGACGCCTCGTGGATGATGTTCGCTCGCGCGAGCGTCGGCGTCAGCGCGAGCGTCGTCAGCGCGACCAGCGCGACGAGCGCTGCGCGCCGGCGCACGCCGCGCGCTCGGCTTATGCTTGACGCTGCCATGATGTGGCTCTCCTCCTTTTCTCCCTCCTGTGACGACCTCACGGGGCGACCCGTGCGAGGTCCGGGTTTCGGTGGCGGTCGATCGCGGTCACGCGCAGGGTGAACACGACTGGCTCGCCAGGGGGCACGAGGCCCGTTGGATGCTCGGTCGGCTCGGGATCCGGCGGGACCCAGAGCTCGACCGTCGCGCCGCCGGGAACCAGCGGCAGCACCTCGCGCCACGCACGCGGCGTGCGCGCGAGACGAACGATGGTCGGTGCGAAGCGGTCGCGCGACGTGTCGAAGACGGCGCCGTCGAGAAGCCGCCCCTCGTACTCGATGGTGATGCGGTCGCCGAGCGCGGGCGGCGGCTGATCGCCGTCCGCGACGATCCGGTACTGGACGCCGCTCGGCAGCTCGATCACGCCCTCGCGGGCGCGGTTCTCCGCGAAGAAGCCCTCGACTTCACGCCGCGCCGCACGCGCGCGCTCGACGTTCGCCGCGCGCGTCCGCTCCCCGATGCGCTCGAGCTCGCGCGCGATCTGGATCGCATCGAGGCGCGCTCTCTTTTCGGCGGTCTTTTGATCGAGCGCGTCGGCGAATCCGGCGAGGACTTGCTCGACGTCGACCTCGACGCCGCTCGCGCGGAGCTTGCTGCCGACGTGGACGCCGAGGGCGTAGCTCGTGCGCTCCTCCTCGCTCACGGGTTGCGGGCTCTTCGCTGGAGGCTGCTCGGACTTCGCGCAGCCGAGCATCACGAGCGCGCAGCCGAGCGCTGCGAGCGTAGGAGAGAGGGCGCACGAGACGAACCACGAGAAGGTACGTTTGGGGTGCATCATGCGGCAAAGCGGTTTGGATCGATGGTTTGGATCGACGTCCTGGATCAGCGGTCCTGGTTCTCGTCGATGCTCGCGGCGATGGCGGCGAGCTCCGCGTCGCTGAGCGCCTTCATCGCCTGACGCATGCGTTCGAAGCGCTCGACGCGCGACATCACGCTCGCGTCGTGCGGCGGACCGGCGAGCCCGTCGCGCAGTCCCTGCGCGAACGCGTCCGGCGTGATCGGCAGGGCATCGCGGAAGTCGCGGCCCGTCGCGTAGCCGAGGGCGTAGCTCGTGCGCGCGAGCGCCGAGTCGTCCGGCGCTCGTGCGCTCGTCTCGGTGCTCGCGCGAACGGCGAACGAGACGACGCTCGTCACGCCGATCGTCACGACCAGCAAGGCGGCGATGCGTCGCGCTTGCGACGTGCGCTCGCCGCGTGTCCCCTCCCGCACAGCCATCCGCACGCCGCGCACGCGCGAGCAAGGCGTGCGCCACGGACGATGCTCGAAATGCTCGGCGTTTTTCTCGCGTCGCCGAGCGCGCGTGATCGTCGGGTGGGCAACGTCGTGATCACGACGACGTCACGCGACGCGAGCGACGAGCGCCATCAGCGTTGCGAAAGATCGCGATCGTGAGTTGCGAGCGTGCAGCTATGCTTGACGCGCGTCGCCTTGAGGCGGCCGCGCGGCACCTCGATGCGTGGATCGATCGCTCGATGCGAGCTGATCGCGGTCATGCGAGCGCGTGAACGACGCGACGCCGCGCGTGCAGTCGACGAGTGGTGCGCGAGGCGACGGACGAGCGGAGCGCGAGCAGGTGGACGATCGCGACGCGTGCCCGCGCGCCTCGCCGTGCCGAGGGGCCCGCCCCACGACCGAAGGGAGTCCGACCACGCGCCCGCGACGCGCCGAGAACGTCGAGCACGTTCCTTCCTCCGCTCCTCGTCTGCACTCCTTGGAAGAGCTTCCACCCAATCTTGCACGCCGCTCTCCGGTTCCCTCGCCAATGCTCGGCTTTCCGACGCACGCGCGTGGCACGACCGTTGCCCTCGCACAGGGGGTTGGTCCGGACGCTCCGGACCCGGAACGGAGGAAGCCATGCGTAGAACGACGACGGTGTTGTTGGCGGCGGCCGCGCTTGCCGTGGCACCCCTGGCGGGCAGCGCCGCCGCGGACGATCAGGGCGCGAAGTCTTCGGGCGCGCAGATGGAGCAGGGCACGATGCGCTCGGGCAGCGCCGCGAGCGGCTCGGGCAGCGTCGCGGGCGCCGCGGCGACGATCCCGTCCGACGAGATCATCGGCAGCGACGTGCTCGACAGCCAGGGCCAGGAGCTCGGCAGCGTCCGCAAGCTGCTCATCGACAAGGACGGCAAGATCGACTCGGCGGTCATCTCGCTCGGCGGCGTGTTCGGCATGGGCTCGCGTCAGGTGAAGGTCCCGTGGAGCTCGCTGCAGATGAAGCCGAAGGCGGACGATCCCGACGAGATGGTCGTGACGGCGTCGCGCGACACGCTGCAGAACGCGCCGCAGTTCGAGGAGAACAAGGGCATGGCGCGCTCGGTGCTCGACGCGATCAACCCGAACGCGGACGACGATCAGGATCCGCGCGCGGCGGGGAGGACGAACGAGTAGGCGTCCCCTCGACCGCAGTCGGCGCAGCGGCGAAGCCGATGCGTCGCGGGAGCGGCCGGATCCGTCCGGCCGCTCCTAGCTCTCTCGCTCCTCCTGAGGCTCCGCGCTGCGCGGCCGCGCCAACGGGCCGCTCGCGAAGTCGTCCAGCTCGGCCTCGGCGTAGTGCGCGCTGGCCACGCGCAGGCGCTCGGCGAGCACTGCGCGCAGCTCCGCCGGACGCACTACCGCCACCCACGGCGTCAAGCTCATGATCCAGTTGGCGAGCTCCTCGACGCCACGGACCTTCATCGTCAGCCTCAAGCGGCCGGCGTCGTCGCGCGAGAACCGCTGCGACGGGTGCACCGTCCGCTTCGTGAGGTACGCCTCGGTGCGCTGGTTCAGGATCACCAGCTCGACCTCGGTCTCGGGTCCCTCGACGACGCCGAAGAGACCGTCGGTGTAGCGCGCGGGATCGAAGTCCTTCGGATAGGTGAAGCGCGCTCGGCCGCGCGGTCCGTCGCCGGGGGTGGGCTTCGCGGAGCGGATGCGCTCGACCGCGAGCCACAGGATGTTGCCCGCCGTCTCGCTGTACCCGACGAGGTAGAGGCCGCCCCGGTAGGCGAGCAGGGTGTACGGCGCGACGTCGTGCTGCTTCGGCTGCGCGAGCACGGCCTCGTAGTCGATCGTCAGGCGGTACTCGCGCACCAGCGCCTGCACGATCTGGTCGATGATGTCGCTGTGCGCGGCGTAGTCCTTCGGGACGAACGCGATCGAGAAGAACTTGCGGTCGAGGTTCTCGAGCTGCGAGCGCACGGCGGCCGGCATCTGCTCGACGAGCTTGTCCCACAGGGCGTCGGCGCTGTCCTTGAGCACCGTTCCTTCGAGGAAGCGGACCATCGACAGCGTGAACCACAGCGACACCGCCGACATCAGCCGCGCGTCGGGCGGGTGCGTGTCGTCGCGCAGGCGGAGCAGGCGACGCGAGCCGCGCTGCACGACCTCGATCAGCGGCTCGCCGTACGCGTCGCGCAGCTCCTCGCGGCAGGCGTCGACGTAGCGCAGAAGCGTGCGCTCACCGATCGAGAGCTCGCTCTTGATCGCGTCGAAGCTCCAGCCGTGCGGATGCGACCGCAGCTCGTGGACGAGGCGGGCGATGCGGCGGGCGGCAGGATAGGTGGCTCGTCGTCGCTGACTCACGGGGCGTTTGGTCGCCGAAGCTTTGCATGCGAGATCGACAGCGGTTGTCTGTCAACGGCTGTCAGCGGCAGCGATGTGTCGGGAGGACGCCGATGGACATCGAGAGCGCGTCCTGCTCGCACAGGGCCATATGCCACCATCGAGCGGGGACGTACAAGAAATCGCCCGCCACCAGGCGCGCCGAGTACACGGGCGACGACTCGCGCGGAAACTTGCGAAACGACGCGGCCGTCGCGGGCTCGCGCGCGACCGTATTCGGCCGGAAAAAGTACTCCTTCGCGCCGAGCGTCTGGACGAGGAACACGTCCTCGTCGTCGTAGTGCCAGCCGAAGCCGTGCGTGCCGCCCGGCGTGGCGAAAATTTGTACATGCGTCTCGCCGAGCGCGCGAAACGCCGAGGCCACGCGCTCGAGCTGCGGGTGGCTGCGCTCGGCGCGACGCATGCAGAGCCCGATGCCGTGCGCGAACAGCGGACGCAGCTCGGCGTACGAGCGCGGCGCGGCTATCGGCAGGAGGCGGTTGCGCGCGACCACGAGCACGTCGGGGGTGGGGTCGGTCGCGGCGAGCGCCTCGTCGAGCACCGACCAGTCGCAGAACGCGCGCGCGCCGTGGGTCGTGCCGGGCTGCGCGATCGGCGTGCGCTGCAGGTGCTCGGCGAGAAACTCGTCGAGCGCGATCGGTCCCAGCCACTCGCGCAGCAGGGGAAGCTGCGGCGCCGAGGCGTGCGTGCTCATGCGATCCTGTGGTCGGGCCCGGGCTCGGTCGTCCCGCCCTTCTCCTTGGGGATCACGCTCACGCGTCCGTCGCCCTCGAGGCACGCCCTCTCGACCTCCGCCACCTCACCGATGCCATGCTGACGGAGCTGGCTCATCAGCTCCTCCTCGGTGATCAGCTCGTGGTGCATGTTGCGACGCATGAGCACGCCGTTCTTGATCAGCGGCAGCGGCGGCGGGTGGACGAAGCGCCCGATCGCCGGCACGCGGTGGCCGAGCCAGTTCAGCGCGTGGCTCCAGAAGATGATCGTCGCGACCAGGACGATGCCTTCGGGCAGCGAGCGGTAGTCGCCGGCGAGGCCATTCTGCGCGGCGTCGGCGATCAGCACGACCACCAGCAGGTCGGTCATCGCAAGCCCGCCCGCCTCGCGCTTCAGCACGACGCGGAGCAGCGAGAACAGCGCGAGGTACATCACCGTCCCGCGCAGCACGATCTCGACGATCGACGTGCTCGGAACGAGCAATGTGCGCCAGTCGACGTTGCCGAACATGGTGGGATCGAACCGATCCTCCGCACGCGCATCCGTGAAGCGCCCGTGCAGCAACGCTCATCCTATGCCGGGACCGTGGGTCGGCGCGAGCCCGTGCGCCTCGCCCGAGCACCGGACCCGCCGACCGGCCGCAGGCCCGTGGCGTCGCGGCGCGGCAGCTCGGGCGCCGGGCCGAGCCCCGGCGCCCGCTTCGCGTTTCTCTCCCGACGCCGCGCACGCTCTCGAAGCCTCGCGTGCGTCCCTTGACGCGACCGACGAACGGTCCGACAACCAGGCTCGCCAGCATGCGATGGTGGGCTCGACTCGGGCTGCGCGGCAAGCTCTTCCTCGCCGTTGCGGCCGTTCTGATCGGCCTGCTTCTCACCACGCTCGCCGCGGTGCAGCTGCAGATCGAGGAGCAGACGCGCGCGACGCTGCGCCAGGGGCTGCGCGTCACCGGCAGCGTGTTCCAGCGCCAGATGCGTGAGCGCGGCGAGGTGCTCCTCGCCGGCGCCGAGCTGCTCGCCTCGGACTTCGCGCTGAAGCGCGCGATCGCGACCCGCGATCCGGGGACGCTCGCCTCGGTCGCCGTCAATCACCAGCAGCGAATCGACGTCGACCTGCTGTGGATCGCCGACGAGAGCGGCGAGCTGTTCGCCGACTCGCGCGGCAAGCTCGTCGCCGGCGCTTCGGTCGCGAGCACGCCGCCGATCGCCGACGTGCTGCGCAGCGGCGAGGCGATGGTCACGCTCGCCGAGCTCGACGGCGAGCTCTATCGGCTGGTTGGCGTGCCGGTGTTCGCGGTCGACCTGATCGGGCTGCTCGTGCTCGGTGAGCGCATCGACGATGCGACCGCGCAGGAGCTGCAGGAGAGCACCGGCACGCACGTCGCGTTCACCGCCGGGGAGCGCGTGCTCGCGGCGTCGTCGCCACCGCCGACGCGCGAGGCGCTGGCGACGATCCTGCCCGTCGCGCCCGGTCCGGACTTCATCGCCGAGCTCGACGGCGAGCGCTACTTCTCGCTCGCCGTGCCGGTCGAGGCGCAGAGCAGCGTGCCGGTGGTCGCGCTCCTGCAGCGCTCGTACGACTCGGCGCTGGCCCCGCTGCTCGCGCTGCGCATGCGCATCCTGCTGATCGGACTCGGTGCGCTCGTGCTCGCGCTGCTGGTCGCGCTCGGCATGGCGGCGGGGATCAACGCGCCGATCCAGCGCCTGGTCGACGCCACGCGGCAGATCATGCAGGGCAACCTCGGCTACCGCGTTCCCGAGCAGCGCACCGACGAGCTCGGCTTTCTCGCCGGGTCGTTCAACCGCATGAGCGAGCGCATCGAGCAGCGCGAGCGCGAGCTCACCGAGCTCAACGCGCAGCTCGAGAACCGCGTGCGCGAGCGCACGGCCGAGCTCGAAGCGTCCTACCGCGACTTGAAGGCCGCGCAGGTGCAGCTCGTGCAGTCGGAGAAGATGGCGTCGCTCGGCGTGCTGGTCGCCGGCGTCGCGCACGAGATCAACAACCCGGTGACCTTCGTCGCGAACAACGTCGAGCCGCTCAAGGAGCGATTGACGGAGCTGCGCGACGTCGCGAGGCTGCACCCCGAGATGGGCCTCGAAGCGCAGCTCGACGAGCTCAACGAGATCGCCGACCTGATCGGCGAGGGCGCGCGACGTACGGCGGGCATCGTGCAGGACCTGCGCAACTTCTCGCGTCTCTCGCACGAGGGTACCGAGTGGGTCGACGTGCACGAGGGCATCGAGACCTGCCTGCGTCTGCTGCGTCCGCGCTGGGCCGAGCGCATCACGATCGAGCGCGACTTCGGCGAGGTGCCGAAGATCGAGGCGGCGACGGGCCAGCTCAACCAGGTGCTGATGAACCTGCTCGCGAACGCCTGCGACGCGATCGACGGCACGGGCACGATCCGCATCACGACGCGCGTCGAGGGCGATCGTCTGCACCTCTCGGTGCGTGACGACGGCGTCGGCATCGCCCCCGAGGACGTCGAGCGCATCTTCGATCCCTTCTTCACCACCAAGCCGCAGGGCCAGGGCACGGGGCTCGGGCTCTCGATCACGCACGGCATCGTCACCGGGCACGGCGGCGAGATCCGGGTCGAGAGCGCGCCCGGTCGGGGCACCGAGGTGCGCGTCGTGCTACCGCTGCGGCGGGCGCGGCCCGACGAGACGGCCGCAGACGTGAGGGTCCATGCTCGCTGATACCGAGATCGATCTGCGACGCTACCCGGTGCTGATCGTCGACGACGAGGAGGCGATCCTGCGCACGTTCCGCCTCAACTACGCGCGCGACTTCACCGTGCTCGGGACGTCGAGCCCCGCGAAGGCGCTCGAGATGATCGAGCAGGAAGACGTCTGCGTGCTGGTCACCGACCAGCGCATGCCGGAGATGAACGGCACCGAGCTCATCGAGCGCGCGCTCGAGATCAAGCCGACGTTGGTGCCGATCATCTTGACGGGCTTCGCCGACGTCGACGCGCTGGTGCGCGCCGTCAACCTGCGCCGCGTCTACCGCTACGTGCCGAAGCCGTGGGACCGCGAGGAGCTGCGCGACACGATCGCGAAGGCGATCGAGATGTTCCACCTCGTGCACACCAACGCGAGCCTGCTCGCCGAGAACGCGCGGCTCGTCGCCGAGCTCGAGCGCGCGAACGAGCAGCTGCGGCGCGAAAACCGCTTCCTGAAGGAGCAGACGAGCGCCGGCGGCTTCGACGCGCTGATCGGCAAGAGCCCGGCGCTCCAGCGCGTGATCGAGCGCGCGAAGCGCGTCGCGCCGTCGACCGCGACGGTGCTGATCGAAGGTCCGTCCGGCACCGGCAAGGAGCTGCTCGCGCGCGCGATCCACGAGGCGAGCCCGCGGCGCTCGAAGCTCTTCGTCGCGGTCAACACCGGCACGATGACCGAGACGCTGCTCTCGAGCACGCTCTTCGGACACCGCCGCGGCTCGTTCACCGGCGCGACGTCCGACCAGAAGGGACTCTTCGAGGTCGCGAACGGCGGCACGCTGTTCCTCGACGAGATCGGCGAGACCACGCCGGCGCTGCAGGTGCACCTGCTGCGCGTGCTGCAGGAGGGCGAGATCCAGCCGGTCGGCGCGCCGCGTCCGGTGAAGGTCGACGTGCGCGTGATCGCGGCGACCAACCGCAACCTCGAGGCGGAGGTCGAGAAGGGCAACTTCCGCGAGGACCTGCTGCACCGCCTGAAGGTCTTTCCCCTGCGTCTGCCGCCGCTCTCCGAGCGCCTCGAGGACGTGCCGCTGCTGGTCGAGGCGATCCTCGCGCGCCACTGCCGCAAGCTCGGCAAGCCGCTGCCCGAGGTCGATCCCGAGGCGATGGCGGCGCTGCAGGCGCACGAGTACCGCGGCAACGTGCGCGAGCTCGAGAACCTGCTCGAGCGCGCCCTGCTGCTGTGCGACCCGGGCGACCCGATCACGGTCGAGGTGCTGTTCGACGACGTGCCGCTGGTCCCGCCGAGTCCACCGCAGGCCGTCGCGGGCGCGGCGGAGTCCGGATCCGGCGACGCGCCCGCCGGCGGCTCGCTCTACGCGGACGTGCTGCGCTACGAGTGGCAGCGCATCCGCGAGACCATCGCCGCGTGCGGCGGCAACAAGAGCGAGGCCGCGCGTAAGCTCGGGCTGACGCGCGTCGGTTTGCTCAAGAAGCTCAAGCGCTGCGAGCAGGCGTTCGGTGGTGGTGCGGGCGGCGGCGCCGGGCACTGAGCCCGTGAACGGGTCGTCGTCGTGCATCGTGTGGTGATGCGCCCTCGTGCGGCGACGCTCCTCACGCTGCTCGCGCTGGTCGCGAGCGCTTGCGCCACGCACCGCATCGACCTGAGCGATCCCGACGCCGCGGCGCTGGCTCGCAGCGGTCCGCCGACCATGGGCAAGGTCGTGGTCGTCCGCTTCCACGATGCGCGCACCCGCGAGTGGGCGACCGGACGGCAGGTCGGGCAGATGCGCGAGGGGTACGGCATCCCGGTCGTCGCCGTCGAGGCGGAGCAGGATCCCGTCCTCTGGGTCGCCGACGGCCTCGCGCACGGGCTCGCGCTGCACGGCTACGAGGTCGAGCGTCTCGACGCGCCGCCCGCGGATCCGTCGGCCTTCGTCGTGATGGGCTCGGTCGTCCAGGTCTTCGGCGACGCGTACCTCATGAAGGGCGCCGGCATCGTCGCCGACGTGTGGCTCGTGCACGGCGGCTGGACGATCTGGAGCGGGCGCTGCGAGGGGACCTCGACGAGTCTCCAGTGGCCGTCGCTCGAGCACCCGCTGCGCGCTGCGCTCCTCGACGCGCGCAAGCAGCTCGTCGCGCGCTGCGTCCCCCCGATCGCCACCGCGATCGAGCGCGCGAAGGAGGCGCAGGCCGCCGCGAGCTCGTGACGGACGTCGCGGCTGCGCTCCGTGCGGGTTCGTGAGCGCCTCGTGCGGGTGCGGTTCGCCCGCGCGAGCTCTCGCCAAGCGCCACCGCTTCGACGTAGAAGGAGCGCACCGCCATCGCGATCGCGTTCGCGCAGACGAGCGAGCGCGCGATCGATCGGAGGAGCCCGCGATGTCACTCGTGTACGAGCCCCGCATGCTGATCGACGGCAAGCTGGTCGAGGCGACCGGCGGCCGCACCTACGACAACGTCAACCCCGCGACCGAGGAGGTGATCGGCCAGGTCGCCGACGGCTCGGTCGAGGACATGGAGCGCGCGATCGCGGCGGCGCGGCGCGCGTTCGACGAGACCTCGTGGGCGACCGACCGCGCGTTTCGCAAGCGCTGCCTCGAGCAGCTCAAGGCGGCGCTCGACAAGCACAAAGAGGAGCTGCGGCCGCAGATCGTCGCCGAGGTCGGGACGCCGATCGCGCTGACCTACGCGATCCAGCAGGACACCTGCATCGCCGACCTGCAGTACGAGATCGATCTCATCGATCGCTACGAGTGGGAGCGCGACATCGGACTGCGGGACTTCTTCGGCATCACGTCGCGCCGTCTCGTGCTGCGCGAGCCGGTCGGCGTCGCGGGGCTGATCACGCCGTGGAACTTCCCGTTCATGCTGAACCTCGCGAAGCTCGCCCCGGCGCTCGCGGCGGGCTGCACGGTCGTGCTGAAGCCCGCACCGGACACGCCTTTCTCCGCGACCTGGATCGGCAAGCTGATCGTCGAGGAGACCGACATCCCGCCCGGCGTGGTGAACATCGTCACCTCGCGCGACCCGGCGGCGGTCGGCGAAGTGCTGACGGCGAGCCCGCTCGTCGACCTGATCTCGTTCACCGGCTCGACCGCGGTCGGCAAGCGCATCGCCGCGCGCTGCGCGGACACGCTGAAGCGCGTCTTCCTCGAGCTCGGCGGCAAGTCGGCGAACATCGTCCTCGACGACGCGGACTTCCCGACGGTGCTGGGCTCGATCGGCCAGGTCTGCACGCACTCGGGGCAGGGCTGCGCGATCACGACGCGGCTCTTGCTGCCGAGAAAGCGCTACGAGGAAGGCGTCGAGATCGCCAAGGCCGCGTTCGAGAGCGTCCCCTACGGCGATCCGACCGACTTCAAGAACCTCGCGGGTCCGCTGATCAACGCGCGCCAGCGCGACCGCGTGCTGCGCTACATCGAGCAGGGCAAGGCCGAAGGGGCGCGCTGCCTCGTCGGCGGCGGCGCCGCGACGCAGTTCGCGAAGGGCTACTACGTGCAGCCGACGCTGTTCGTCGACGTCGACCCGAGCTCGACCATCGCGCAGGAGGAGATCTTCGGCCCGGTGCTGTCGGTCATCGCGTACGAGGACGACGACGACGCGGTGCGGATCGCGAACGCGTCGCGCTACGGGCTCTCGGGGGCGGTGAGCTCGGGGTCGCTCGAGCGCGCGATGGCGGTCGCCCGCCGCGTGCGCACCGGCACGCTGTCGGTCAACGGAGGCATGTGGTTCGGCCCCGACGCGCCCTTCGGCGGCTACAAGGAGAGCGGCATCGGCCGCGAGCACGGCGTCGAGGGCTTCGAGGAGTACCTCGAGACCAAGACCGTCGCCCTGCCGGCGGCGTAGCGCTCGAACGGTCCCGCGAGGGGGTGGGCAAGAAAGCGCGACGTCCCGACGGACGGGGTGGAGGGAAGCCCGCGTCCGCCGGGACGTCGCAAGCGGCCGCAGCCCCATGCGGCCGGATCGTGACCACCCGGCAGCGCGCGACGGCGGCGAACCAGTCACGGCCCGCCGCGCGCCGCACGCGCGCAGTCGATCAGCTGCGCGGGAAGATGTCGCTCACCAGGATGGCGCCGCTCGACGAGTAGTGGACGCCGGCGACACGCACCTCCTTGCCGGTGAACTCGCCGGCGCGGAGCCGCTCGACGCTCGGCTGGTTGCCGAGCAGGAGCAGCGGGTAGAGCGTGTTCGAGCCATCGAGCTCGAGCGCGAAGAAGTGCTCGCCCTGGTCGCACTCGGCCGTGGCGAGGGTCATGCGGACGGAATCGCAGCTCAGGTTGACGATCTTGCCGGTGAACTCGCCGGTGCGACCGAGCCCCGAGCTCGAGAACAGCGCTGCCGAGGACGGAGCCACGGCGGCGCGGTCGGGCGCGACGGCGGCCGCGGTCTGCGCGTCGCGCGCGGCGACGACCTGCGGCTCCTCCGCCCAAGCGGCGCCAGCCGTGCAGATCAGAACCGCTGCTGCGATGGCGCCGAGAAGCTTCTGCGTCGACTTCATTCCTCTCATTCCTCCCTGGGCCGCGCGCCGCGAAGCTGCGTGCGACGCGCGGCCGCTGACTGAAACTTGCGGGCGGCGGTGAGCAACGCCCGTGCCCGCGTTTGGACGCGCGGCGGGCGCGGAAAAATCGAGCGCGGCGCGCGAGGTCGCGGCGCCGAGGCGTGAGGTTGTGTCGTTTGCCGACAACGAGGTGTTCGCGAGCGAGCGCTGCGCGATCGCGGTGCGCGCGTGCGTGCGTTCGTTCGTTCGGCGCGCTGCGCGAGCGCGCGGCGCTCTCACCTCGCCAGATGTCGCACCACGACTGTGGACACCCGCCGCGCTTCACGCGAAGAGGACGCACCATGCTCGACGCCGTCGTCGTCGGCTCGGGGCCGAACGGGCTCGCGGCCGCGGTCGCGCTCGCGCGCGCCGGCGCCTCCGTGCTGGTGCTCGAGGCGCGCCACGAGATCGGCGGCGGCGTGCGCACCGCCGAGCTCACGCTGCCGGGCTTCCTGCACGACGTCTGCTCCGGCTGCCATCCGACGGGCGTGCTGTCGCCGTTCTTCGCGACGCTGCCGCTCGAGCGGCACGGGCTGCGCTGGCTGCACCCGACGGCGTCGGTCGCGCACCCGCTCGACGGCGAGCCCGCAGTGCTGCTGCGCCGCTCGCTCGCCGACACCGCGCGCGAGCTCGGCGACGACGCACGCCGCTACGAGCTGCTCTTCGGACCGCTGCTGCGCGAGCCGCGGGCGTTGCTCGCAGACCTCCTGGGTCCGCTCCGCGTCCCGCGCCATCCGCTGCGCCTGGCGCGCTTCGGGCTACCGGGGCTCCTGCCGGCGACCACGCTTCTGCGCCGCTGGTTCCGCGGCGAGCGCGCCCGCGCGCTGCTCGCCGGCTGCGCGGCGCACTCGATCCTGCCGCTCGAGAGACCGCTCACCGCGGCCGTCGGGATGATCTTTGCCTTGATGGGGCACGTCGAGGACTGGCCGGTCGCGGCCGGCGGCTCGCGCGCGATCGCCGACGCGCTGGCCTCGTACCTCGCGGAGCTCGGCGGACGCATCGAGACCGGGCGCCGCGTGCGCGCGCTCTCCGACCTGCCGCCCGCACGCGTCGTGCTCTTCGACACGAGCCCCGCGCAGCTCGTCGACGTCGCGGGGCGGCTGCTGCCCGACGGCTACGTGAGGCGGCTGCGTCGCTACCGCTACGGTCCGGGCGTCTTCAAGCTCGACTGGGCGCTCGACGGGCCGATCCCGTGGCGCGACCCGCGCTGCCTGGAGGCGTCGACGGTGCACGTCGGCGGCACGCTCGACGAGGTCGCCGCCGCCGAGGCCGCGGTGTGGCGCGGCGAGCACCCCGAGCGGCCGTTCGTCCTCGTCGTGCAGCAGAGCCAGCTCGATCCGTCGCGCACGCCGGCCGGCAAGCACACGGGCTACGCCTACTGCCACGTGCCGGCGGGCTCGACCGTGGACCTGACCGACGCGATCGAGCGCCAGATCGAGCGCTTCGCGCCCGGCTTCCGCGACCGGATCCTCGCACGCCACGTCCTGCGCACGACCGACTTCGAGCGCGACAACCCGAACTACGTCGGCGGCGCGATCACCGGCGGTGTCGCCGACCTCGGACAATTCTTCACGCGTCCGGTGGCGCGGCTCGATCCGTACGCGACACCGCACCCGCGGCTGTTCCTCTGCTCCGCGTCGACGCCGCCCGGCGGCGGCGTGCACGGCATGTGCGGCTACTTCGCGGCGCGCAGCGCGCTGCGACGCCTCGAGCGTCTGCCGACATCCTTGCCGCCCTTGGCTTGACGGACGCGAGGGCGCGCGCACGCGCCGCGCAAGAACGCGCGCCGCATCGGTAAGCCGTACCCGGCAGCGTGTAGATTCGACTGCGCTCGCGCGGCTGCGATCCGTGCGAACCCCCGTGCAGCAAGGCTTTTCCGCGCGCGGTCGCTTGGACGCGAGGTTGCTTATCGGGGCACGCGCCGCACGCGACGAGCCGTCAAGTCCGACGTCTCGCACGCGCTGCGCACCAGCGCGCGACGAAGCTCAGCTTAGGAGGAACACATGAAGGCATGGACAGCAGCCGCCGTCGGGCTCGCGCTCGCGTTCGGCGGCGTCGGACCGGCGCTCGCCGACGACGCCCCGCCGCGAAGCAACCAGGGCGAAGCCGCGCAGTACGCCCCGGACAACACCGGGCGCAACGTCCGCGATCGCAACGACGCGGCCGTCACGCCGATGGATCAGGGCAACAACGCGCAGGATCTCGAGCTCACGCAGCGGATCCGGCGCGAGGTCGTCTCCGACGACAACCTTTCGACCAAGGCGCACAACGTCAAGATCGTCACCAGCAACGGTGTCGTGACGCTGCGTGGCCCGGTCGAGAGCGACGAGGAGAAGGAGCGGATCGCGTCGGTCGCGAAGAAGATCGCGGGTGATGGCAACGTTCGAGATCAGCTCGAGGTCGCGCGCTGAGCGCGCAGGAAAGGAACACAGACAATGGCAGGCAAGGCTGTATTCGGCATCATCGAGTCGCAGCGTCAAGCAGAGCTCGTGGTCGAGGATCTGCGCTCGGCGGGCTTCTCGAACAACGACATCTCCGTGCTCTTCCCCGACAAGCAGACGTCGCGTGACTTCGCGCACGAGAAGAACACCAAGGCGCCCGAGGGTGCGGCGACCGGTGCGCTCACCGGCGCGACCATCGGCGGCGTGCTCGGCTGGCTCGCCGGCATCGGCACGCTCGCGATCCCGGGCATCGGCCCGTTCATCGCGGCGGGTCCGATCCTGGGCGCGCTGAGCGGCGCGGGCGTCGGCGGCGCCGCGGGCGGCATCGCCGGCGGCCTGATCGGGCTCGGCATCCCCGAGATCGAGGCCAAGCAGTACGAGGAGAAGATCCGCGGCGGCAACATTCTCCTCTCGGTGCACACCGAGGACTCCGACGAGCGCAAGCGCGCGAAGGAGATCCTGGAGAAGTACGGCGCGAGCGACATCGCGACCGCGGGCGAGGAGCGAGTGAGCCGGGCCAAGGCGGCCGGCCACGCGCACTGACTGGCTTTCGCATCGCTCTCATGAAGCGGGCGGGCGCGCGGCGGAGATCGTCGCGCGTCCGCCCGCTCGTGTGTCTGGAGGGCGGATCGCACGGGACGCGCACGACATGCGTGCGACGTCCACCTGCTGCGACGTGGCCTGCTCGCGGCGAACGCGCCCGACGAATCGCGAACGCGCGTCAGAGCAGATCGCTCGCGAGATCCGCGAGCTCCGAGCGCTCGCCCTTCACCAGCGTGATGTGCGCGTAAATCTCCTGCCCCATCATGCGGCTGATCAGGTAGCTGAGGCCGTTCGACGAGTCGTCGAGGTAGGGCTGGTCGATCTGGTGGATGTCGCCGGTGAAGACGATCTTCGTGCCCTCGCCGGCGCGCGTGATGATCGTCTTGATCTCGTGCGGCGTCAGGTTCTGCGCCTCGTCGATGATGAAGAACGCGTGCTGCAGCGTGCGGCCGCGGATGTAGGACAGCGGCGTGATCACCAGCTTGCCGCTCTCGAGCATGCTCTGGATGCGCTGCGCGTTCGGGTCGTTCTCGGCGAACAGGTGACGGATCACCGCCAAGTTGTCGAACAGCGGCTGCATGTACGGATCCAGCTTCGCCGAGATGTCGCCGGGCAGGTAGCCGAGGTCGCGGTTCGACAGCGCGACCACCGGTCGCGCGAGCAGGATCTGACGGTACCTCGCGCGGCAGTGCAGCGCCGCGGCGAGCGCGAGCAGCGTCTTGCCGGTTCCCGCCTTGCCGGCGAGCGTGACCAGCTTGACGTCGTCGTTGGTCAAGAGATCGAGCGCGAACGACTGCTCGGCGTTGCGCGGCACGACGCCGTACGCAGCGATCTTCTCGACGCGCGCGAAGCACTGCTCGCGCCTGCGGTAGGTCGCGAGCACGGACTTCGAGCCGTTCCTGAGCACGAAGTTCTCGTTCGGCAGCGGCCGCTCGACGTACGGCACCTCGTCTTCCGGCACGCGACCGCCGTTCGCGTAGAACGTGCTGATCAGCTCCGACGGGATGCCCTCGAGCGTGCGCTTGCCGGTGTAGAGGCGATCGACGCGCTCGACCTTGTCGCTCGTGTAGTCCTGCGCGACGAGCCCGAACGAGCGCGCCTTCATGCGCAGGTTGGTGTCCTTCGACACCAGGATCACCGTGCGCTCGGGTTTCGCTTCGTGCAGCGCGAGCGCGGTCGACAGGATGCGGTGATCCGGCGAGTCGCTCAGGAACGCGGCGCGCAGCTTCTCCGACGGACCCGTGCCGAGCACGACGTGCACGCGTCCGAGCCCGTCGCCGAGCGGCGCACCCTCGGGTGAGAGCACGTCGCCGGTGATGCCGTCGAGGCGGCGCAGGAACTCGCGCGCCTGCGCGTTGATGTCACGGCTCCCGCGCTTGAACTGATCGAGCTCTTCGAGAACCGTGATCGGGATCGCGACGTCGTGCTCGCGGAAGCTCTGCAGGCAGCGCGCGTCGTGCAGGATGACGTTGGTGTCGAGGACGAAGAGCTTCGGCTTCGCCCGACCGTCGGGGCTCTTGCGGCCTCCACCGTCGTCCGCACCGCCCATCCGCTTTCAGCTTGTACTCGCACCTGCGATCGCGATCAACGGCTGCAAGACTCTCCGTGGAAAGATTTCACATTTCGCTGCGCGGCGCGCGCGACCGGGACGAACGAGAGCGCAGTACACGCGCGCTGTGCGGCTCGCGACGTTGCGCGCGCACTTGACCGCTCGCCGTCGCTCCAGTTTCACTCCGGCTCCATGTCCGAGGAGCCGGTCGACGTACTGATCATCGGCGCGGGCGCCGCAGGCGCGGCGTTCGCCTGGAGCCTCGCCGAGACGAGGATGAAGATCCTCTGCCTCGAGCAGGGCGACTGGGTGAAGCCCGACGAGTACCCCGGCAACCGCACCGACTGGGAGCTGCGCCGGCTCACCGACTGGAGCTTCAGCCCGAACGACCGCAAGCGGCCTGCCGATTACCCGGTCAACGACGCGGACTCGCCGATCGCGATCTCGAACTTCAACGCGGTGGGCGGCAGCACGATCCTGTTCGCGGGCCACTTCCCGCGCATGCACCCGTCGGACTTCCGCGTGCGCACGCTCGACGGCGTCGCCGACGACTGGCCGCTCGATTACCGCACGCTCGCGCCGTACTACGACCTGAACGAGCGCATGATGGGCGTCTCGGGTCTCGCCGGCGATCCGGCGTACCCGGCCGATCCGCCGAAGATCCCGCCGCTGCCGCCGCTGCCGCTCGGCAAGCTCGGTGAGACGCTCGCGCGCGGCTTCAACGAGCTCGGCTGGCACTGGTGGCCGTCGGACAGCGCGATCATCAGCCGCGAGTACGAGGGACGTGCGCCGTGCATCAACGCCGGAACGTGCCTCGCGGGCTGCGCGCAGGGTGCGAAGTCGAGCACGGACGTGACGTACTGGCCGCTCGCGCTGCGCGCCGGCGTCGAGCTGCGCACGCGCTGCCGCGTGCGCGAGATCACCGTCGGCGCAAACGGCATGGTCGACGGCGTGATCTACTACGACGCCGACGGCGTCGAGCGTCGGCAGCGCGCCGAGGTCGTCGTGCTCGCGTGCAACGGGGTCGGCACGCCGCGGCTGCTGCTCAACTCGCGCTCGAAGCACTTCCCCGACGGTCTCGCGAACCGCAGCGGCCTCGTCGGCAAGAACCTGATGTTCCATCCGTACGCGATGGTGACCGGGCTCTTCGACGAGCCCCTCGAGGGGCACAAGGGCGCGATCGGCTGCTGCATCATGAGCCAGGAGTTCTACGAGACCGATCCGTCGCGCGGCTTCGTGCGCGGCTACTCGTTCGAGATCCTGCGCGGCGTCGGTCCGGTGTTCACGGCGATGATGGGCATGAACTGGGGGCGTCTGCCGTGGGGTGACGAGCACCACCGCGCCTACGCCGAGATCTTCGACCGCAACGCCGGCATGGTGGTGATCGGCGAGGATCTGCCCGAGGAGCACAACACGGTCACGCTCGATCCCGAGCTCGAGGACGCGCACGGCATCCCGGCGCCGAAGATCACCTACCGCCTCGGCGACAACAGCCGCGCGCTCATGGCGCACGGCGTGGAGCGGGCGCAGGAGGTGCTGCTCGCTGCGGGCGCGCGCGACACGATCGTCGAGCCGCTGCTGCGTCCCGCCGGCTGGCACCTGATGGGCACGGCGCGCATGGGACGCGATCCGAAGACCTCGGTGGTCAACGAGTGGGGCCGCTGCCACGACGTCAAGAACCTCTTCATCATCGACGGCAGCATCTTCGTCACCGCGGCGGCGGTGAACCCGACCAACACCATCCAGGCGCTGGCGCTCTACGTCGCCGACCGGATGAAGAAGAACCTGGCGAACCTGTTCGACTGAGGGTGAACGACGTGGCGGAGGCATCGATCCCGGGCTTCACGGACGAGCAGGCGAGCACGCTGCGCGCGCTGCTCGACGAGATCGTTCCGCCGAGCGCCGACGGACGGCTGCCCGGCGGCGGCACGCTGGTCGGCGGCGAGCATCTCGCGACGACGCTGCGGACGCTGCCCGGGCTCGACCTGGGCGTCCTGCAGGCGGTCGCGACCGCCGACGAGGCCGCACGCGCGCGTGGTGCGGCCTCGTTCGCGGCGCTGCCGAAGGACGAGCGTCGCGCGCTGGTCGCCGACGTCGGCGCGCGCGACGCGGGCTTCCTGCCGAGCCTGACGTTCCTCGCCTACGCGAGCTACTACCAGGACCCGCGCGTGCTCGGCGCGCTCGGCTTCGAGGCGCGTCCGCCGCACCCGCGCGGCTTCGAGATGGAAGACGGCGACCTCGCGCTGCTCGAGCCGGTGCGGCGCCGCGGCAAGCTCTACCGCGACGCTTGATGCACGCCGCGCGCACGCGCGGCGTCTGCCGGTGACGCGTGCGCGCCGCTGCGAGGGACGTGTGCTTGACGCCCGCGCGTGGTGAGCGCGCGTCGAGCACTCACAATCGGTAGATCCGCGCGACGTTCTCGCCGAGCACCTTGGCGCGCGTCGTCTCCTCGAGCGGCGCCACGAAGCGCTCGAGCGCGCGCACCCACGTGCTCGGGTGGTCGGGGTGCGGGTAGTCGGTCGCCCACAGGAAGCAGTCCGCGCCGACGTGCTCGATGACGAGCGGCGCCGCGGTCTCGTCGGGGTCGGCGGAGATGAAGCACTGGCGACGGAAGTACTCCGACGGCTTCTTGGTCAGCGTCACGCCGGCCGCCGAGATCGTCTCGAAGACGGCGTCCATGCGGTCGAGGAACGCGCCGATCCAGCCGGAGCCTGCTTCGAGCACGCCGATGCGCAGATCCGGGAAGCGGTCGAGCGTGCCGAGCGCGAAGAACGACAGGAACGCCTGCTGCACGCCCTGGCGCAGCATGACGTTGTAGAAGAACTCCTGCGCGCGTCCGAGCCCCTTGAAGCGCACCGGCACCGCCCACGCCGGCTCGTAGGTCGGGTGGATGCCGATCGGCACGTCGAGCTCGCACGCCTTGGCGAAGAGCACGTCGTGGTCGGGGTGTCCGTGCGGCTTGCGCGTGTGCGTGAAGGGCGCGACGAAGGCGCCGTGGCAGCCGTCCTTGACGGCGCGCTCGAGCTCCGCCGCCGACGCCTCGGGATCGAGCAGCGAGAGCTGCGCGATGGGGACCAGCCGTCCGCCGCTCGAGCGGCAGAAGTCGGCGATCCAGCGGTTGTAGGCGCGCATGTAGGCGAGCGTGATCTCCGGATCGGTGACCTCGCACTCCCACAGAAGACCGATCGTCGGGTAGAGCACGCTCTTGACGAGGTTCTCGCGGTTCAGCAGGTCGATGCGCTCGAGCGCGTCGCCGGCGCCGTAGGGGATGTTGTCCATGTAGCGCCGGTCGGGGCCGGGCTTCGCGTCGGGATCGCCCATCGCGCCCATCACGCCGAGCACGCCCTTCTTGGTGCGCTCCGAAGGCCGGCCGTCGAGCTCGAGGTACTCGAGCCCCTCGTCATCGGTGCAAATGCGCAGCGCCCGCGGCTTGTAGCGCTCCTCGAGGTACTCCTCCCACAGCCACGCCGGCTCGAGCACGTGCCCGTCGGCGTCGATCGTGCCCGGGTAGGGAAAGCGCATCACCTCGTAGCTCATCGCGTCCTCCGAGGAGCGTCATGGGCCGGGACCCGGCGGCGGGTCAAGACGGGCGTGCGAGGACGGGCCAGTGCGCTGCGTCACGCGTCTTCGTCGTCCACCAGCACCAGCTCCTGCAGCACGACCTGCAGGATCGCCGCGCTCGGCACGGCGAGGATCGCGCCGACCACGCCGAGCAGCGAGCCGCCGATCAGGAGCGCGACGATGACCCCGACCGGGCTGATGCCGACCTGGTGCTCCATGACGCGCGGTGCAAGCACATAGTTCTCGAGCTGCTGCTGCACGAAGAAGAAGGCGACGACCGCGATCGCGAGCTGCCACGACTCGGTCGCCGCGAGCGCGACCGCCGGCACCGCGGCGAGCAGCGGGCCGATGTAGGGCACGAGCTCGCCGAGCGCGGCGATCAGCGCGAGCACGAAGAAGAACGGCACGCCGAGAAGCCCGAGCGCGAGCGCGGTGGTCGCGCCGATCACCGCCGACAGAATGAGCTGACCGCTGAGCCAGGCGCTCAGCTTGCGCCGGATCTCGGCCGACGCCGTGCGGACGTGCCCGCGGTGACGCCGCGGCACGAGACGCAGCAGTCCGGCCAGCAGGCTCTCGGCCTCGAGCAGCAGGTAGAACGTCAAGATCAGGATAGTCGCGACGCCGAACACGCCGCCGACGACGCTCCACAGCGTCGTCGCGACGCTGCCCAGCATGTCGCCGCCGACGGGCGCCTGCTGCACGACGTCGCTCATCGACATCGGCTCGTCGATGAGCCGGCGCTCGACGAGCCAGAGCTGAGCGCGCTGCAGCAGCTCCGGCGCGCTCTGCGCGAACGCCCGCGTCTGGGCGACGAGCGTCGGCAGGACGGCGAGCGCGATGCCGCCGACGATGAGCAGCACCGCGAGGTAGACGAGCAGGATCGCGAGCCAGCGCGGCAGGCGCGGTCCGCCGACCGGGATCAGCGTCTGCTTCTCGACCCATTGGATCGCCGGCGACATGCCCATCGCGAGCAGCGAGCTCACGTAGACGACCAGCACCGCCTGACGCGCGACCACCACCACCCAGGCGACGAGCGCGATCAGGAGCAGGATTCCGATCGTCCACAGCACGATCGCGCGCGGATCGTTGCGCGGATCGTCGTTGCGCCGCCCGGGCGAGGCTGGAAGGGCCATGCGCGAACTCCGAGCAAGTTCCCGTCCATGCGAATCGCGCGGTGCTGGACGTCGCGACCCTGCAATCGGTACAGCGGCGCAGGGCGGCGGTTGCACGCGACGACGCCCGCGCGGGCCGCGCCCCGCACGGGGCCGCGGGCGCGCAGCCGCTCGGTGGCACGGCCGTTGCGGACGCCTGCGGCGCCCGCGAAGCCCACGGATCGGCCCACGGCTTTGCAAGCGCGCGCCTGGAAGCCATGGAGGATGCGATGAACCAGCACAGCGACCCCTCGCGCCGCCCCGCCGCGCCGAGTGCGACCCGCAGCGCCGCTCAGGCGTCCGGGCTGCGCGGCCTCACGCTGTTCTCGGTCGGCGGCGTCGCGGTGCGCATCGACGTCTCGTGGCTCGTGATCTTCACGCTGGTGCTGGCGAGCCTCGCCGCCGGCTACTTCCCGCAGACCTACCCGGGCTACGCGCTCGCCACCTACTTCGTCGTCGGGCTGATCGCGACGCTGCTCTTCTTCGCGTCGGTCCTGATCCACGAGCTGTCGCACGCGTTCGTCGCCAACGCGCTCGGCAACCGCGTCGACACGATCACGCTGTTCGTGTTCGGCGGCATGGCGCACTTGACGGAGGAGTCGCGCTCGCCGGCGAACGAAATGAAGATCGCGGGCGTCGGGCCGCTGACCAGCATGGCGCTCGCCGCTCTGTTCTGGCTCGGCGCGCGGCTCCTCGACGCGCTCGGCGCGGAGCCGATGTGGGTCGGTGTCTTCGGCTACCTCGGGACGATCAACCTGGCGCTCGCGGTGTTCAACCTGCTGCCGGGCTTCCCGCTCGACGGCGGACGGCTGCTGCGCGCGTTCTTCTGGTACCGCTCGGGCGACCTGCGTCAGGCGACCGCGCGCGCCGCGTCCTGGGGCAGCGGCATCGCGATCGGGCTGATGGTCCTGGGCGCGCTCGAGATCTTCAAGGGCGCGCTGATCGGCGGCTTCTGGCTGATCCTGATCGGGCTCTTCCTGCGCGGCGCTGCCGAGGCGGGGTATCACGGGCTCGTCACGGAGCAGATGCTCGCGCACACCCGCGTGCGCGACGTGATGGTCAAGGACCCCGTCAAGATCCCGCCCGACCTCACCATCGCGCAGGCGATCGAGGACTACTTCCTGCGCTACGGCTTCGGCGGCTTCCCGGTCGGCGACGACGGCGACGTGCAGGGCATCCTGTCGCTGCGTCAGGTGCGTGCGTGTCCGGCCGAGGAGCGTGCACGCGTCCGCGTCGCGGAGCTCATGCGGCGCGCCACACCCGAGGTCGTGGTCTCGCCCGACGAGAGCGTCGTCGGCGCGATGCGGCGCATGGCCGCCGCCGACAGCGGGCGGCTGCTGGTCCTCGAGCACGGCCGCCTCGCGGGCCTCATCACGCGCAACGGCGTCATGCACTACCTGCGCCTGAGCTCGGAGCTCGACGTGCCGCCGCACGCGGCCGACGCCGCGCGGCCGGCGTGACGCGCGAGCACGTGCACGCCGGCGGCCGCGCGCGCACCGCCTTGCCTGCCGCGCCTGCCGCGTGCGTCGTCCATCGGGCCGTCGCCGGACGCGCGGGACGCCGCCGCCCCGCGTCGTTCGAATTCCCGAACGACGCTTGATCCCGCGCGCCCACATTGCCAAGGGTGGCGCATGCTCGACACGCTGATCCGCAACGGCACCGTGGTCGACGGCACCGGCGCACCCGGCGTGCGGGCCGACATCGGGATCAAGGACGGCCGGATCGTGACGCTCGGACGCGTCACCGAGGGCGCGGCGCGCACCATCGACGCCGACGGGCTCGTCGTGACCCCCGGCTTCATCGACCCGCACACGCACTACGACGCGCAGCTCTTCTGGGACCCGTTCGCGAGCCCGTCGAACCTGCACGGCGTGACCACGGTGATCGCCGGCAACTGCGGCTTCACGCTCGCTCCCCTCGGCGCGAAGGACGCGGACTACATCCGCCGCATGATGGCCAAGGTCGAGGGCATGCCGCTCGGCGCGCTCGAGAACGGCATCGAGTGGAACTGGTCGACCTTCGCCGAGTACCTCGACCGGCTCGACGGCCGGATCGGCGTCAATGCAGGATTTCTCGTCGGGCACTGCGCGCTGCGCCGCCGGGTGATGGGCGAGGGCGCGGTCGGCGGTCCGGCGACGCTCGAGCAGATCGTCGACATGGTGAAGCTGCTGCACGAGTGTCTCGCCGCGGGCGGGCTCGGCTTCTCGTCGTCGCAGGCGTTCACGCACGTCGACGGCGACAATGCACCCGTGCCGTCGCGCTTCGCGACGCGCGAGGAGACGCTGGCGCTCGCCGCTGCCGTGCGCGAGCACCCCGGGACGACGCTCGAGTTCATCATCGACGGCTGCCTGAACCAGTTCCAGGACCACGAGATCGGGCTGATGATCGCGATGTCGCTCGCCGCCAACCGCCCGCTCAACTGGAACGTCATGCAGGTGAGCGCGCTGAACCGCGCGCGTCACGAGCACCAGCTCTCGGCGGGCACCAAGGCGAAGGCCGCGGGCGCGAAGATCGTCGCGCTCACCATGCCGACGCTGGTCGGCCTCAAGATGAGCTTCCTCGAGCACTGCGCGCTGAACTCGATCCCCGAGTGGGGACCGATCCTCGCGCTGCCGGTGCCCGAGCGCATCGCCAAGCTCAAAGATCCGAAGGTGCGCGAGCTGATGCGCGAGGGCGGACGCCGTCCCGAGGCCGGCGTGTTCGGCGCGCTCGCGAAGGGCGAGCGCTTCATGATCGGCGAGACGTTCGCGCCCGAGAACCGCGCGTTCGCCGGACGCAAGGTCGCCGACATCGCGGCCGAGCTCGGCAAGAACCCGTTCGACACGCTGCTCGACATCGTGGTCGCCGACGAGCTGCGCACCGCGCTCTGGCCGCTGCCGACCGACGACGACCTCGACTCGTGGAAGCTGCGCGTCGAGGTGTGGCGCGACGAGCGCGCGATGATCGGCGGCTCGGACGCGGGTGCGCACCTCGACCGCATGCTGGGCTCGGGCTACCCGACGGCGTTCCTCGGCGACGTGGTGCGCGAGCGCCAGCTCCTGCCGCTCGAGGAGGCCGTGCACATGATGACCGGCGTGCCCGCGGCGCTGTTCGGCTTGAAGGACCGCGGCCGCATCGCGCCGGGCGCGTACGCCGACCTCGTGCTGCTCGATCCGCGGACGGTTGCCTCGGGCATGATCCACACGCGCAAGGATCTGCCGGGCGGCAACGAGCGCATGTTCGCCGAGGCCAAGGGCATCGCGCGCGTGCTGGTGAACGGGCGCGACATCGTGGTCGACGGCAAGGAGACCGGCGAGCTGCCGGGCAAGGTGCTGCGCTCGGGACGCGACACCGAGACGGTGACGGTGCCGGGCGGCGGCTGAGCGTCGCGTCGCGAACCGCGAGTCGGCACGTCCGAGCGCCGCGTCGTCTTCCGCCGTCGCGAAGGCCCGCCCGTTCGGCGGCGGCGCCCGATTCCTCTACGATGGCCCCATGACGGCGATCGGCTCCCAGGCCGAGGACGGCGGCTTCGCCGCGCTCGGGCTCGACCGGCGTCTCGTGCGGGCGGTCGCGGAGCTCGGCTACGAGGAGCCGACGCCGATCCAGCGCGAGGCGATCCCGCCGCTGCTCGCCGGACGAGACCTCGTCGGGCAGGCCGCGACCGGAACCGGCAAGACGGCCGCGTTCGCGCTGCCGCTGCTCGCGCGCATCGCCGCGCGCAGGCGCAGCTCGCGCAACCCCGCCGCGCTGGTGCTCGTGCCGACGCGCGAGCTCGCGATGCAGGTCGCCGAAGCCGTGCACCGCTACGGACGCACGCTCGGCGCCGAGGTCGTCCCGGTGTACGGCGGGCAAGCGTTCGCACCGCAGCTGCGCGCGCTGCGCCGCGGCGTCGACGTCGTGGTCGCGACGCCGGGACGCGCCGTCGACCACCTGCAGCGCGGCACGCTGTCGCTCGCCGAGGTCGAGATCGTCGTGCTCGACGAGGCGGACGAGATGCTCGACATGGGCTTCGCCGAGGACCTCGACGCGATCCTCGGCGCCGCGCCCGCCGAGCGTCAGACGGTGCTGTTCTCCGCCACCATGCCGCCGCGCATCGCCGCGATCGCGCGCCGCCACCTGCGCGACCCGGTGCAGATCCGCATCGCCGGCGAGCGTCCGAAGGCGGGTGACGTGCCGCGCGTGCGCCAGACGGCGTACGTCGTCGCGCGGCCGCACAAGCCCGCCGCGCTGGCGCGCATCCTCGACCTCGAGGATCCGACGGCGGCGCTGGTCTTCTGCCGCACGCGCACCGAGGTCGAGGAGCTCGGCGAGCGCCTGCGCGCCCACGGCTACCGCGCCGAGATGCTGCACGGCGGCATGTCGCAGGCCGAGCGCGACCGCGTGATGCGGCGCCTGCGCGCCGAGGAAGCGGACCTCGTGATCGCGACCGACGTCGCGGCGCGCGGCCTCGACGTGCCGCAGCTCACGCACGTCATCAACTACGACGTGCCGTCGGCGCCCGAGTCCTACGTGCACCGCATCGGCCGCGTCGGTCGCGCGGGACGCGAGGGTGTCGCGATCACGCTCGCCGAGCCGCGCGAGCACCGCTTGATGCGCAACATCGAGCAGCTCACCAAGCGGCGCATCGAGATCGCGTCGGTGCCGACCGTCGCCGATCTGCGCGCGCGTCGCTTGGAAAGCGTCACGAGCGCGCTGCGCGAGGCGCTGTCGGCGGACGACGTCGAGCGCTACCGCGTCGTGGTCGACGCGCTCGCGCAGGAGTTCGACCCGGTGCAGGTCGCGATGGCCGCCGTCAAGCTGCTCGCCGAGGAAGGCGAAGCGGATCACGCAGCGGAGGACATCCCCGCCTTTGCCGGGCGCGCGCCGCGCGAGCCGCGTCACGAGCGCGAGCGAGCGTATGCTCCGCGTGACCGGCGTCCTGAGCGCGAGCGAGCGCGCGCGCCGCGCGCCGAGCGCGCGCACGAAGATCGCGCGCGCGACGACCGCGTGCCGAGCGGCATGACGCGCATCTTCATCGGCGCCGGACGCGCGATGGGGCTGCGGCCGCAGGACGTGGTCGGCGCCATCACCGGCGAGGCCGGGATCACCGGCAAGGAGATCGGCGCCATCGTGATCGCCGACCGCTTCGCGCTCGCCGAGGTGCCCGAGGACCGCGCGCGCGACGTGGTGGCGGCGCTGCGTCGCGGCACGGTGAAGGGGCGCAAGATCCCCGTGCGCCTCGAGCGTCGCGACGACGACGGGCGCGGCGGGGCGCAGGCGCGCGCCCGCGCGGAGCAGGTACGCGGCGACGTGCAGGCCCGTGGTCGCGTGCCGGCGCGTGGCGACGATCGTCGCGCGTCGCGCCCGTACCGCGAGCGCGCGCACGGCGAGCGGACGCTCGGTGAGCGGTCGTACGGGGCGCGGACGCGCGTCGAGGGGGCGCCGCGCGAGCGGACGCGCCGCGACGGGCCGCGCCGCTGAGCCACGCAACGCGCGCGGTTGCCGATGGGCGGGCGGGCTGCCTACAGTTTGCCCGACGTGACGCGGAACGGGTCGACGGCGGGCGACGGCGCTTGCGTGCTCTGCGGCGCGCGCGCGTTCTCTCGCCTCTTCGAGAAGCGAGGCTGGGCGTTCGTCCGCTGCACGAGCTGCGGGCTCGTCTCGCTCGATCCGCTGCCGAGCCCCGAGGAGATCGCGGCCCACCACGAGCGCTCGTACACCGACGGCGGCTACGCGACCTTCGCTGCCGCCGACGAGATCCGGCGCGGCATCGCGCGCGACCGTCTCGAGCGGGCGCGCAGGGCCGCACCGCCGGGTCCGTGGCTCGACGTCGGCTGCTCGACGGGAGCGTTCGTCGCCGCCGCCGTCGAGAGCGGGATCGACGCGGAGGGTCTCGAGATCTCGAGCGTCGCGGTGGCGCAGGCGCGCCAGCGCGGTCTGCGCGTCCACCAGGGCGCGGTCGAGAGCTTCTCGCCCGAGCGCCGCTACGCGGTGATCACGGCGTTCGACGTCCTCGAGCACCTGCGCGACCCGCTGGAGTTCGTGCGTCGGCTCGGCGACTGGCTGCTGCCCGACGGCGTGCTGGTCGCCGCGGTGCCGAACCACCACAGCATGGCCGCGCGCGTGATGCGCAAGCACTGGTTCTACTACGCGCCGCCCGACCACATTCATTACTTCACGCCGGAGACGCTGCGCCGCCTGCTGGCGCAGGGCGGCCTCACGACCGTCGACCTGCGGCCGGCCTACAAGCCGCTGACCATCGACTACGCGGCGGAGCAGCTCGCGCAGCTCACCCCGGGGCTCGCGCCGCTCGCGCGCGCGGTCGGGCGGATCCTGCCCGGGCGGCTCGGCGCGCGCGCGTGGCCGCTGCCGCTCGGCGAGATCCAGGTGGTCGCACGGCGCACCGCCGCGCACGCCGCGCGCGACGATGCTCGCGCGAGCCAGGCGATGGAGGCGCGATGAGCGCGGAAGGCACGTCGTCGCCGCGGCTCGACGCGGCGCCGGAGAGCACGACGTCAAGCAAGCAGGCCGCAGGTCGTGACGCCGGGCAGGCGAGCGCGCCGGCTGCGGGTCACGACGCCGCGCAGACGGGCGCACCCGCCGCGGAGCACGACGTCGCGCTGCCGCCCGCGCCGACGACGACCGCGGGCGCGCAGATCCGCCGCTTCCTCGGCACCATCACCCTGCGTCAAGCAATCGTGCTGTACGCCGAGGAGTGGATCGGCTCGCTGCTGCGCGGCATCCCGAGCATGCTCGGCTTCGCGCTGCGCGCGTGGTTCTACCGGCTGCTGTTCGCGCACTGGGGCGGCTTCGGCTTCATCTGCCGCAACGTCAACTTCATTCACTCGTACGGCATCCGGATCGGGCGCAACTACCACATCAACACCGGCTGCCTGTTCGACGGACGCGGCGGGCTCACGATCGGCGACAACGTGCTGATCGGGCCGAACGTGGTGATCGTCAGCTCGCAGCACCACTGGTCGGATCCGTCGCTGCCGATCATCCAGCAGGGCCACCGCAGCGCGCCGATCGTGATCGGCGACGACGTCTGGATCGGCGCCAACTCGGTGGTCACGCCGGGGGTGACGATCGCGACCGGCACGGTGGTCGGCTCGGGCTCGGTGGTGACGAAGTCGACCGAGCCCTACACCATCGTCGCCGGGGTGCCGGCGCGCGTCATCGGACGGCGCGAGCGGCCGCCCGCGTCGGCGACGGCTAGCGATCCCGCCGCGCGCTGACGGCGATCGCTGACGACGCGCGGGCGCTACCCGAGCGCCGCGCGACGCTCCGGCGTGCGCGCGGCCAGCGCCGCGAGCGTCGCGACGTACCCGGCGCGCGGCGCCAGCGACCGGTCACCCTCCGCGATCAGCTCCTCGGTCGCCGCGCGCAGGCGGTACGACGGGATCGCCGGCTCGAGGTGGTGCGTCGCGTGCTCGGCGAAGCCGTAGCAGCCGAAGACGAGACGCCCGAGCGGACCGCAGGCGAAGTTGCGCAGCGCCGCGCGCCCGACGACCGTCGCGCCGTCGTCGCCGATCTGGTGCTCGGCGATCGTGCGCAGGGAGGCGACGAACAGCGTGAGCGACGCGATGCCGTAGGCGTAAATCGCCCAGGCGCACGCCGCCGCGATCACGCTCGCGCCAAGCTCGCCGTCGCGCGCGACGAGCGCGGTGAGCAGCAGCGACGCGGCGAGCGCGACCTGCACCACGACGACGCGCGGCAGCCAGGCGGCCGGCGAGCGCGCTGCGTCCTGATCGCCGGTCCCGCGCGTCGAGCGGAACTTCGCCGCCGCCTCGCGCAGCGTCAAGCAACGTCCGAGGAAGCGCAGCATCCCCGCGCCGCGGACGTCGATCAGGTACGCGTCCTTGGTGTCGCCCTCGACGCCGAGGTGACGGTGGTGACGCCAGTGCCGCTGCCGGTAGACCTCGAAGTCGGCGAGCGTCAGCGGCCCGAGCAGCCAGCCGCCGAGCAGCTCGCACGCCCAGCGACGGCGGAAGACGTGGTTGTGCGCGGTCTCGTGCATCAGGTTCAGCAGCCCGTGCATGCCGACGCCGAACCAGATCCACAGCGGCACGAGCAGCCAGCTCGGGCCGACGATCGCGGCGAGGTAGAGCGGTGTCGCGACGAACGCGAGGTGGGCGAGCACCACCGCGAGCGACACGGCGTCGGAGCGCTTCGCGAGGTGCTTGCGCAGCGCGGGCTGCACCTCACGCCTCCGGCTTGCGCGCCGCGAAGTCGACCACCGCCGGCGCGCCCGACAGCAGGTCGATCGGCGACAGCGCCGCCGCCACGCCGAGCCACGCGAGCCAGCCGAAGCCCTGACGCACGAGCACGCCCGGCGCGTCGCCGTGACGCACCGACGCGAGGCTCAGCGCGAGGCCCGCTGGATTGAAGGTTCCCTCGATGGCGACGTCGCGCAGCCCGGCGCGCTCGAGCAGGCGGCGCAGACCGTCGGGCGAG
This sequence comes from Candidatus Binatia bacterium, assembly GCA_036563615.1. NCBI lineage: Bacteria > Candidatus Binatota > Binatia (SeqCode) > Binatia bacterium. The sequence goes on from DATCMB010000009.1 coordinate 102,536, forward strand.
AAGACGATCGTGTGGCGCGGCGCGTGGTAGCCGCTCCAGCGCGTCTTGAACAGCCGGTGCTCGAGCGAGCCCGCGGCGGGCGTCTGACCCTCGAAGACGCCGCCGGGGAGCAGGCGCTCGCAGAGCCGCGTCAGGGTCGCGAGCGGCTGCGGCAGGTGCTCGATCACGTGGTTCATCGTGATCAGCCGGCACTCCGGTAGCACCGCGAGCAGGTCGTCGAGGTCGCCGCGCACGAGGGTGACCGCGCCGGCCGCGAGCTCGATGCGCTCGGGCCGCGACGCGATCTCGTAGCCGTACCAGCGCCGTCCGGGCAGCTTGCGCGCCGCGTGCACGAGGAAGCCGCCGTCGCCGCAGCCGTAGTCGAGCACCGCGCCGTCGCCGGTGAGCAGGCGCGCGAGGCGTCGCGCGCGCACGTCGTGACGCATGCGCAGCAGCAGCCCGCCGCCGGTCATGCTGTGGTAGTTGGGCGGATAGAAGCTCGCGAGCTCGTCCGGGCCCGGCATCGGCTGCTGGTACTCGGAGCCGCACGCGCTGCAGCGGACGTAGGTCGCGCGGTGCGCGAGCCCGTACTCGTGATCGGGCACCGCGACGCTCTGCAGCGCACCCGCGGGTGCTGCGCCGCACGCGGGGCAGGGCGCTGCCTCGAGCGCGGGCGCCGCTTGCGAGCTCGCGTGGTCCATCGGCGTGGAAGATGCCGTTCGGAGCCGTCGTGCGCCAGCCGGGCTTGCGCTCGTGCGTGATCGCGCTCGAGCACGCGCGTGCGCGCCGCACTCTCGCTCTGGCTCGCTCGCAGCGACGGCCCGGGGTGGCGAAGCCACCGCGGCGCGCGCTCGTCTCGTGCGCGCGACGACGCCGCACGCGCCGAGCGAGGGCGTCGGCGGTTGAACCGCCGAGCCAACCCGGTAGGTTGGTTGCGGCGTCCTCGCCGGGCGTCACTTTTCCCGTCTCACGGAAGACGCACGTCGGACGGAGACGGCCCCTGGAGCGTGTGGTGAGCCTGCTGGTCTCGTCGTGCTTGGTCGTCCTCGCGCGCGTCACGCGCCGCCCGCCCTCGAGCCGCCGTCGTCGCCGGTCGCGCGGCTCGGGGCTCGCGCCGTGAGCGGGCGCGCGGCGGGGTGGCTGCTCGCCGCCGTCCTCGCCGCGTCGTTTCTCTACCTGCTCGGCTTCGTCGGCGACGTCGCGGACGGGCGTGCGCTCGTCCGCTCGTACGCGTGGGCGCCGACGCTCGGGATCGCGCTGTCGTTCGCGCTCGACGGGCTGAGCCTGCCGTTCGCGCTGCTCATCACCGGCGTCGGCGCGCTCGTCGTCGTGTACGCGAACGGCTACCTCGACGGGCATCCCTACCTGCTCCGCTTCCACGCGCTACTGGCGCTGTTCGCGGCCTCGATGCTCGGGCTCGTCCTCGCCGACGACCTGATCACGCTGTTCGTCTGCTGGGAGCTGACGAGCATCAGCTCGTACTTCCTGATCGGCTTCGAGCACGATCGGGAGTCGGCGCGCGCGTCGGCGCTGCAGGCGCTGCTGGTGACGAGCGCGGGCGGGCTCGCGCTGCTCGCGGCCTTCCTGCTCCTCCGTCAGGTCGGCGGCAGCTTCGAGCTCTCCGCGCTGCTGCAGGACGGCGACGCGGTGCGCGCGCACGCGCTCTACGTGCCGATCGTCCTGCTGGTGCTCGCGGGCGCCTTCACCAAGTCGGCGCAGGTGCCGTTCCACTTCTGGCTCCCGGGCGCCATGGCGGCGCCGACTCCCGTCAGCGCCTACCTGCATTCGGCGACCATGGTGAAGGCCGGCGTCTACCTGCTGGCGCGCCTGACGCCGATTCTCGGCGGCACGGATCTTTGGTTTGTCAGCCTGACCACGGTTGGAGCGGTCACCATGGTGGTGGGTGCGGTCCTGTCGCTCCGCGAGACCGACCTGAAGCTCGTGCTCGCGCAGCTCACGGTGAGCGCGCTCGGCATCCTCGTCCTGTTCGTCGGCCTCGGGACGCCCGCGGCGCTGCTCGCGGCGCTGGTCTTCCTGCTCGCGCACGCGCTCTACAAGGGCGCGCTCTTCCTCGTCGTCGGCATCGTCGATCACGAGGCGGGGACGCGCGACGTCGAGCGGCTCGGGGCGCTGCGCACGGCGATGCCGCTCACGACCGCGATCGCGCTGCTCGCCGGAGCCTCGCTCGCGGCGCTGCCGCCGACGCTCGGCTTCGTCGGCAAGGAAGCGCTGCTCGACGTCTCGCTCGGCGGACCCGGCGCCGCGACGCTGCGCAGCGCGGCGCTCGTGCTCGCGAGCACGATCTTCGTCGCTGCGGCGGGGATCGTCGCGCTGCAGCCGTTCTTCGGCCGCGCGCCCGCGGATGAAGCAGCCGAGGCGCACGAGGCGTCGCCGACGCTGTGGCTCGGGCCGCTCGTGCTCGCGGCGCTCGGCGTGCTCTTCGGCGTGTGGCCGGCGCTGGTCGACGAGGCGCTCGTGCGGCCGGCGGCGCACGCCGTGGTGCGACAGCCGATCGCAGGGAGGCTCTCTTCCTGGCCCGGCCTGCATCTCGCGCTCGCGCTGAGCGCGGCGTCGGTCGTCTGCGGCGTCGTGCTCTACGCGCTGCGGGACCGGGTGCGCAGCGCGACGACGCGGCTGCGGATCGACGCCGCGTGGGGGCCGCAGCGCTGGTACGGGCGGATCTTCGCCGGCGTGATGCGCCTCGCCGAGCTCCAGACGCGGCTCCTGCAGAACGGCTACCTGCGCGCTTACCTGATGGTGATCGTCGCGACGACCGTGCTGCTCGCCGGCGGCGCCCTGCTGCTCGACGGCGACGTCGCCGACGTGGTCCCCAAGTTCGACCTCGCCTTTCACGAGTGGGTCGTTGCCGCACTGATCCCGACGGGCGCGGTCGCCGCGATCACGGCGCGCTCGCGTCTCGCCGCCGTCGCCGCGCTCGGCGTCGTCGGCTACGGCGTCGGCCTGATCTTCGTCCTGTTCGGCGCGCCCGACCTCGCGATGACGCAGTTCATGGTCGAGACCCTGACCGTCATCCTGCTCGTCCTGGTCTTCTACCACCTGCGCCGCTTCGCGGTGCTGTCGAGCTGGTCGGCGCTGCTGCGCGACGCGGTCGTCGCCTCGGCGTTCGGCGTGCTGGTCACGGTGATCGTGTTCGTCGGCTCGGCGATCCAGCTCGCGCCCAAGATCTCGAGCTACTTCGTCGAGCACAGCGTGGACCTCGCGCACGGGCGCAACGTGGTGAACACGCTGCTCGTCGACTTCCGCGCCTTCGACACGCTCGGCGAGATCACCGTGCTGTCGGTCGCGGGCGCCGGCGTGTACGCGCTGCTGAAGCTGCGGCCGCGAGGTGAGCAGAAGCGATGACCTCGCTGATCCTCTCCGCTGCGGCGCGCTACCTGCTGCCGCTGCTGCTGATGTTCTCGGTGTTCATCCTGATCCGCGGTCACGACGCGCCGGGCGGCGGCTTCATCGGCGGGCTGATCGCGGCCGCGGCGTTCGCCTTGAACGCGTTCGGCTTCGGCGTCGAGGCGACGCGGCGCACGCTGCGCGTCGATCCGCGCACGCTGGTGCCGGTCGGGCTGCTGCTCGCGCTCGGCAGCGGCGTCGTTCCGCTGCTCGTCGGCGAGCCGTTTCTCACCGGCGTCTGGGAGGTGATCGACATCCCGGGCGTCGGGACGCTGCTCCTCGGCACGCCGCTGCTGTTCGACATCGGCGTCTACCTGGTCGTCCTCGGCGTGACGCTGACGATGATCCTGACGCTCGCGGAGGAGTAGCGGAGCCGAGCATGGAAGCCGTCCTCGCGTTCGTCATCGGCTCGCTCTACTCGGCCGGGCTCTTCATGATGCTGCGCCGCAGCGCCGTGAAGCTGGTGATCGGCATCGGGCTGCTCGGACACGCGGCGAACCTCCTGATCTTCACGATCGCCGGGCTGACCCGGGCGCGGCCGCCGATCGTCGGTGAGACGGGCGACGTGTTCGCGCCGGTCGCGGATCCCCTGCCGCAGGCGCTGATCCTCACCGCGATCGTGATCGGCTTCGCCGTGCAGGCGTTCGCCGTCGTGCTCATCCACCGCGTGATCGAGACCGTCGGCACCGACGATCTCGACGAGATGAAGGCGACCGACACGTGAATTTCCTCTTGATCGCGCCGGTGCTGATCCCGCTCGCGGCGGCGGCGGTGTCGATGCTGCTCTGGAGGTGGCGTCGGCCGCAGCGCGTGCTCGCGGTCGTGGCGACGGGGCTGCTGCTGCTCGCGAGCCTGCTCCTGCTGCGCTCGGTGTGGCGCGACGGCATCCAGGCCGCGCAGATGGGCGGCTGGCCGGCGCCGTACGGCATCACGCTGGTCGCCGACCTGTTCAGCGCGATCATGGTCGTGCTCGCCGGCCTCATGGGGTTCGCGGTCGCCGTGTACTCGCTCGCCGCGATGGACCCGGGGCGCGAGCGCTTCGGCTACTACCCGCTGCTGCACGTCCTGCTGATGGGCGTCTGCGGCGCGTTCCTCACCGGCGACCTGTTCAACCTCTACGTCTGGTTCGAGGTCATGCTGATGGCGTCCTTCGTGCTCATGGCTCTCGGCGGAGAGCGCGCGCAGATGGAGGGCGCCATCAAGTACGTGACGATCAACCTGGTCGCGTCGGCGCTCTTTCTCGCCGCCGTCGGCATGCTCTACGGCGTCGTCGGCACGCTGAACATGGCGGATCTCGCGGAGCGCGTGCGGCTCGCGCCGCAGTCGCCGCTGCTGACGACGATCGCGCTGCTGTTCCTGGTCGCCTTCGGGATCAAGGCGGCGGTCTTCCCGCTCTTCTTCTGGCTGCCGGCGTCGTACCACACGCCGCCGGTCGCGGTGTCGGCGATCTTCGCGGGGCTTTTGACCAAGGTCGGCGTGTACGCCTTGATCCGCGTCTTCACGCTCGTCTTCGTGCAGGACACGGCCTACACGCACGGGATCATTCTGGCTCTTTCTGGTTTGACGATGGTGACCGGGGTGCTCGGCGCGGTCGCGCAGAACGAGTTCCGCCGCGTGCTCTCCTTCCACATCGTGAGCCAGATCGGCTACATGATCCTCGGCCTCGGTCTGTTCACGACCGCGGGGCTCGCGGGGTCGATCTTCTACATCGTCCACCACATCGTGGTGAAGACGAACCTCTTCCTGGTGAGCGGCGTCGTCCACTTCCGTCGCGGCACGTACGAGCTGAAGAGGCTCGGCGGGCTGTACGCGGAGAGCCCCGGGCTGTCGCTCGCGTTTCTCGTGCCCGCGCTGTCGCTCGCCGGGCTGCCGCCGCTGTCGGGCTTCTTCGCCAAGCTGACGCTCGTGCAGGCGGGCCTCGAGGCGGAGCGCTACGTGCTCGTCGCGACGGCGCTCGTGGTCGGGCTCTTGACGCTGCTGTCGATGACCAAGATCTGGGCGGAGGCGTTCTGGAAGCCGCTGCCCGAGCCGACGGACGCGGCAGAGGACGCGTCACCGTCGGCCGTGACGGACGCGCCGACGCCCGACGCGCCAGCGCCCGGCGGGCCGGCGTCGCGCCTGCTGCTCGCGCCGATCGTGCTGCTCGCGCTGGTGACGGTCTCGATCGGCTTCGCGGTCGAGCCGATCTACGTGCTCGCTGCGCGCGCCGCGGAGCAGCTGATGGATCCGGGCGAGTACATCCGGGTCGTGATGCAAAGGGGGTCGTGAGCCGTGTTTCTTTGGAATCTTCTGCTTGCGCTCGCGTGGGCGGCCGTCACCGGCCGCTTCTCCTTGAGCAACGTGCTGGTCGGGATGGTCCTCGGCTACCTCGCGCTGTTCGTCGCGCAGCCGATCATGGGCCCGACGAACTACTTCCGGCGGATCCACCGCGCGATCGCGTTCGCGATCGTCTACATCCGCGAGCTGATCCTCTCGAACCTGCGCGTGGCCTACGACGTGCTGACCCCGAAGCCGCGCATCCGGCCCGGCGTGCTCGCGATTCCGCTCGACGCGAAGACCGACGCCGAGATCACCATGCTCGCGAACCTGCTGACGCTCACGCCCGGCAGCGTCAGCCTCGACGTGTCGACCGACCGCCGCTTCCTCTACCTGCACGCGATGTACATCGACGACGTCGAGGACTACCGCCGCACGGTGAAGCGTACCGTCGAGCGCCGGGTGCTCGAGGTGCTGCGATGACGCCGCCGGTCTTCGACTCGCTCGCGGCGCAGGTCGCGCTGTCGATGACGGTCGTGGGGCTGGTGCTCGCGGTCGTGCGGCTGATCCTCGGACCCAGCCTGCCGGACCGCGTCGTGGCGCTCGACCTGATCTCGATCCTGGTCGCCGCCGCGACCGCGATCTATGCGTTCGGCACCGATCAGGCGATCTTCCTCGACGTCGCGATCGTGCTGGCGCTGATCGCGTTCCTCGGCACCGTGGCGTTCGCCCGCTACGTCGAGATGCGAGGGCGCGGTGACTGAGGCGATCGGCTCCGCGCTGCTCCTCACCGGAGCGTCGTTCGCGCTGCTCGCGGGCATCGGCGTGCTGCGCATGCCCGACCTCTTCATGCGCATGCAGGCGGCGACGAAAGCGTCGACGCTCGGCATCGGCTGCATCCTGCTCGCGGTGGCGCTGCACTTCGGCGAGCTCGGCATCGCGTCGCGCGCGCTCGCGGCGATCATCTTCGTATGCTTGACGGCGCCGGTCGCGGCGCACGTCATCGCCCGCGCGTCGTACTTCGTCGGCGTGCCGCTGTGGCAGGGGACGATCATCGACGAGCTGCGCGGCCACTACGACCGTCGCACGCACCGGCTCGCGCGTCCCGACGATCCGTTCGCCGTGCTGCCGATGACGGTCGACCTGAACCGGCTCGCCGGGCACGTCGTGGTCGTCGGCTACGGGCGCGTCGGGCGCCGCATCGGGACGGCGCTCGCGGCGCAGGGCATCTCGGTCGTCGTGGTCGAGGACGATCGCGACATCGTCGAGAGCCTGCGCGAGGCCGACGTGTCGGCCGTGTTCGGCGACGCGTCGGATCCGGCGGTGCTGCTGCAGGCGCACGTGCACCGCGCGAGGATGCTGGTCATCGCCGTGCCCGACACGGTCGACGTGCGGCAGATGGTCGAGACCGCGCGCACCGTCAATCCGCAGATCGAGGTCGTGGTGCGCACGCACCGCGACGAGCAGCTGACGGCGCTCGAGGCCGACATCCAGGGCAAGGTCTTCCTCGCCGAGCACGAGCTCGCGCGGGTGATGATCGAGCACGTGCTCGAGCGCTACGAGGCCGAGCGGCGGCGCGGCAAGGAGTGAGCGCGGGCGCGGCGCGCCGCGTGCCCGTCGACGCTCGGGCGCGAGAGCCCTAGGCGCGCGCGCGGCTCACAGCCGCCCGAAGAAGTCGTTGCCCTTGTCGTCGACCACGATGAAGGCCGGGAAGTCGACGACCTCGATCTTCCACACCGCCTCCATGCCGAGCTCGGGGTACTCGAGCAGCTCGACCTTGCGGATGTTGTCGCGCGCGAGGATCGCCGCCGGGCCGCCGATCGAGCCCAGGTAGAAGCCGCCGTACTTCTTGCAGGCCTCGGCGACGATCGGCGAGCGGTTGCCCTTGGCGAGCGTCACGTAGCTGCCGCCGTGCTGCATGAACAGCTCGACGTAGGAGTCCATGCGGCCGGCGGTGGTCGGACCGAACGAGCCCGACGCGTAGCCCTCGGGCGTCTTCGCCGGCCCGGCGTAGTAGATCGGATGGTCCTTGACGTACTGCGGCAGGCCCTCGCCGCGGTCGATGCGCTCCTTCAGCTTGGCGTGCGCGATGTCGCGCGCGACCACCATCGGACCGGTGAGCGCGAGCCGGGTCTTGATCGGGTACTTCGAGAGCTCGGCGCGGATCTCGCTCATCGGGCGGTTGAGGTCGATCTTCACCACCTCGCCCGAGAGCTTCGCCGGGTCGACGTCCGGCAGGTACTGCGCCGGGTTGGTCTCGAGCTGCTCGAGGAAGATGCCGTCGCGCGTGATCTTGCCCTTTGCTTGACGGTCGGCCGAGCACGACACGCCGATGCCGATCGGACAGCTCGCGCCGTGGCGCGGCAGGCGGATGACGCGCACGTCGTGGCAGAAGTACTTGCCGCCGAACTGCGCGCCGATGCCCGTGCGCTGCGTGAGCTTCAGCACCTCCTCCTCGAACTCCGGATCGCGGATCGCGTGCCCGAGGTTGCCGCCCTGGGTCGGCAGGTCGTCGAGGTAGCGGGTGCTCGCGAGCTTGACGGTCTTGAGCGTCATCTCGGCCGACGTCCCGCCGATCACGATCGCGAGGTGGTAGGGCGGGCACGCCGCGGTGCCCAGCGCGCGGATCTTCTGGTCGAGGAACTCGAGCAGCGACTTGCGGTTGAGCAGCGCCTTGGTCTCCTGGAAGAGGAGCGATTTGTTCGCCGAGCCGCCGCCCTTGGTGATGAACAGGAAGTGGTACTCGTCACCGTCGGTCGCGTAGAGCTCGATCTGCGCCGGCAGGTTGGTGCCGGTGTTGACCTCGTCGAAGAGGTTCAGCGGCGAGAGCTGCGAGTAGCGCAGGTTGGTCTGGGTGTAGGTCTCGTAGACGCCGCGCGAGATCGCCTCCTCGTCGTTACCCGACGTCCACACGCGCTGGCCCTTCTTGCCGATCACGGTCGCGGTGCCGGTGTCCTGGCACGACGGCAGGATCATCCCGGCCGAGACGCAGGCGTTGCGCAGCATGTTGAGGGCGACGAAGCGGTCGTTCGCCGACGCCTCGGGGTCGTCGAGGATCTTGCGCAGCTGCTGCAGGTGCCCCGGGCGGAAGAGGTGGCTGATGTCGCGGATCGCCTCCGCGGTGAGCCGGGTCAGACCGGTGGGGTCGACGGTGAGGATGCGCTCGCCGCGGAACGTGTCCACGCCGACCCAGTCGCCGTCGAGGCGGCGGTAGGGCGTGGTGTCGGGTCCGTGCGGGAACATCTCCTGGAAGCGGAACTCGGGCATCTCGGCTCCTCCGTCGTGCGCGCTGGCCGCGCTCCAGCGCGGGGCACCATACGAGCGGCCTCCTCGCAAGCCCCGGCCGCGCGAGCGCCGCCGCGCACGACCCGGGCCGACGCGTCGGGGCGCGCTCGGGTCGTCGGCAAGGGCGCTTCCCTCGGCTGTCGATTCCACCCACCCTCGATCGACTACGGGGCGTAGCGGCCGAGGAGCGGCCGCCTCGCAAGGAGGATCGACCGTGACGGCAGCGAACCCCTATCTGATGTTCGACGGCAACGCCGACGAGGCGTTCGCGTTCTACAAGTCCGTGTTCGGCGGCGAGTTTCCGGTGAAGGTCCGCTACCGGGACATGGGCGGCGGGCCGCCGGGCGCGAGCCGCGAGGTGCTCGACCGCATCGCCCACGTCGCGCTGCCGATCGGTCCGAACAACATGCTGATGGCGAGTGTCGCCATGCCAGGCGACCCGCACACGGTCGGCAACAGCTTCTACATCGCGCTGCACCCGGAGAGCGCCGGGGAGGCCGAGCGGATCTTCGCGGCGCTCGCCGAGGGCGGCCGGGTCGAGATGCCCCTGCAGCGGACCGAGTGGGCGGAGAAGCACGGCCAGTGCGTCGACCGCTTCGGCGTGCAGTGGATGGTGAGCTACGCGGGCGACGTCCAGTTCCAGCCGCCCGAGGGCTGACGCGCGCTGCGGGCTGGCGGAAGGCACGCGCGCTCGGGCGCGGTCGTCTTCACGCCGCCAATAAGCCGGAGCGATGGCGTGATTCGGAGCCGTGATCGGACTGCGCAAAATCGCGGCAAAGCGTGCACGGTTGCGCGACACTCGCCCATCGCGGAAGGTCCCGCATGGCTTGGCTCGTTCTCGTCACCGCAGGCCTCTTCGAGGTCGGCTGGGCCATCGGGCTCAAGTACACGGAGGGATTCACCCGGCTCTGGCCGACGGTGTGGACGGTCGTCGCGATGGCGATCAGCCTCGGGCTGCTCGGGATCGCGATGCGGACGCTGCCGGTCGGCACGGCCTATGCCGTCTGGGTCGGGGTCGGCGCCGTCGGCACGGTGTTCTTCGGCATCGTGCTGCTCGGGGAGCCGGCGAGCGTCGCCCGCCTGCTGAGCGTCGCGCTGATCGTCGCCGGGATCGTCGGCCTCAAGCTCGCGACGCCATCCTGAGCGCGATGAGCGCGCCGTTCCGAGGGCGGCCGGCCGCGGCGGGGCTCGTGTCGCGGACCCGGGGTGGGTAGCATCGCCGGCATGACGCCGAAGTCGATCCTCGTCGCCACCGATCTGACCAGCCGCTGCGACCGCGCGCTCGATCGGGCCGTGCAGCTCGCCGCGGCCTGGCGCGCGAAGCTCGTCGCGCTGCACGTGCTCGAGGAGCGGGAGGCGGAATCCTCGCTGCCGTCGTGGCGACGGGTGTCGGACCCGCAGGAGGCGGCGCGCGCGCGCGTGCGCCGCGACCTGCGCCTCGATCAGGCGAGCGACCTCGAGGTCGACGTCGTCGTCGAGCGCGGCAACCCGGCGGAGCGCATCGTCGAGGTGGTCGAGCGCAACGGCTGCGGGCTCGTCCTGACCGGGGTCGGCCGCGACGAGCTGCTCGGCCGCGAGTCGCTCGGCGCGACGGTGAACACGCTGCTGCGCGCCGCGGGCGTGCCGATCCTCGTCGTCAAGTCACGCCCGCACGGGCCGTACCGCGACGCAGTGGTCGCGACCGACTTCTCGGAAGCCTCGCGTCGTGCGCTCGAGACGGCGCTCGCGCTGTGGCCCGACCTCGGCATCACGCTGCTGCACGGGTTCGGCGTCATCTACGAGGGCTTCCTCGACGACAAGATGTCCGCGCGCGAGGACGCCGCACGCAAGGCGCAGGAGGAATGCCGCGCGTTTCTCGCCGCGACGCCCGCCGCGTCGGGACGCTCCATCGCCACGCTGTGCGAGTACGGCGATCCGGCGACGCTGCTCTTCGACCTGGCGCAGGCGCGCGACATCGACCTGGTCGTGCTCGGCACGGAAGGGCGGCGCGGCGTCGCGCAGCTCTTCCTCGGCAGCGTCGCCGAGCGTGTGGCGACGCAGGTCCCGGTCGACGTGCTGCTGGTGCGGCGTCCGCGCGCGTGAGCGCGCGGCGCACGCTGCGCCGACGCGCTCACTCCGCCGGGACGTCTCGTTCGCCGAGACCTCTCAGTCGAGGCGCTCGATCGTCGGCGGCTGCCAGGCGCCGCTCGTGACCTCGTCCGCCGGCAGGTAGAGGCGCAGCATCAGCGAGAACGGACCCGGCGGGGGCGGCAGCCAGTTGGCCTCGAGCCCCGGCGGCGGCTCCGCCTGCACGTAGATCTCGAGCGAGCCGTCCTCGCCGTAGACCAGGTCCGGCGACCGGTCGCTGATCGCGTAGCGCCGCTGCGGGTTGTCGTAGAGGAAGCGGTCCGCGTCGTAGAGCGTCAAGGACCAAAATGCGTGCACCGGCGGCAGGCCGTCCGGCGCGAAGCGCACGCGGTAGCGGTGCGTGCCGTCGAGCGGCGCGCCGGCTGAGTCCTCGAACGCGTTCGGGTAGATCGCCTCCTCCGGCACGTTCGCGCCCCAGCCGTAGCGCGCGACCGTGGCGCGCCGCTCGAGATCGTCGCCGTAGACGCCGAGGTCGGTGCGCATGCTCCAGCCGTTGATCGTGTCGTTTCCCGCCGCGGCGCTCTCGATGCGCGCGAAGCCGCGCGCGATGCCGGCGCGCAGCGCGGCGAGGATCGCCGGATCGGTGACCTCGGTCGACGGACGGCGGCCGGGGCCGACGCCGAGCGCGGCGAGCCGCTCGACCAGCGCGCGCTGCGCGTCGGTGGTCGGCGGGTTGATCGCGAGCGCGCTGCACAGCTCGTCCCAGAAGCCGAGGTCGTTCGTGCCGGTCTCGGCGGGCGGGCCCGGCGGCGTGCCGAGCGGCGGCGGAGGCGGCGCCGCAGGATCGAGCGGCGTGAGCTTCACCTGCGAGGTGAGCGCCGTGACGTTCGGCACGTCGGCGTCGTCGTAGACCAGCACACGGCCGAGCATGAACGCCTGCGGCGTCGGGATGTCGATGCGCGTCGCTCCCGCCGGCACGTCGCCCTGCCAGCCCGGCGGCGTGAGCAGCCAGGTGCCGCCCCGTCCGTCGGTCGTGCGCGTGCCGAGGTAGGCGAACGACTCGGTGTAGGCGTCGAGGAACTGGAAGGTGTGGTAGCGGTCCGGGATGTCGGGCAGCTCGAGCAGCAGCGGCCCAGGCCGCAGGTCGAGCACGGCGATCGCGTACAGCGTGTCGGTGTTCGGCGCGACCACGACGCGGCTCGACGAGTCGCTGCGCGCCTGCTGCGTGAACGGCTGGTTGACGCCGATCAGGCCGCCGAAGGTCTGCAGCGTGCGCTCGGTGACGACCAGCGGGTAGCCGAAGAGGAAGCCTTCGGTCGCGAGCTCTTCGGGCGTTTGCTCGCTGCCGCGATCGCTGCACGCGGACGCGAGCAGGGCTGCAGCGGCGAGCGCGACGATGATGCGGGACGACATGCGGATGGCACCCTCCGAAAAGAGAAAGCACCGATTGTCGTCGAGCGCCGAGCGGATCGTCAAGACGACGACGCCATGGCGAGAGCCGCGCGCGGTGCGCGAGCGCCGTGCGGTGGTCGCCCGCGCCGGGCTCGTGCGCGAGCGGGACGCCAGGAGCGCGGCGGCTTGCCGACGCTCGCAAATGCGGATACAAATCGGATCATCCAGATGATCCAGATCCGATCCGTACAGCATCCGTACGACACGCCCGAGGTCGCGGCGAGCGCGCTCTCGGCGCTGACCCGCGCCGACGCGATGGGCCTGATCCCGGCCGACGACCGCATCGAGCGGCTCGACCAGCAGACCATGCGCCGCGTGACCCGACGGATCGCGGACCGCGGCATCGGCAAGGCGCTCGTGCTCGAGCTCGACAGCGCCCGCACGAAGCGTGCGAGCGAGCTGCGCCGCATCCTGCGCGAGCTCGCCGCGGTGCTCGAGGAGTCGCCGGTGCCGGACCTCGAGTGGCCGCGTCTGCGCGAGGTGCTGGGGCTCGAGCTGCTCGCGAAGCTGGTCGGCGTCTCGCTGCCGAGCGCGCGGCGCTACCTCGCGGGCGAGCGCACGACGCCCGACGACGTCGCCGCGCGCCTGCACTTCATCGCGCTCGTGGTCGGCGACCTCGCCGGTACGTACGACGAGCTCGGCATCCGGCGCTGGTTCGATCGCCCGCGTTCGGCGCTCGACGGACGCGCGCCGCGCGAGCTGCTCGGGCCGGGCTTCGATCCCGAAGGCGAGGACGCGAAGGCGGTGGCGCGGCTGTCGCGCTCGCTCGCCGGGGCGGTCGCGACGTGATCGGCTTCCGCCACGTCGACGCGCGCTTCCCGTTCCTCTGGGAGAGCGAGCAGCAGCCGGAGGGACGCTGGCACGCGGAAGGCGAGGGCCCCGTGCAGTACTTCGCCGACACGCCCGACGGCGCGTGGGCCGAGCTGCTGCGCCACGAGGAGATCCGCGACGAGGCCGATCTGGCGACGATCCGCCGCGCGCTGTGGGCGGTCGAGCTGCCCGACGAGCCGCTCGCGAAGCCGCGCCTGCCGACCCAGGTCCTGTGCGGCGGCCGCACGAGCTACGCCGCCTGCCAGGAGGAGGCGCGGCGGCTGCGCGCGAGCGGCGCGAAGGGGCTCGTCGCGCCCTCGGCCGCGCTGCGCGAGGGCGACGCGCGCGGCTGGCGCGTCGCGGGCGGGCTCGAGCCCGCCCGCCCGCGCAACGGCAAGGTCATCGTGCTGTTCGGCCGGCGCCCCGATCTCGTCGGCTGGTCCGCGGCGGCGGAGGGCAGGCCGCACCGCACGCTGCTGCCCAAGGTGCGACACTTCCCGCGCGCCCGCACGCGGCGCACCGAGAGCGCGCAGCGCTAGATCGACGGGAGGAAGAGGCTCCCGACAGCGAACGGCCTCGCGTTCAGCCGCCGGGGAGCAGCGGGAGGAAGAAGGTTCCGCCCCTGTAGAAGAAGTTCCCGGACGTGAGGGCGACGGTACCCGTGCCGACGAGGACACCTCCGAGCGCGACCGCGGAGCTCGCGATGGAGACCGCGATGCGCGCGATGTCGGTCAGGTCGTGTTCGCAATCGTCGACGTCGAGCAGGACCTCGAACATCGACCCCGACACGATGTCGTCCTCGCACTCCTCCGCCATCGCGACCACGAGGCGCTGCGGCTCGGTCGGCGGCCAGATGATGGTCGGCGACATGTTGTTCCCGAGCGGGTCGCCGACGTTGCCGGGGGTGATCGACCGCACGCGAGCGATGGCGCTCCCCTTGAGCTCGAACGTGTCACACTCCCCGTTCGGTCCGTCGCAGACGCCCCCTTCGGGGACGCGGCGGTACACCACGGGGAGGGCGTTGGCGGCGAGGAAGAACCCGTCTTGGGGCACGATGACGTCGACCGTGAGGGTCGCCGTCGCGCCAGCCTCCATCGTGCCGAGCTCGCAGGTCACGAGGATCTTCGCCGGACCCGTGGGCGGCACCACGAAGACCGTCGGAAGAAGGGTGCCGCGCGAGCACGAGCGGGCTTCCTCCACCTCCCCCGGTTGTCCGTTCTCGACGAGCCTCGTCACGATCTCCAGCACGGGCGAGAGCTCGAGATCGACCACCGCCGCGACGGTGTGCGGGCCGTTGTTCTTGACGTCGATGGTGTGGCGGACGATGGAGGCGCTCGGGTCGACGAACTCGACGTTGTTGTCGACCTGGAGGTCCGCGGTCAGGACCTCGATGACGTTCAGCTTGATGCAGTCGGGCATCCCATCGCCGTTGACGTCGTCGACGTCGATCGAGCAGCCGCACGCGCTCGCGGCGGTCTTGTGGGGGTTGGTGGGGCACTCGTCGACGTCGTCGGTCGCGCCGTCGCCGTCGGTGTCCAGCGTCGTGAACGTGGCATCGACGACGATGAGGGGCGGGGCCTGAGGAGGGGGCGGTGGCGGCGGAACCTCGCGGCAATCCGCAACGCCGTTCCCGTTGGCGTCGGTATCGGGCTGGTTGCAGCCACAGGCGAGCGGCTCGACCTTGAACGGGTCGTCCGGGCACAGGTCGCGGATTCCGCAGCGCGCGGTGACGAGGTCGGCGCAGTGCAGGAGCTGCTCCGAGGTGGGGGTCAGGACGTGGATGTCATCGTCGACGTCGAGGCAAGCACATTGGTTCGTCGTGGCGATGAGCTGGACCGGGTCCTGCGAGCAGGACAGCCCACCCGGCTCGGTGGTGGTGCCCGTCGTCGGGCCGGTCACGTGCGGCGGGAAGAAGCAGACGCCGACCTCCGCCGCCTCGAGCTGCGCACCGGTCCAGCACGGGCAGTCGTCGACGATCGACTGGCAGGAGCCCTGCACGCACACGTCGTAGGTCGCCGGCGAGCCGTCGTCGCAGCCGCCGCAGGTGATGAGCCCGCCGCAGCCGTCGGGAACGGTGCCGCACTGGGCGCCGACGTCGCCGCACGTCTTCGGTACGCACGTGACCGGTGTCGGCGTCGGGAGCGGCACGACCGGCTCGGGCGCGGGCGCGCCGCAGCTCGCCGCGACGAGCGCCCGGCAGCTCTCCTTCTGCTCCTCGGTCAGCGACACGAAGGGGATGTCGCCCGAATCCGTCATGCACATGCACGACGACGTCTCCGCCCGCACCTGGGCGACCGCGACAGCCACCGTGCCGTCGTTCGCGGAGCACTGCACGGGCTCGGCGGCGTCGAAGAACGCCGCGTTCGGCGCGACGAGTCCGGGCTCCGTGGGGAAGCAGGTCACGATCCCGGCGGCGCCGAGCTGCGCGCCGGTGAAGCAGGGGCAGGTGTCCGGGATCGAGCGACACTCGCCTTTGACGCAGACGTCGAACGTGCTGCGGTTGCGGTCGTTGCACTTGCCGCACTGCTCGACCTCGGCGAACAGCCCCTCGAGCGTCGCGATCAGGGACTCGGTGTCGAACACGAAGAAGTCGCGCAGCCCCGGATCCATCTGCCGCTCGACGCCCTTGCCGAGGAGCTGACGGAGAAGCTGCTTCGCGTTGTTCAGCGCCGCGCGGCGCAGGTTCTTGCCGCGCACCGTCTTGCCTTGCGCGAGCGCCGAGTCGGCGTCGACGAGCTTCGCTTCGATGCGGTCGACCTTCATCCCGAGGTTCTTCCGCAGCCCGGGACGCGTCACCTGCGCGACGTCGTCGCGCAGCCAGCCGATCCAGCACTGCGCGGTTTCGAGGCTCGCTTCCGGAGGGCAGAAGTCCTGTCCGTGCGCTGCGGTGGGGAGCAAGAGGGAGAGGGCGAGCGCGATCGGCGCGAGGAGCCGGGCTTTCCCCTGCGAGCGGATGTCCGACGATGCCACTGTCGTACCCATGCGAGCCTCCTCGCAACGAAAGATTTTGCTGCATGGTGCGCCGCCGTTGCGGCGATCGTCACGAGGAGAATTTCCGCAAATTCGTGCGTAACTCCACGCTGGCTGCGGCGCAGTGAATGATTTTCGTTGCAGTGCAAGAACTTGGTCTTGACGATGCGCCGCGTTGCTTCGCGGTGCGGCGCTTCGCGAGGGCCGGTGGCGCGCGTCCGCGGTCGTCGTCGTGCCTCTCCCTGACGCGAACGCCGTCGCTTCGACTTCGCGCCCGTGGCAACGTCGTGGGATGGCACACGACTTCAGTCTCTTCGGTGACGAGCACGTTCGGCAGTACGAGGCGACGGGCGGCAAGATCGGCCACGACTGGAACGGCGCGAGCTGCCTGATCCTGCACACGATCGACCGCAAGACCGGCAAGACGCGCAAGTTCCCGCTGATCTACGGACGCGACGGCGAGGACTACGTGGTCGTCGCGTCGAAGGGCGGCGCGCCGGACCACCCCGGCTGGTACAAGAACCTGCTCGCGCACCCCGAGGTGACGATCCAGGTGTGGGACCAGGTCATCCCGGTCACGGCGCGCACCGGGACGCCGGAGGACAAGAAGCGGGTCTGGCCGATCATGACCCGTCAGTGGCCGGACTACGACAAGTACCAGGCGGGCACCAAGCGCGACATCCCGGTCGTCCTGCTGCGTCCGCGCTGAGCTGCGCGGACGACGCGGCTCGCACCGTCGCCGACCATCCGGCTGGCGCCGCGCGCGCGTCGGACGATGACGTCGTGCGCGCTGCTCGCGGCGCGCGTGCGCGCGTCGCTCGCTGCTGGAGAAGGAGGAGGGGGATCAGCCCATGGCCCGCTACGTCGACGGCTTCGTCATCCCGGTTCCGAAGAAGAACGTCGCGCTCTACCGCAAGATCGCTCGCAAGCCCGGCAAGATCTGGATGGAGCACGGCGCGCTCCAGTACGTCGAGTGCGTCGGCGACGACCTCGACCAGGGCAAGCTCCTCACGCCGTTCCCGCGTGCGGCGCGCACCAAGCCCGGTGAGACCGTGATCTTCTCGTTCATCGTCTACCGCTCGCGCGCGCACCGCGACCGCGTCGACGCGCGCGTCATGAAGGCTCCGCGCCTCGCGAAGCTCGGCGCGCTCGGGACGCCGTTCGAGTCGAAGCGGATGGTGTACGGCGGCTTCCGGACGCTGGTCGATCTGTGACCACGACGCGCGGGCCGGGTGCGAGATGCACACCGGCCCGCGCCACCACCCCCGCCGCCGCGCTCAGGGCACCGCCACGCTGATGTTGCACTTCTTCGCGACGTCCGCGCCGGGGCCGCCGTGGCAGTGGTCCGTGCCGCTGCCGCCGTTCAAGCGGTCCTTGCCGGCGTTGCCCCGGAGCGTGTCGTTGCCGCGACCTCCGTTCAGGAAGTCGTGGCGCGCGCCGCCGTACAGGCTGTCGTCGCCACCCTGACCGAACAGCCTGTCGTCGCCGGGCCCGCCGAGGAGCACGTCGTTGCCCGGTCCGCCGCAGATTCTGTCGTTGCCGGCGCCGCCACGGATCACGTCGCCGCCGCCGCGGCCGACGATGACGTCGCTTCCGCTCGTGCCGTGGATGAGGTCTCCCGCCGGCGTGCCCACGATGGTCGCCGGCATGCCGTCGCAGAGCGGCGTCCCGCCGGTGGCGAGGAAGACGTCGTCGATGTTCATCGTCAGCGGCGGATCGCCCTTCCTCACCAGGGAGACGACGAGGTTCACGCTGTTCGTCCCCTCCGGCAGGACGATCGGCGCCTTCTGGCTGCCGATCGTGAGCGGGATCCACGTGCCGCGCGGCACCTCGCTCGACGTTGCCTGGAACAGCTCATCGCCCAGGGTGTTCTTCGAGCAGTTGCCGTCGGGGTGGGCGTGGAGCCGCAGCTGGGCGGCGGCGCCCGCCGTCTGCCCCTCGCGCAGGCGGACCTTGGCGCCGGCGAAGAGCTTCTTGCCGCCCTGGATCTCGGGCCCCGAAAGGCAGCGCGAGATGCTCATGATGACGTACTGCGGCGACGTGTTGTCGAGCTCGAGCGAGCCCGACAGGGCGGAGCCGCTCGCGTCGCGCGTTTTGTCCAAGCGGACCGTGCCGGTCGGAGCGCAGCAGGTGCTCCAGGGGAAGAGGTGGCTGTCGAACTTGCCGTTGAGCAGCAGATCGAGCGCCTCGGACGAGCCGCTCGTGGCGAGCACGGCGACGGTCGCGAGCAGCGCGGGGATGATCTTGTGCATGGCGTCTGTCCTCCGAGCCGGAGTCGTGCGTCCGGCTTCGTGGGTGGGTCGTTTGAGCGCGGTGAACCCGGTTCACGCGCGCGGCGTCGCGTCGGCGCCGCGATGCGCTCGCCAGGTCCCCCGGCGTGCTCGCCAGCGCCGTGGCGCGCTCGCCGGGGCGGACGTCGCGGCGAGCGCCCGCGCGCTCGCCTCAGGCGTCCGCCGAGCGCTCGAGCTCGACGAGCCGCCGCTCGAGGAAGCGGCGCTCGGGCTCCTGGCGGGTGAGCTCGAGGGCGCGCCGGTACGCCGTGCGCGCCTCCATGGTCCGCCCGAGCCGCCGGCAGAGGTCGGCGCGCGCCGCGTGCGCGAACAGGTAGTCCGCGAGCTCGCCGCGCCCGAGCAGCGCGTCGACGAGCGCGAGGCCCGCCTCCGGTCCGTCGCGCATCGCGACCGCCACCGCGCGGTTCAGCTCGACGATCGGCGACGGCGTCAAGCGCAGAAGGATGTCGTACAGCGCGACGATCTGCGGCCAGTCGGTCTCGGCCGGCGTCCGCGCCTGCGCGTGCACGCCGGCGATCGCGGCCTGCAGCGTGTAGGGCCCGAAGCGACGCGTCGCGAGCGCGCGCTCGACGAGCTCGAGGCCCTCCGCGATCATCTCGCGGTTCCACAGCGTGCGGTCCTGGTCGTCGAGCAGCACGAGGTCGCCGTCGCCGGTCGTGCGCGCGGCGCGCCGGCTCTCGTGCAGCAGCATCAGCGCGAGCAGCCCGATCGCCTCGGGCTCGGGCAGCAGCTCGACCAGCAAGCGCCCCAGGCGGATCGCCTCGCCGGACAGGTCGGGCCGGGTCAGCGAGTCGCCGGAGGACGCCGAGTAGCCCTCGTTGAACACCAGGTAGATGACGTGCAGCACGGTATCGAGCCGCTCGGGCAGCTCGGCGCGCGACGGCACCTGGTAGGGGATGCGCGCGTCGCGGATCTTCGCCTTGGCGCGCACGATGCGCTGCGCGATCGTCGGCGGCGCGGCGAGAAACGCGCGCGCGATCTCCTCGGTCGTGAGCCCGCAGATCTCGCGCAGCGTGAGCGCGATCTGCGCCTCGGGCGTGAGCGCCGGGTGGCAGCAGGTGAAGATGAGGCGCAGGCGGTCGTCCTCGACCTCGTGCTCGTCGCGTCCCGCGGCGTCCTCCGCCTCGGCCGCGAGGCGCTCGGCGATCTCGCCCTGCGAGGCGTCGAAGCGCGCGCGGCGGCGGAGCGCGTCGATCGCCTTGAAGCGCCCGGTCGACACCAGCCAGGCGCGCGGGTTCTCGGGCTCGCCGTCGATCGGCCAGCGCTCGACCGCGGCGGCGAACGCGGTGTGCAGCGCCTCCTCGGCGAGGTCGAAGTCGCCGAGCAGGCGGATCAAGGTCGCGAGCACGCGACGCGACTCGCTGCGGTAGAGCGCGTCGACCCGCTCGCGGATGCGTGCGGTCGCCTCCTCGTTCATCGGCGATCGCTCTGCGACGGGCGCGTCTCGACCATCGCTACCTCTCCGTCGGCTCGAGCCGCTTCACCGGACGGACCTCGACGCAGCCGAAGCGCGCCGGCGGGATCCGCGCCGCGAGCTGGATCGCTTCGTTCAGGTCGCGCGCCTCGATCAGGACGAAGCCGCCGAGCTGCTCCTTGGTCTCGAGGAGCGGGCCGTCGCTGGTCGTGATCCGCCCGCCGGCGCGCGGTCGCACGATGGCCGCGCTGCGCGCGCTCTCGAGCGCCTGACCGAGGATGAAGTGCCCGCTCTCGCGCAGCTCCTGGTCGTAGGCGAGCGCCTCGCGCACGAGGGCGTCGTACTCGCTGGGGCTGAGGGTATCCAACGTGTGTTCGTCGTAATAGATCATGCACGCGTACTTCATGCTGCCCTCGTCTCGGTGGCTCGGTGATGGACCGTTCGCTCGGTCGTGCCGTGAGTGGTCGAGCGGAGAGCGCGTGAATCGACATCCGGCTGTCGATTTCGGGCAGAGCCGTTCGACTAGGTGACGAAAGCGCCCCGGGTCGCTCCCGGTGGCGCGGGCCAAGTGGACGTTCACACGGAGAAAGGAGCGACGATGAGCGGGGTACGGCTGCTCGTGGGGACGCGGAAAGGCGCCTTCGTCCTCACCTCGGACGGCAAGCGCGAGCGCTGGGACGTGAGCGGCCCGCACTTCGCGGGCTGGGAGATCTACCACCTGAAGGGCTCGCCGGCGGACCCGAACCGGATCTACGCCTCGCAGTCGAGCGGCTGGTTCGGCCAGCTGATCCAGCGCTCGGACGACGGCGGCAAGACCTGGGAGGCGGTCGGCAACGAGTTCACCTACGACGGCGTCCCCGGCACCCACCAGTGGTACGACGGCACGCCGCACCCCTGGGAGTTCGCGCGCGTCTGGCACCTCGAGCCCTCGCTCGACGACCCGGACACGGTGTACGCCGGCGTCGAGGACGCGGCGCTGTTCAAGACCACCGACGGCGGCAAGACCTGGCGCGAGCTCTCGGGGCTCCGCAAGCACGGCTCCGGTCCGTACTGGCAGCCCGGTGCCGGCGGCATGTGCCTGCACACGATCGTGCTCGACCCGCGCGACCAGCGCCGCATCTTCGTCGCCATCTCGGCGGCGGGCGCGTTCCGCAGCGACGACGGCGGCAAGAGCTGGAAGCCGATCAACCGCGGACTCCATTCGGAGGGCATCCCCGACCCCGACGCCGAGGTCGGTCACTGCGTGCACCGCATCGCGCTGCACCCCTCGCGTCCCGACGTGCTGTTCATGCAGAAGCACTGGGACGTGATGCGCAGCGACGACGGCGGCGAGAGCTGGCGCGAGGTGAGCGGCAACCTGCCGAGCGACTTCGGCTTCCCGATCGACGTCCACGCGCACGAGCCGGAGACGATCTACGTCGTGCCGATCAAGAGCGACTCGGAGCACTTTCCGCCCGACGGCCAGCTGCGCGTCTACCGCAGCCGCACGGGCGGCAACGAGTGGGAGCCGCTCACCGACGGGCTGCCGCAGCGCGACTGCTACGTGAACGTCCTGCGCGACGCGATGTCGGTCGACCGGCTCGACCCGTGCGGGATCTACTTCGGCACGACCGGCGGACAGGTCTACGCGTCGGCGAACGGCGGCGACTCGTGGACCGCGATCGTGCGCGACCTGCCGCCGGTGCTGTCGGTGGAAGCGCAGACCCTGCCATGACCGACGTCTCCGTGCAGACGCGCACCATCCGCGTCGTGCTGCCGGCGCACCTGCGCAAGCTCGCGCGCGTCGACGGCGAGGTCGCGCTCGAGGTCGCGGGCGACGTCACGCTCGGCGCCGTGCTCGATGCGCTCGAGGCGCGCTTCCCGGTGCTGCGCGGCACGATGCGCGACCACGCGCGCCAGCGCCGCCGTCCGTTCGTGCGATTCTTTGCTTGCGAGCAGGACCTGTCGCACGATCCGGCGGACACGCGCTTGCCGGACGCGGTCGTGCGCGGCGCGGAGCCCTTCCTGGTCGTCGGCGCGATGGCCGGCGGCTGAACCCCTTCACGATTCACGACGGAGAGCGAGACGAATGAAGTACATGCTGCTGATCTACGGCGACGAGAGGGAGCTCGACGACGAGTACCGCGAGGGCTGCTACCGCGAGTCCTCGGAGCTCGCCCACGAGCTCGCGAAGAAGGGAGCCTACGTCGGGGCGTCGCCGCTCCACCCGACCTCGACCGCGACCAGCGTGCGCGTCCGCGACGGCCGGCGCATGGTCACCGACGGCCCCTTCGCCGAGACGCGCGAGCAGCTCGGCGGCTTCTACATGGTCGACGTGCCGAACCTCGACGAGGCGATCGCGATCGCGGCGCGCATCCCGATGGCGAAGAAGGGCACGATCGAGATCCGCCCGGTGATGGAGCTGCCGAGCCTGCCGCCCTGGCAGGTCGGGACGGGCGAGGAGGGACGCTGAGGACGTTGACGCCGTGCGCCCGTCCTGGCACGGCGGTGCCGGGGTCGGAGCCGCGACCTCTGGACTTCACCCCGTCAAGCGATCGAGGATCGGGCGGACGCACGGTGCGTCGATCAGGAGGGAAGCGATGCGGGTGCTAGCGAATCCATACTTGACGTTCGACGGCCGCTGTCGCGAGGCGTTCGAGTTCTACGCCAAGCTCCTCGGCGGAGAGATCGAGGGCATCATGACCCACGGCGAGTCGCCCTCGGCCGGCGAGGTTCCCGCGCCGTGGCGCAGCAAGGTGATGCACGCGCAGCTCAACCTGCGCGACTCGGTGCTGATGGGCTCGGACGCGACGCCCGAGCGCTACGAGCGCCCGACGGGGTTCGCGATCGCCGTGCACGTCGACTCCGCGGCCGAGGCGAAGCGCGTATTCGACGCGCTCGCCGAGGGCGGCCGGGTCGACATGCCGCTGCAGGAGACCTTCTGGGCGAAGCGCTTCGGCATGGTCACCGACCGCTTCAACATCCCCTGGATGGTGAACTACTCGCCCGCGTCCTGAGGCGCGGGAGAGCGGATCGCGGCGTGGGCATCGCGAGCACGGCGCGCGCGCGGGCGGGTTCTTCGCTCGCCCGCGCCGCGCTCGCGCTCGCGCTGCTCGCCGCGTGCGCGGACGTGCGCGCGCGGCTCGGTGACGGACGGGAGACATCGCCGAGAGCGGCGGATGTCTTGCGCTTGACGCCGTACGCCGGTGTGCCGCCGCAGGACGTTTCGGCTTCGCCCGGCGCGCCGCTGCTCGACGCGTCGCCGTCTGCTGTGTCCGTCGCGGACGCCGTCACCGCCGACGCCGACACGCCACCCACCGCGTTCGCCCGCGGCGACTTCGACGGCGACGGGACCACCGACGTCGCCGCCGCCTGGGACGCGCCCGAGCGCCGCACGCTGGTCGTGCTCGACGGACGGCGCGCACCGCTCGAGCGCCTGCCGCCGCGCGCCTACGTCCGCGCGCTGCACGCGGCGGACCTCGACGGCGACGCGCGCGACGAGCTGCTCGCGGGCTACGCGCGCTCGGGCGCGCGCGGCTCGCTGAGCGGCGTCGCGCTGCTCGAGCTCGACGGGCGCGGTCGCTGGCGGCGGCGCTGGCGCTTCGAGGAGCGCGCGCCGGGCGGCGTCACCGCGCTCACCAGCGCGGATCTCGACGCCGACGGCGCGCGCGACCTGGTCGCGCTCGGCCGCGGCGGACGGAGCTGGATCTTCCTCGGCGCCGCGGACCACGGCTTCGTGCGCGTCGCGCAGGCGCTGCCGGCGATCGAGCGCTGCGACGGCCGCGCGATCGCCGCGCGTGACCTCGACGGCGACGGCCGCATCGAGCTCGTCGCGCGCTGGGAGGACGACGCCGGCGCGCTCGCGCCCGAGCGCTGCCCGAGCGGCGGCGGCGTCGCCGCGTGGACCGTCGAGCCCGCAGAAAATTGACACTATGTACAATTCACGCTAGCACGGCCGCTCGTGACGACGGCGGCAAAGACGACCGCGAGGCGCACGCCGGCGAAGCGCAGCTACCTGCCGGCCGACCGCCGGCGCGCCGAGCTGCTCGCGGTCGCGGCGCGCATCGTTCTCGAGCGCGGCTGGCGCGCGCTCACCATGAAGGGGCTGGCCGACGCGGCCGGGGTGAGCCGCCAGCTCGTCTACCAGCACTTCCCGGATCTGCCGGAGCTGCTGGTCGCGGTCACGGAGCACCTCTACGAGCGCGCACGCGAGGCGACGGTCGCGATCATCGAGCAGGGCGCCGCCGAGGATCCCGGCACCGTCGCGCAGCGCAGCTACGAGCTCTACCTCGAGCTGCCGCCCGAGCAGCGCCGCATCCTGCGCGCGCTCAGCGCCGCTTCGGCGAGCGACGTCCCCGATCTGCACCGCGCGCAGCGCTACGTGCGCGACAAGATCCTCGAGCTGTGGACGCCGGACGTGCGCGAGCGCACGGCGCTGCCGCCGAAGACGGCACGCGCGCTCGCCTGGATGATGATCAACGCGGTGTGGGGTCTCGCCGACCTGGTCGACGACGGCGAGATCGCGCTGCCGCAGGCGCGCACGCTGCTCGGCCGCTTCGCGCGCCTCGTCGCGCAGCCATCGAACGCCGTGTCGTCAAGCAAAGCGCGCGCGAACGGCGCGCGGCCGCGGCGTCCGCGTCGCACGAAGAGCAAGAGCAAGAAAGGAACGTTTTCGTGAAGCCCTACCGCCTGCACGGCATGGTGCAGTCCTACTTCACCCGCAAGATGACCGGGTACCTCGAGTACAAGGGCATCCCGTACCTGCTGCGTCGCTTCTACGGCATGTCCGAGGAGTCGCTGGCGGCGGGCTTCCCCGGCGGCATCCCCGCGATGCAGACGCCGGACGGCGAGTGGATGTGGGACTCGACGGCGATGATCCACCACCTCGAGCTGCGCTTCCCCGAGCGCAGCGTGCTGCCCGACGATCCCGTGCAGCGCTTCCTCGCCTACGTCATCGAGGACGCGGCCGACGAGTGGTACTACCGCGTCGCCGTCGGCTCGCGCTGGAGCTTCGAGGAGAACCACCGTGTCGGCGGCTGGGAGCTCGCGCGCGACTTCACCGTGCGCACGCCGATCCCCTGCGAGCAGGCCTACGCCGCGACCGGCGCGCACGTCACCGCGTCGCTCGCGCCGCTCGGCGTGACGCCGGACAACGTGCAGCGCTGGATGGACGAGGTGCTGCGGCCGTGGCTGCGCGTCGCGGGCGCGCACCTCGCGGCGCGACCGTACGTGTTCGGCGAGCGCGCCTCGCTCGCCGACTTCGGGATCTTCGGCGGCAACGCGGCACACTTCGTCAACGACCCGCTGTGCCGGCGCTGGGTCGACGAGGACGCGCCGGCGCTCGTGCTGCACACGAACCGTCTGCTCGAGCCCGAGGATCAGCCCTTCGGCGACTGGGACGACGCCCGCGAGCTCGCGCCGACGCTGCTCGATCTGCTGCGCGAGCTCGGCCGCATGTACCTGCCGTGGGTGAGCCGCGCGTGCGTCGACGGCGAGGCGGACCTCACGTTTTCGGACGGCACGACGGTGCGGATCCGCGCCACCGACTTCCTGCGCGAGGCGCGCGGCGTGTTGCTCGCGCGCTACGTCGCGCTGCGCAGCCCCGAGCTCGACGCCGTGCTCGAGCGCGCCGGGCTGCTACGCTACTTCGCGGACTACGTCGGCCACGCGACCACGGTGCCCGATTACGCGGCGCCGCCGCGCCCGGCTCTGAACCGGCCGTTCCCGCCGGCTTGACGTTCGAGGAGAAGCGCCATGTGCCGCAGCATCAAGACGCTGCACAACTTCGAGCCGCCCGCGACCGACGAGGAGATCCGCGCCGCGTCGCTGCAGTTCGTGCGCAAGATCGCCGGCGCGACGCGGCCGTCGAAGGCCAACGCGGCGGTGTTCGAGCGCGCCGTCGAGCGCGTGACCGAGGCCGCGCGCGAGCTGCTCGCAGGGCTGGTCACGACGGCGCCGCCGCGCAGCCGCGAGGCGGAGGCGGCGCGCGCTCGGGCGCGGGCGGCGGCGCGCTTCGCGACGCCGGCGACCTGACCCCGAACGAATTCTTCGTCGCGCCACGGCGGGCGCGGCGACGATCCGTGGTACGCTCGCGCCGGGGGGAGACGCCATGGCGTGGTTCGACGACTTCCGCGGCAAGAGCGTCATCGTCACCGGCGCATCGAGCGGCATCGGACGGGAGACGGCGCTCGCCTTCGGCAGCGTCGGCGCGCACGTCGTGTTGGTCGCGCGCCGGCGCGGCGAGCTCGACGCGGTCGCGGAGCAGATCCGCGCCGCGGGCGGCAAGGCGCTGGTCGCGCCGGCCGATGTGACGCACCAGCCCGCGGTCTACGACGTCATGCTCGACGCGCGCGACGCCTTCGGACGCGTCGACCTGGTGGTGAACAACGCCGGCGTGCTGGTCCCGTCGACGGTCGAGAGCCTCGAGGCGTCCGACCTCGAGGCGATGCTGCGGGTCAACCTCTTCGGCGCGCTGTTCGTGATGCAGGCCGCCGTCCGTCAGATGCGCGAGCAGGGCGGCGAGGGGACGATCATCAACGTCGGCTCGCTCGCCGGGCGACGCGGCATCTCGCCGCTCGGCGGCTACTGCGCGACCAAGTTCGCGCTCGTCGGGCTGACCGAGGCGCTGCGCACCGAGCTGCACACGACGAAGATCCACGTCGGCCTCGTCCTGCCCGGCGTCATCGAGACGCCGATGGCGCACGGTCCCGACCAGGAGCTCGAGAACCTGTGGCCCGCGCGGCTCAACATGCCGCCGTCGTGGGTGGTGTGGGCGATCTTCGCGGCGGCGCGCTTTCGTCTGGTCGAGATCTCGGTGCCGCCGGGGGCCGCGACCCTCGAGAAGCTCGCCGCGCTCGCGCCCGGCATGGCGGACTCGGTCGTCTACTGGGGCTCGCAGGCGTCGCAGTGGCTGTCGCGCCTGCTGCGCCGGAGCTGAGAGGCTCAGTCGGCGCGCGCGCTCGCGCTCGCTTGCCGCAGCTCGCGCACCGCGCGCAGCACCTCGGGGCCGAGCCAGTCCTGCGAGACGCGCAGCGCCCCCTCGGGCGAGAAGTGCACGAAGTCGTGCCGCAGCCCGACGTCGAACTCGCCCTCCGGCCGCTCCTGCATGTGCCGCGCGAGGTCGACGACGCGCATGCGATCGGGGTACTCGCGCGCGACCTCGCGGATCAGCTCGTTCAGCCGGTCGATGCGCGCCGGCTCGGAGGCCGCGATCTCGGACACCGTCGGCTTGCCCGTCGGGCCGAGCGCGCGGATGTGCGGTGACGTGAGCCAGACGACGGACGCACCGCTCTCGGTCAGCGCCTCGACGGCGGCGACGATGGCGTCGCGCGTCGCGGCGTCAAGCACGGGATCGCCGAGCGCGCGCGGCGGATCGTCCGGGGAGCGGCGGCGGTTGCGCACCTCCCACGGACCGACGAGCACGATCGCGACGTCCGGACGGTCCTCGACGACCTTCGCCTTCCAGCGCTCGAGCGCGCCGTGGCACTTCTTGTTCTCTGGCGCCCAGCGGCCGAACTTCTCCATCTCGCCGAAGACGAAGAGGCCGCAGCCGAGGTCCGTCACGCCGCCGGCGGGGCGCGCCTCCTCGCCGTCGCGCAACCAGGCCGCGAGGCCGTTCCACAGCGAGAACGCCGTCGAGTCGCCGAACATCGCGATCCGCGGCAGACGGGCGTTCGCAGGCTCGAGGCCGAGCGCGGCGCGCGCCATGTTGCGCGCGATCACCGCCTGCACGGGGATCGAGATCGGGCTCGTCACCACCGCGGCCGCCGCGACCAGCAGCAGCGCGAGCACGCTCGCCCAGGCGAGACGCCGACCGGGCAGCACGGAGGCGCGTCGCACCGGTCGCTCGAGGAAGCGGTACGAGAGCCCGGCGAGCGCGAGCGTCACCGCGAGGCGGAGCGCGAAGAGCGCGGGCGCCGGAAGGCCGGTGCGCTCCGCGGAGAGCAGCATGAAGATCGGCCAGTGGAAGAGGTAGGCGCCGTACGACACCTCGCCGACCCAGCGCAGCCAGCGCGCCGAGAGCGCGCTGCGCACTGCACCCTGCGGCTGCAGCGCCGCCGCGATGACGAGCGCCGACAGCACCGCGTAGCCGGCGAAGCCGCCGTGGTAGAGCCACGCGTCGCCGACCGTCGCGCGGCTCCACGCGAGCAGGATGACGAGCGCCGCCGCGACGCCCAGCGCGGGGAGCGCGCCTGCGGCGCGCCACGGCGCGTAGCCGCGCGAGCGGCGCAGCAGCGCGAGCAGCGCCCCCACGAGCAGCTCCACCGCGCGCGCGTCGGTGCCGTAGTAGAGACGGTGCTGCGCCTCCTCGATCGTCGGCACCGTGAAGCACACCGCGATCGACGCCACGCACAGCACGACGCAGGCGACCGCGAGCGCGCGCACGCCGCGGCGCAGCAGCAGCCCCGCCACGAGCGGGAAGACGAGGTAGAACTGCCCCTCGATCGCGAGCGACCAGAAGTGCTGCAGCGGCGAAGGGTCGGTGAAGATCAGCTCGTAGGCGTACTCCGCGCTGACGTAGCGCCAGTTGACGACGTAGAGCAGCGTCGCGAGCGCATCGAGCTCGAGGCGCACCCACTGCGCCGGCGAGAGCCACAGCGGCGCGCTCACCACCACGGCGGCGACGGTCAGCAGCGCGGCCGGCAGCAGACGCCGCACGCGCCGCTCCCAGAAGCGGCGCAGCGAGAGCCGTCCGCTCGCGTCGCGCTCGGCGACCAGCAGCGTCGTGATGAGGAAGCCCGAGAGCGTGAAGAAGGTCGAGACGCCGAGGAAGCCGCCCGACGCCCAGGTGAAGCCGGAGTGGAACAGCAGCACGGCGAGCACGCACGCGCCGCGCAGGCCGTCGAGGGCCGGCTCGTAGGCGAGCGCGTCGGACGCGCGTCGTGGCGAAGCGTCGAGCGCGACCGCTTCTTGCGAACGTGGGAGGTGCATGCCGTGGGCCTCCGCCGGGGCCGACGATCCACTAGCGGCAGGCGCCGTTCGGCTCAACGCAGTTTCTCGAGCGCTTGCGCCGCCGCGTGCGGCACGCCGACGGGGCCGGCGGCTCGACGCCGCGGCGCGCGCCGGACGTCGATCACGCGGCTCGCGCTTCGCCGCGGCGTCGGGAAGGGCGCGGACGCCGTCAGCCGTGAATCCACTTGCACCAAGATCGGTGACGTGGCTTTGCAGCGGCATGACCAAGCGCATCGCCATGCTCGCGACCCTGGCGCTCTTCGCTGGCGCATCGACCGCCTGCTTCGGACTGTTCACGCGCGAGGATCCGGCGCCGAGCACGTCGTCGACCGATCCGTGCGCCGGGCTCACCGGCGCGGCGCGCGCCGATTGCGAGTCACGCTCGGGCTCCGGACGCTGAGCTCGCGCCGCCGTCGCACGTCATGCCCACCGTGTACGGCACGTTCGTCGCCGCCGGCTGCGTGACCGGCGTGCTCTGGCTCGAGCGCCGGCGCGAGCGCCTCGGGCTCGACGAGAACGGCTTCTGGATCGCGATCTGGCTCATGGTGCTCGGCGCCGTGGTCGGCGCGAAGGGGCTGTTCGTCGTCCTCGGCTGGGAGCACTACGCACGCGGCGAGCTGCGCTTCTGGCGCGACTTCGGGGTGGGCTTCGTGTTCTTCGGCGGGCTCGCGGGTGCTGCGCTCGCGGGCCTCGCGTACGCGCGCTGGCGCAGGCTGAGCTTCGTCCGCGGCGCCGACTACTTCGCGGTCGCGGTCCCGCTCGGCCATGCGATCGGCCGCGTCGGCTGCTTCTTCGCCGGCTGCTGCGCGGGGCACCCGCCGCACCCGGTGCAGCTCTACGAATCCGCGGGGCTGCTGCTGATCGCGTGGGCGGCGTCGAGCGTGCTCGCGCGCGTCGAGACGGGCGCGCTCGCGCCGGGCACGGCGTTTCGCACCTACCTCGGGCTCTACGGGCTGCTGCGCTTCGCGCTCGACCCGCTGCGCGCCGACGGCCGCCCCGAGCGCTTTCTCGGCCTCTCGCACCAGCAGGGAATCGCGCTCGCGCTGATCGCGGTCGCGCTCGCCTGGCCGTGGCTCGTGCGCATGGCGACGAGCCTCGGGAGCTCGACCACGAGCACTTCCTCGTCGAGCAGGGATGGGCGGCAGCTCGCGTAGCAGAAGCTCGCGCGCGCGACGCGCGCACCTCAGGTCCGGCTGCTCGAGTGGCTCGCGCAGCTCTTCACCGAGCCCTCCGCCGCCCGGACGCTCGCGCTGCTCGCGATCGCCGGCGGACTCGGGACTGCGCTCGGGAACCTGCGCGTCTTCGGCATGAGCTTCGGGGTCGGCGGCGTGCTGTTCGTCGGCCTCGTGCTCGGCAGTCTTGGCGCGCTGATCACCGTCGTCCCGATCGCCCTGGTCGGCGTCGTCGCGCGCGCCTGGTACGGACTCGGCCATCCCGAGCTGTGTGGGCTGCTGGCCGGCAGCATGACCGACCCGCCCGCGCTCGCGTTCGCGCAGCAGTCGACCGAGAGCGACGTCCCCGCCGTCGCCTACGCGACGGTGTATCCGCTCACCCTGCTGCGCGTCTTCTCGGTGCAGGTGCTCATCTTCGTCCTGCACTGACCTGCACGACGCGCACGCCGTCCGCCGGGGCGAGCGTGATCGCGCGCCGCTTCGCGCGCACCGGACGCTGCGAGACCAGGCGCAGCTCCGTCTTCGAGAAGACGCACGCCAGCACGACCTTCATCTCGTAGAGCGCGAACGCCATCCCGAGGCAGCGCCGCACGCCGCCGCCGAACGGGAAGAAGGTGTAGGGGTTCGGACGCACGCCGAGGAAGCGGGTCGGGTCGAAGCGTCCGGGCTCGCGCCAGAGGTCCTGGCGATGGTGCACGAGCGCGATCTGCGGCGCTACGGCGACGCCCGCGGGGAGCCGCCAGCCCGCGATCGTCACCGGCTTCTTCACCAGGCGGCCGACGTCGTCGAGCACCGGCGAGATCCGGAGCCCTTCCTTGATGACCGCGTCGAGGTACTCGAGGCGCGGCAGGTGCTCGGCCGCGAGCGGGCGACAGGCGAGCACCTCGTCGAGCTCGGCGCGGATGCGCGTGAGCACCGCCGGATCGCGCAGCACGTGGTGCATCGTCCAGGCGAGCGAGGTCGCGGTGGTCTCGTGACCGGCGAGGAGCAGGGTGATCATCTCGTCGATCAGCTCCTCGTCGGTCATCGCGCGGCCGTCCTCGTAGCGCGCTTCGAGCAGCATCGAGAGCACGTCGTTGCGCTCGCGGTCGGGCTGCGCGCGGCGGCGCGCGAACTCCGCGACCAGGATGCGCTCGACGTCGCGCCGCGCCGCGACGAGCCGCGCCCACGGCGAGAGTCCGCCGAGCTCGATGCGCGCCGCGGGCAGCAGCCACAGCGGGTTCGCCGCCACCTCGACGAGCGCGCGCAGCCGCCCGCGCAGCCGCTCGTACTCCGCGCCTTCGGTGAAGCCGAACACCGCGTGCAGGATCACGTCGAGCGTGATCGCCTGCATTTCGACGTGGAAGCGGAAGGGGCGTCCGTGCGGCCAGCGCGCGATCGCGCGCTCGGTGACGTCGCGCATGACGTCGGCGTAGGCCTGCATGCGCTCGCCGTGGAACGGCGGCATCAGCAGCCGACGCTCCTCGAGGTGCCGCTCGCCGTCGAGCAGCAGCAGCGAGCGCCAGCCGAGGAGCGGTCCGAGCTGCGCGTTCGACTCGCCCGCGTGCAGCTCGTCGGTGCCGCCGGTGAAGACTTGCTTGACGGCATCGGGATGGGCGACGGCGACGATCGGCGGCGCGCCCGGAAAGCGGATGGTGAACGTGTCACCGTAGCGGCGCTGGCACGCCTTCAGGTACGCCGTCGGTCGGACCGCGAGCTGCAGGGCCTGGAGGATCGACGGGAGCCGCGGCCCGGGAGGCAGCGTCGCGCCGTGCGGCGCGCGCTCTGCGGCGGTCGCGTCGTGCGCGGCAGCGGCGCGCATCGGCGCAGCGTCCGTCTGCGGCGGACCCGCGACCGCGGCCTCGAGCGGCTTCGTCATGCGGCACCTCCCGTCACGAGGACAAAGCACGAGACGCGCGCTCATGCACGCCGTGGGTGCGCGCTGCTCGGTGCGCGGCGCCTCGATCGTCTCTCGCGCATGCGGACGATATGCTTGACGGACCTCCCTTGGACGCTCGTCGGCGCGCTCGTCACGACGCTGGCGATCTCCTGCCTCGCGGCGGAGATCGCGCTGCGGCGCGGCGTTGGCACGAGCGACCCCTACCTGCGCTGGACGTACGAAGTGGACGGCGCGGGCGACGGAGCGCGTCTCTTGACCGTCGGCGACTCCTTCTTCGCGCGCTGGGCGGCGGGCGGCGACCTCGAGCAACACCTGCGCGACCACCTCCGCGGCACGGGCGTCCGCATCCTGAATCCGTCCGTCCCTGGCTACGGTCCCTACCAGTACCTCGAGCTCCTGATCGCGGCGCTCGCGCGCACGACGCCGGACGTCGTGCTCGTCTCGCACTACGTCGGCAACGATCTGATGGACGTCGGCTGCGGGGACGACGCGGAGGAGCGCCTGCGCCGCATCCTCGATCACGAGCCGTCGCTGCTCGAGCGCAGCTTCCTCGTGCAGCACGTCGCCGCGCTCCGGCGCGCGCGCTCGACGCGACATCCGAGCTTCGCCTGGGACGCGCTCGTTCGGGCCGGCGTCCCCGCCGATGGCGTCGCGCGTGCGCGCAGCTTCACGCTCAACCCGTACGTGGTCACGCTCGGCGTGATGCGTCCGCACTACTACCGCGACGTCCTGCTGCTCGAGTCCGACTGCGCGGAGCGCGCCTGGCAGAACGTCGAGCGCGTGCTCGACGAGATCCTCCGCCGCGCATCGGCCGCCGGGGCGCGCGTCGTCGCGGTGGTGTTCCCGCACTCGTTTCAGGTGAGCCGCTTGCACTACGACCTCCACCGACGCTGGCGGATCGACGTCAGCGACGCCTTCCTCGACGCGCGCGAGCCGCAGGAGCGCTTGCTGCGCTACTACCGCGCCCGCGGCGTCGCCGTGCTCGACCTGCTGCCCGCGTTCGAGGCGGCGCACGAGCCGCCGTTCTGGGAGGAGGACGAGCACCTGAACCACGCGGGGAACGCGCTCGCCGGCCGCGAGATCGCGCGGTTGCTGCTCGCGAGCGGCGTCGTCCGCGCGCCTTCGTCCAGGCGACGCTGGCGGAGGAGCCGGTCTCGCACGCCGCGCGCTAAAGTTCTCGGCCGCGAGCGCCGCTCGAAGGAGCGTGCGCGGAACACGCTGGCAGGTCGCGATCGCCGCAGGCGCCGTGCTCGGCGCCGTGCTCGCGCACCCCGCGACGGCGCAGGACGGCGCAGGCGCGAGCGATCCGCTCGCCGGCGGCGGCAACGCCGCAGTGCAGGCGCTGCAGGCGCAGATGCTCGCCGACCCTGCGACGCGCGAGCGCGTTCTGTCGCTGCAGGACGATCCCGCCGTGCAGCAGATCCTGAAGGATCCGGCGACGATGCAGGCGCTGCGCGCGGGCGACCTCGGCGCGCTGCTCGCCGACCCGAAGCTGCGCGCGCTCGCCGCGCATCCGACGGTGCGCGGCATCATCGCCGAGCAGCAGAGCCGCTGAGACCGCGAAGCGTGCCGTTCGCGCCGCGTCGCGTCCGTCGCGCTTGACATTCGCGCCCTCGGCCCCGAACTCTGAAAACACGGCGCGACGACGCGCGCGCCGCCCGCCTTCGACACGCACTCCGTGGATCCTTCATGAGCCAGCGCCGCTTTGCTGTCAGCCTCGCGCTCTCGGCGGCGATCCACGTCCTGCCCGGTCTGCTCCTGTACTTCGACGTCATGGGACCGGGCGGCGGCTTCGGCATCGGAGCCGGGCCCGGCGTCGGCATCGGGCAGGGCGGCGGCTTCGGGCTCGGCAAGGGCAAGAAGCGCCAGATCTTCGCGCTGCAGGACGTGAACGCGCAGCCCGCGCCGCCGCGTCGCGGCAAGATCGAGGAGCGGCTCTCGGCGCTGACGCCACCGAGCGCGCCCGAGCAGTCGCGCATCGCGCTCGCGGGCGATCTGCCGGTCGCGCTGCCGCAGCGGGTGTCGCTGCCGCCGGCGTCGGCGGCGCCGCGCTCGGACGTCGCAGCCAAGGGGACGGCGGGCGCGGTGGTGTTCGGCGGCCTCGGCGGCGCGGGCGGGGGTGGCGGCTTCGGAATCTCGCTCGGCAACTTCGGTCGCTACGTGAGCGAGCTGCGGCGCACCGGGCTCGACGTCGTCTTCGTCGTCGACGGCACGAGCAGCATGGGCGACGTGATCGCCCACGTCCGCAAGAACCTCGCGCAGCTCGTCGGCAGCATCCAGGCGCTGGTGCCGGTCGCGCGCATCGGCTTCGTCGTCTACCGCGACCGCAACGACGAGGTGCCCATCGATGTCGCGCCGCTCACCGCGAGCCGCAAGAAGCTCGACGCCTTTCTCTCCGGCGTCCGCGCCGACGGTGGCGGCGACTGGCCGGAGAGCCTGAACCTCGGCCTCGAGGCGGCGCTCGAGCGCATGCCGTGGCGGCCCGACGCGAAGCGTCTGCTGGTCTTCGTCGCGAGCTCGCCGCCGCACGACGACGAGATCGAGGCGACGATCGACACCGCGCGCCGCGTGCGCGCGGCCGGCGGCGCGGTGAGCGCGGTCGACCTGTCGCGCATCATGCACGTCGAGTTCAAGCGGAAGTTCATCCGCACGCTCTACCGTCGCGAGGCGACGCCCGAAGAGCTCGCCGACGAGCTGCCCGGCTTCTACGACGAGGTGCGCCAGACCTTCCGCGACATCGTCCGCGCGGGCGGCGGCGAGCTGATCGAGTTTCAGCAGAACGAGCGCCTGGTCGAGCACCTGTTGGTGCTGACCTTCGGCACGCGCTGGAAGGAAGAGGTGCAGCAGCTCGCCGGGCTGTCGCGCCCGCAGGAGTGAGTCGCGCGAGCGACGCGTCAATCAACGGAGCACGACAATGGAGCAAGGCTTCGACCTGTTCGGACTGATCGTCGCGGGCGGCATCACGACGTGGCCGCTGCTCGTCGGCTCGGTGCTGGCGCTCGCGGTGGTCATCGACCGCGTGCTCGCGCTGCGCGGCACCGAGCGCGCCGCGGAGCGCGCCGGCGCGCGTCTGGCGGAAGCGCTCGCGCGCGGCGGCGGCGGACGCGCGCTCGAGGACGCGGCGGCCGGCGTGCCGGTCGCGACCACGGTGCTGCTGCCGGTCGCGCGCGCGGTCGCGCGCGGGTCGGCCGCGGAGGACGTCGCGCGTCTGCTCGACGCGCGCATCTTCGAGGCGCTCGAGACGCTCCGTCAGCGCCTCTGGCTGCTCGCGACGATCGGCTCGATCGCGCCGTTCGTCGGCCTCTTCGGCACCGTGATCGGCATCATGAAGTCGTTCCACTTCATCGGCGAGACCGGCACCGGCGGCTTCGCGGTGGTCGCCTCGGGCATCTCCGAGGCGCTGGTCGCGACCGCGCTCGGCCTCGGCGTCGCGGTGGTCGCGGTCGCCTTCTACAACTACTTCGAGGCGCGGCTCGAGCGCATCGAGGCGACGCTGCGCATCCAGGCGAACCATCTCACCGAGGCCGGCGACGCGGCCCTGGCGGCTTGACCATGGCGATGCAGGTCCGCAGGCGACGCGGCTTCGTCGCCGAGATCAACGTCACGCCGCTCACCGACGTGTTCCTCGTGCTGCTGATCATCTTCATGGTCGCGACCTCGGCGGCGGTGCAGTCGGCGTCCCAGGTGCATTTGCCGAAGGCCAAGTCCGACGAGGATCCCGCGGCGGCGATCACGGTGTCGCTCGGCGCCGACGACCAGATCGCGGTCGGCGGACGCCCGGTCGGCAAGGGCGACGCCGAGATCGTGGCGGCGCTGCGCGACGCGCTCGACCAGAGCGAGAGCAAGACCGTCGTGCTCGCCGGCGATCAGCAGGCGTCGCTGAACGACGTCGTGCGGCTGCTCGGGCTCGCGAAGCAGGCCGGCGCGAGCGCGTTCGCGCTCGCGACCGAGAGCCAGTAGCGGCACGCGTGCGGCGCCGCGCGATCACCGGCGTCGTCCTCCGGCTGACGCTGCTGTCGTTGCTCGCGGCGCTCGCGCTGCCGTGCGCGGCGCACGCGCTCACCGCCGCGCAGGGCGAGGCGCAGCTTCGCGAGATCGAGGCGCGCGCGAACGCGCTCGCCAAGTCGCCGCAGCCCGACCGCAAGGCGCTCGCCGAGCTCGACCGGCGCGCGCACGCGCTCGCCGAGGAGGCGTCGCGCGCGCTCGCCGCGCTGCGCGAGGACGCGGCCGAGCGCGACGCCGACATGCGCGCCGTGGTCGAGAGCCGCGAATGGCAGGCGCTCGAAGCGCTGCTCCTGAAGCTGCGCTTTCGCATCGCCGCGCTGCAGCTCGAGCGCGCGCGCGCCGGCGATCCGGACAAGGAGCGTCTCGCGCGCGCGGCGGCGGACGGCTTCGGAGCGTTCGCCGAGGCCGCGGATCCGACGGTCGCCGCGGAGGGACGCTACGGCCGCGGCCTCGCGCGCATCGTCGCCGG
The DNA here is from genome assembly GCA_036563615.1 of Candidatus Binatia bacterium. Taxonomy (NCBI): domain Bacteria; phylum Candidatus Binatota; class Binatia (SeqCode); species Binatia bacterium. The sequence continues at coordinate 138,921 of DATCMB010000009.1, forward strand.
CGATCGCGCGGGCGGCATCGCCGACCTGCGCGCCGCGGCGCAGGTCGCGTCGGTCGCGCCGCGCGCGCGTCTCGCGCTCGCCGAGGCGCTCGCCGAGGGCGGCAACCGGAAGGAGGCGCTCGACGTGGTCTCGAAGCAGCTCGCCGGCGGCAACCTCCCGGCGGACCTCGCGCTGCGCGCCGAGCTCTTGCGCCTGCAGCTCGCGGTCGCGACGCGCAAAGCGGGCCAGACGCCGCCCTCCGGCATCAGCGCGCAGGTCGAGCACCTGCTGAATGCGGGCGAGCCGTGGCGGAGTGCTGCGCTCGCGACGCTCGAGGGCAACGAGGATCTGCTGCCCACGGGTCCCGACGCCGACGCGCTCGCGCTGCGTCTGCGCGCCGACGCCGCGGCGCGCGCCGGCGACGCCGCGCAGGCGCTCGATCTCTACCGCCGCGCCGTCGAGCGCGATCCGAAGGATCGCATGGCGCTCGAGGGCCTCGCGCGCAGCGCGCTCGCGATGAGCGAGTGGCAGACGGTGCGCGACGCGGTCGCGCGCCTCGACGCGCTCGACACGGGCGAGGACGGTGCGCCGCGTCCGCGCTCGCGCGACATGGCGCTCGTCGATCTGCGCGCGGCGTACGGCGCCTGGCAGCAAAGCGGCGACGCGCAGGCGGCGAGCGAGGTGGCGCGCGCCGCCGACGCGCTCGAGCGCGCGCAGGGCGTCGAGCCGGACGACCGCGCCGAGGCCGCGTTCCGCCGCGCCGAGGTCGCGCGCGCGCAGGGCGACCTCGACGCCGCGATCGCCGGCTTCACGGCGATCGACGCGCCCGCGTGGCGTGCGGCGGCGGGCACCGCGGCGCTGCAGGCGCGCGTCCTGCGCCACGCGCGCGCACCCGAGCGCGAGCCGCGCGCGGCGCTGCTCGCCGACCTCGAGGCGTGGCTCGCGCGCGAGGATCTGCCCGACGACGCGCGCGCGACGGCGATCGTGCTCGACGCGACGGTGCGGACGATGCCCGCGACGGAGGCGGGCACGGATCGCACGGGCGCCGCGATCGCGGCCGGCAGCGGTGCTGCGTCGGCGAGCGGCTCTGCGCGGAGCGAGGCCGCGAGCGCGGCGGCGGATGTCGATGGTGCGAGCGCCGGAGCGCTCGACGACGCATCCCAGCGCGCGGCGCTCGCGCGGCTGCGCGAGTTCCCGCGCCGCTTCCCGGATGCGCAGGCGATGCTGCCCGCCGTGCTGCGCGCGCGGGCGCTGCTCGAGGTCGCGCTCGGCGAGGCGCCGGACACGGCCATGCTCGACGTGCTGCCCGCGGACGCGCGTCCCGCGACGGCCGCCGCCATCGCCGGCGACCTGCGCGACGACCTCGGCGCGCGCGCGCCGCGCGCGAGCGCGTCCGACGCCGAGCGCCAGCGCGCGCGCCTCGCTCTCGAGGCCGCGCTCGCGTTCGCCGCGCTGGCGCCGGAAGGCGAGCGCACGGCAGGACGCCTCGACCTCGCCGAGAGCGCGCTCGCGCTCGGTGACGCACAGACCGCGCTCGCGCTGTTCCGCGCCGAGAGCGAGGCGCGGCCGAATTCGCTGCGCGCGCTGCGCGGCGTCGCGCTGGCTTCGCGCGCGAGCGGCGACGAGGCCGGTGCGCGCGCCGCGTGGGAGCGTCTCGCCGCGCTGCCCGATCTGCCGCCGGCGCTGCGCGAGGAAGCCGAGCGCGAGCGCGCGGCGAGCGTGGGCGCTCCGTAGCTGTCCCGAGCCCGGCGGTTTAGTAGCCGCTCAGCCGTCGTCGGCGAACGGCAGGTGGCCGTGCCGAAGCGTTCCGGCGAGCAAATCGAATGGACGAAGGGCGATCTCGAGCGGCGGACCGGCGGGTGGCGTCGTCCGTGTGACGCGTTATTCCTCGTCGTCGTCGAGCCGAAAGATGTTCGTCCGCAGCGGCGAGTCGCCCTCGTCTTTCGCGGGGCCGACGAGTTGCTGCAACCACTCCGGCGCCGCTGGGCTCGCGCTGATCACCCAGCCAACCGGCCAAGTGAAGGCCGAGACCGAGCGCCATCCTTGAGTCGCCAGCTCGGCGAGGACCTCACTAGGCGGAAGTGGGCTGGCTTGGTCGAAGTGCGCGCGGTGATTGACGTAGATCAGGGCGTCGAAGCTCGCGCAGGTGGTTGGCCCGTAGCGCGTCGCCTTCTTGGCGAGCTTCGTCGCTGCAAGGCGAGCGACCGATTCGTGAGAGAGCTTCCCGCCGAATGCTGCTTTCGGGGTAGACATCCTTCCTCGTGGAATCTCGAGCGAGAGATCTTCGAGGCTGGTTGCAGCTCGAAGGCGGTCGGTCTTTTCTCGCCATTCGGCTTGCGGTCTTCGTCCTGGTTCGAAGGCGGTGCACACCTCGAAGGCGGCTCCGCGGAACCTCACGTCGGGCGCCTGCGCGTCTTTGATCTTCTCCACCTCGCGGCAGCAGAACTTGACCCCGACGGCCCGCAGGAAGGCCGCGACCACCGCCCTCTCCATGGACTCGTGGTCGCTCAGAAACTTCCGCGTCTCTTCGGCGGCGTCCTGAAGCTGCAGCACGATAGCTGCTTCGTCGTCGACGCAAGCGCGCGGCAACGAGTAGCCGGCGGCCGCCAGTTGCTCGAGCTCCTCGACGGTCGCGTCGACGATCTCGAGTCGCGAGCGACGCGCGTCAATCCATTCCCGCGCGCTCGCGCAGGGTCTCGCGCGTCTCGAGCACCTCGACGGGCGCGCCGACCTCGAGGGTGCCGCGCTCGAGGTGGACGGCGTTCTGCCCGAACACGACGCCGAGCCCGGTCTTGCGGTAGGTCGCGAGCGTCGCGAGCGGCTCGTTGCCGTCGCGCTCGCCGGTCGACTGCTCGGTGGTGGTGATCACGCAGCGCGCGCAGGGCTTGACGATCTCGAGCTCGACGTCGCCGATGCAGATGCGCTTCCAGCGGTCCTCGGCGTAGGGCGCGGCGCCGCGGATCACGAGGTTCGGGCGGAAGCGCTCCATCGGCAGCGGGCGCGCGAGCCGTGCGTTGAGATCGTCGAGCGACGCCTCGCCGATCAGCAGCAGCGGGTAGGCGTCGGCGAACGCCGCCTGGGCGTGGCCGGGATACCAGTCGGGGTTCACCGGGCGCCGGTGGCCGCGCGGCAGCGCGACCACGCGCGCCGGGCGTCCGAGGTGCGACGAGATCCACGCGGCGGCTTCGTCGCCGGCGTCGACCGCGGGGCCTCGATGACGCCAGACCTCGATCTCGCGGTCGCCCTCGGCTGCACACGCCGGCGGCAGGCGCAGCTCCGCGCGACCGGGCGCGCTCAGCACGACGCCGCTGCGCGCGTCTTTGCCGTCCGGTGCGACGAAGCGGGTCGCGACGAGCGCGAGCTTCGGCTCCTCGCGCTGGGTGAGGAAGCGGCCGTGCTCGTCGACCACCATCCAGGCGCGGTCGCCGGCGAGGCCGAACGCGTCGAGCGGCCAGCTCGTGACCGCAATGCCGCGGCACGACTTGACGGGGTAGACGTGCAACGCGGCGAGGATCATTGCGTCCCTCAGCGGCTCGCGGCGGCCCGCTGCCGTGTCCGTGTGCTGCGCGCGGCTGGTCGGGCGGCGACCCGGGGTCGCAGCCCGGCGACGAAGACGCGCACCAGCGAGTCGACGTTCTTGCGGTAGTCTTCGACGGTGACGCCGGGGCCCTTGAGCCCCTTCACCGCGCGGAGCAGGAGCTGCGCGACGTCGCCCGCCGCGAGCCCGGTCTCGCCGAGGTCGATCTCGCCCGCCTGCGCCGCGCGGCGCAGCACGCGCGCGAGCTGGTCGAGGAAGCGACGCTCGGTCTCGCCGATCAGGTCGCCGCACAGCCGGTTGGTCTCGTCGAGCAGCTCGCTCGCGTGCGGCGAGGCGAGGCTGATCTCGACGAAGCGCAGGCCCTTGGCGAGGATCGCCGCGACGATCCGGTCGGCGAGCGGCGCGTCCTGGGCGAGGGCGGCGGCCGCGCGCGACAGGGCCTCGTCCTGCATCTGCTGGGCGAGGCGGCGGAAGATCTCCTCCTTGTTGCGGAACTGGAGGTAGAGCGCGGCGCGCGACACCCCGGCCTCGGTCGCGATGTCCTCCATCGAGGTGCGGCGGAAGCCGTAGCGCGAGAAGCGCACGAAGGCGGCGGACAGAATCCGCTCCGGCGTCGCAATCGCCTCTCTCGGCATGCGAGGCATGTTGACAAGAGTCGTGCACCTCGTCAAACGTGGTCTGCACAACCTGACGTTTTCGATCTAGAACGTCAGAAACGTGAGGAGGCCGTCATGGGCAAGCGACTCTCGGGGAAGACCGCCGTCGTCACCGGCGCGTCGAGCGGCATCGGTCGGGCCATTGCGGAGCGTCTCGGCGGCGAGGGGGCGCACGTGTTCCTGTCGGGACGGACGCGCGACGCGATGCTCGCGTCGCAGGAGAGGATCGAGCGAGCGGGCGGGCGCGCGACCTGCGCGGTCGGCGACGTGCGCGATCCGCGCCACGTGCAGGGCCTGATCGACGCGGCGATGCGCGACACCGGCCGCCTCGACATCATGGTGAACAACGCGGGCGTGTCCTTCCATCAGCCGATCATCGAGGGCGACGTGGAGGAGTGGCGCACGATGCTCGAGACCAACGTGCTCGCGCTGCTCGTCGGCTGCCAGGCGGCGATCCGCGCGATGCGCGCGTGCGGCGCCGAAGGGCACGTGGTCAACGTGTCGTCGATCGCGGCGCTGCGTCCGGACTCGGGCGTCTACGGCGCGACCAAGCACGCCGTGAACTGCATCTCGGCGACGCTGCGCCGCGAGCTCGAGGAGGACGACATTCGCGTCGTCAACGTCATGCCGGGCGCGATCGCGACCAACTTCGCGCGCAACTTCGATCCGCAGATCGTCCGTGGCATCGTCGGGGCCTCCGGCGTGGACGTCGAGGTGAAGCGCGGCGAGCGCCTGCCGGACGAGGCGCTCGACGGTCTGCCGCCGTCGATGCGACAGATCCTCGGCCGCCCGGAGGACGTCGCCGATGCTGTGCTTTACGCCGTCACCCAGCCGATCCACGTCAACGTGGCCGAGATCGTCGTGCGGCCACCGAAGCAGCTCGCCCTGTAGCGGGGACACGCCATGAACACGCCCGTCTCGCAGGCCGCCGTCGCGACCGCGTCCGGTCGTGCCGTAACGCCGCTCACGCGCTACCAGAAGTGGCTGTTCTTCTTCCTCTCGGTCGCGACCTTCTTCGAGGGCTACGACCTGTTCGCGCTCGCGCAGATCCTGCCGAACCTGCGCGCCGACATGGGCCTGTCGCCGGCGTACTCGGGCGTCCTGATCTCGGTGACGAGCGTCGGCAACGTGCTCGCGTACTTCGTCGTGAGCCGCGCCGACCGCCTCGGCCGTCGCCGCGTGCTGACCATCACCATCGCCGGCTACACGCTGTTCTCGTTTCTCACCGCGCTCGCGCCCGACGTCTGGACCTTCGCCGTCTGCCAGCTCGTCGCGCGCATGTTCCTGCTCGGCGAGTACGCGGTGGCGATGGTGTACGCGGCCGAGGAGTATCCCGCCGAGCGCCGCGGCATGGTGATCGGCGTGATCCAGGCGTGCTCGAGCCTCGGCGCGATCACGTGCGCCGCGGTGGTGCCGGCGCTGCTGCAGACGCCGCTCGGCTGGCGCTCGGTGTACCTCGTCGGCACGGTGCCGCTGGTCATCATCGCGTTCGCGCGGCGCAGCCTGCGCGAGACCGAGCGCTTCGCGCGCGAGGCGGCGGCGGGACGCACGGCGCAAGCGTCGTTCGCGCGCATCTTCCGCACGCCGTACCGCGGTCGCGTGCTGCAGCTCGCGCTGATCTGGTCGATCACGTTCTTCTGCACGCAGAACGCGGTCGCGTTCTGGAAGGAGTTCGCGCTCGCCGAGCGCGGCATGACCGACGCGCAGGTCGGCACGGCGCTCGCGTTCGCGTCGATCGTCTCGATGCCCTTCCTGTTCTTCGTCGGCAAGCTGCTCGACGTGATCGGACGGCGGCGCGGCGCGACGGTGGTGTTCTCGCTGACCGCGCTCGGCGTCTTCCTCGGCTACACGCTGGAGTCGCCGACAGCCCTCACGGGCGCGCTGGTGGTCGGCATCTTCGGCACGAGCGCGGTGCTGCCGGTGCTCAACACCTATACCGCGGAGCTCTTCCCGACCGAGCTGCGCAGCGAGGCCTGGGCGTGGGCGAACAACCTGATCGCGCGCACGGCGTACCTCGCGTCGCCGCTCGCGGTCGGAGTGGTGGCGGAGAGCTTCGGCTTCGGACCGACGCTCGCCGCGACCGCGCTCTTCCCGATCGTCGCGCTGGTGCTGATCCTGGCGCTCTTGCCGGAGACGGTCGGGCGCGAGCTCGAGGAGACGGCGGCGCTCTGACGCCTGTCCGGCGGCGATTGCCGTCGGCTAGGGCGTCGCGCTAGCACCGCGCCATGGCGCACGACGCGAACGACCCCGCCGCGATCGCGGACCGCCTCGCGATCCAGGATCTCTTGACGCGCTACTGCGTCGCGATCGACGGCGACGACTGGGAGCTGCTCGACACCGTGTTCACGCCGGACGCGCAGATCGACTACACGAGCTCGGGCGGCATCGCGGGCGCGTATCCCGAGGTGCGCGCCTGGCTCGCGCAGGTGCTGCCGGGCTTCCCTGTCAAGCAACACCTGGTGACCAACTTCTCGGTCGAGATCACGGGCGACCGCGCGACGAGCCGCACGTACTTCTACAACCCGATGGGGCGTCCGAAGGACGGTGGCGGCGTGGCGCTGTTCTTCGTCGGCGGCTGGTACCTCGACGAGCTCGTGCGCACGGCGGACGGCTGGCGGATCGCGAAGCGGGTCGAGAAGCAGAGCTGGGTCGACGTGCGCGGCTGACGCGCGCGGCACGCGCAGGCAGCTCGAGCGCGGCGCGCGCGAAGCCCGCGGCTCGCGCGCAAAAAGAAACGCGGCCCCTCCCGTTCGGAAGGGGCCGCGTCCCGATCACCAGAGCCGACGCGCCGCTCAGGCGTACTCGCGCTTGACCGCCGCCGCCGAGACGTGGCCGTGCGCGACGTGGCCGAGCTCGGGGACGATCGTCGAGCCGCCGGCGAAGCCGTAGGCGCTCTCGCTGTGCTGCGAGAGGTCGAGACCCTCGATCTCCTCCTCCTCGGAGACCCGCAGCGAGCCGAAGAAGAGCTTCAGGACGAAGAGGATGATGGCGGTCGCGAGCGGCGCGAACACCGCCGTGAACGCGATGCCCTCGAGCTGCACGAGCACCTGCTGCGCGTTGCTCTCGATGCCGTCGCCGAGCGACACGGCGAACAGACCCGACGCGAGCGCGCCCCAGGCGCCGCCGAGCGCGTGCACGCCGAAGACGTCGAGCGAGTCGTCGTAGCCGAGCGCGGGCTTCAGGAACATGCAGGCCGCGTAGGAGATGACCGCGACGCCGGCGCCGGTCGCCATCGCGCCGAGCGGCGAGACCGCGCCGCAGGCGGGCGTGATCGCGACAAGACCTGCGACCGCGGCGGTCGCGCCGCCGAGCGCGGTCGGCTTGCCGCGGTGGATCCACTCGATCGCCGCCCAGACGAGCACCGCCATCGACGCCGCGGTGGAGGTGTTGAGGAACGCGAGCGCCGCGAGCGGGCTCGCCGCGAGCGCGCTACCGGCGTTGAAGCCGAACCAGCCGGTCCACAGCAGGCCCGCGCCGATCAAGCACAAAGGAAGGCTGTGCGGCGGCATCGGCTCCTTGCCGAAGCCGCGCCGCTTGCCGAGCATGATCGCCGCGACGAGCGCCGAGAAGCCGCTCGACATGTGCACGACGAGGCCGCCCGCGAAGTCGATCGCGCCGGACTGGAAGATCCAGCCCTCGGAGCCCCACACCATGTGCGCGAGCGGGCAGTAGACGACGAGCAGCCAGATCGTGATGAACGCGACCCAGACGCTGAACTTCATGCGCTCGGCGACTGCGCCGAGGATCAGCGCCGGGGTGATGATCGCGAACATGCCCTGGAACATCGCGAAGATCAGCTCGGGGATGTTGCGGTCGGCGCCGTTGGTCACGACCGAGTCGAGGGTCACGCTCGCGAGCCCGACCTTCGAGAAGTCGCCGATGAAGGCGTTGCCGTCGCCGAAGGCGAGGCTGTAGCCGATGAGGATCCAGAGGACGCCCGCGATGCCCGCCGAGATGAAGCACTGCATGAGCACGTTGAGGACGTTCTTCGAGCGCACGAGCCCGCCGTAGAACAGCGCCAGGCCGGGCAGGGTCATCATCAGCACGAGGGCGGCGGCGGTGATCACCCACGCGGTGTCGCCCGAGTCGAAGACGGGCGCGGCCGCGGCCGCATCCTGGGCCCACGCGGCGGCGCCGGTGAGCGAGCACAGTGCGGCGGTCGCGGCCGCCGCGAATCGCGGCCCGAAGGGGCCCTTCGTTGCGAGCTTGTCCATCCTTCTTCCCTCCTCAGGGCATCGAGATCAGCTGTGGTGATCCAGGGATCGCGAGCGGTGATGCCGCCGGCAGCAATGGCTGCGCCACGCAGCGATGTGCCGTCGAAACGAGGGTTTGCGCGGCTGGACCAGCCGGTGTGCCCACGAAACGAGCGGATGCCTGCTCAGAAAAGCATCAGCCGCCTGCTTCGTGGGCGCTCGTTTGCTGGGCAGAAGCCGCGGCGTTCCCGGGGCCATCGCCCGGCGCAGAGCGTCCGGCCCGGTGCGTGAGCGCGCTCGCGCCGCGCCGAGCGGCTCGATTGACCGCCGCTTCGCGCGCACCGTATGACGCCCCGTCGCGCGGCGCCTGTCTTCGCCGCGCGCGTACGCGTACGGGAGGGGAAGCATGGCGTTCAGCGAGTACTCGGAGTTCGACGGCCTCGGCCTCGCCGAGCTGGTCCGCAAGGGCGAGGTGACGCCCGCCGAGCTGGTCGAGGCGGCGATCGAGCGCGTCGAGCGCCACAACGGGACGCTCAACGCCGTGGTCTACAAGGGCTACGAGGACGCGCGGCGCGCGGCTGCCGGCACGCTGCCCGACGGGCCGTTCCGCGGCGTCCCCTTTCTCGTGAAGGATCTCTACTGCCCGGTCGCGGGCTGGCCGATGTCGAACGGCTCGCGCTGGTTCGCGTCGGCGCCGGCGAGCGCGGAGGACGACGAGCTCGTCCGTCGCTACCGCGCGAGCGGCATGGTGCTGCTCGGCAAGTCGAACACACCGGAGTTCGGCATCACCGGCACGACCGAGGGCGCGGCGCTCGGCCCGTGCCGCAACCCGTGGAACCCCGAGCACATCTCGGGCGGCTCGAGCGGCGGCGCGGCGTCGGCCGTGGCGGCGGGCATCGTGCCGATGGCGCACGCCTCCGACGGCCTCGGCTCGATCCGCATCCCGGCCGCGTGCTGCGGGCTCGTCGGGCTCAAGCCGACGCGCGACCGCAACCCGATCCGTCGCACGTCGCAGGGCGGGATCGCGTTCGAGGTCAATCACATCGTTTCGCGCACGGTGCGCGACTGCGCGGCGATGCTCGACTGGACCGGACGGCCGATGAAGAACGTCTGGTTCACGGCGCCGCCCAAGGAGCGACCCTACCTCGAAGAGATCGCGCGCAAGGGGCCGCGGCTGCGCATCGCGTTCCACGGCGAGCCGCCGTCGCAGGTCGCGCTGCACCCCGACGTCGCGAAGACGCTCGACGACACCGTGCGCGTCCTGAAGGAGCTCGGCCACGAGGTCTTCGAGCGCCCGCTCGAGGTCGACTGGCGGAAGCTCTACCGCGCGCAGGGCGTGTGGAGCGCCGGCAACTTCGTCGGCATGATGGCGTCCCACGTCGAGGCGCTCGGTCGCGAGCCGGGTGAAGACGAGATCGAGAAGCTGACGCGCTGGATCTGGGAGAACGGCAAGCACGTCACGGCCGCGATGCACGTGCAGGCCGAGCACACGCTCAAGGAGATGATCGTCGGCATCCTCGAGCAGTTCGAGCAGTTCGACGTCTTCCTCTGCCCGACGACCATCACGCCGCCGCCCAAGGTCGGCTACATCGATCCGTGCCGGCTCGAGCCGAAGGAGCTGAACCGCCGTCAAGCGACGACCTTCGGCTTCACGCCGCCGTTCAACTTCACCGGCCAGCCAGCGATCTCGCTGCCGCTCGGCTGGTCCGCGGACGGTCTGCCGATCGGCATGATGTTCGCCGCGCGCTACGCCGACGAGGCGACGCTGCTGCGGATCGCGGCGGAGCTGGAGGAGGCGCGGCCGTGGCGCGATCGGCGTCCGCCGGTGTGGGGCTGAGGCACCTCGCGCCACGCGACGCGCGCCGCGAAGCGAGCGACGAGACGCACGACGCCCCCGCCCCGGCGTGCCGGGACGGGGGCTCGCGTGCGCTCACTGGGTCACGGTGATCTTGGAGCTTGACGCGGCGCAGTTGTTGCTCTCGCTGGTCTCCGCCGACGTCTTGGTGTCGTCGGCGCAGGCGAGCACGTAGTAGCTCCCGGGCACGGTCGCCGCGGGGATCTTCACCGACTTGCTCCCGGTGTGCGCGGCGCCGGGCGCGAGCGCAGGCACCGCGCGCGCGCCGCTCAGGAGCTTGTCGCCCGAGCTCTTGGTCGCGTCGGTCGAGAGGTAGTAGCGCGTCTTCGAGGCCTTGGCCGCGACGTTGCCGAGGTTCTGCGCCGTGTCGCCGACCGAGAACGTGGTGCCGCGCTTCTTCGTCGCCGGCGGGTTCGAGACTTGGCCCTCGACCAGGTCGGGCTGGCCCACCGTCACGACCGCGCCCGACGTCGCCGCGCAGTTGTCGTCCTCGTTGCTCTCGACGACGGTGCCCTTGTCGTCGGCGCAGGCGAGCACGAAGTAGGAGCCGAGCGGGGTCGACGCGGGAATCGTCACCGTCGTCGTTCCCGACGCGCCGGCACCGGGATCGAGCGCCGGCACCGAGCGGATGCCCGTCAAGAGCCGATCGTCGGCGCTCTTCACCGCGTCGCTCGAGAGGTAGAAGCGCGTCGTCGACGACGTGGAGCGCGTCCCGCCGCCGTTCTGCACGGTCGACGTCAGCTTGAACTTGCTGCCCGGCGCGCCCGACGGCGCCGACGGATTGGTCGACATCGACGCCACGCCGAGGTTCGCGCTCGTCGCGCTCCCGACGACGTTCACCGTGCGGCTCAGCGTGATCTCGCCCGAGTTCTCCGACCAGACGCGGAAGCTGAAGGTCTTGCTGCCCGGCGTCTGCGCGAGGAACGAGTACGTCGCCGTGCGCGACCAGCTCGGCGGGATGTTGCCGAGCGTGATCGAGCCGTCGGGATCGGTGAACGCCATGCTCGTGCCGTCGAGCCGCGTCGGCTGGACGTCGACCGGCAGCACGCCGGACGGCAGCGGCAGCTGGTGGACGTGCACGCCGGACGCGACCCACGAGTCGTTCGCGACGTTGACGCCCACCGTGATGAGCGAGCCGACGCCGACGCTCGTCGGGCCGCTCGCGTATGCCGTCATCGCGGGCGGCGACGACTGGACGCGCGCCAGCGGCAGGACATCGCCGCGCACGATGAGCGCGCTCATGCCCCAGGGCAGCACGGTGTTCTCGGCGTCGGTGGGCACGACCTTTAGCCGGTAGGTGCCCGGCGGCGGATCGTGCACCACGAGGTACTCGACGTTGTCGATTGACGACACCGAGACGTACTCGCCGCAGGCGCCGGTCGGATCGCCGCAGTCGACGTTGCGGTCGACGTAGAGGTCGATGTCGTAGAGCACCGCGCGGCTCGCGCCCGCGCTCGCCGGCGGCTCGTCCCAGGTGAGCACGACGACCAGACGCTTCGCGCCCGGCGGCACCGTGATGTCGCTGAAGGCGAAGCCGAAGGAGTTGATCGTGCCCCAGAAGCGGCGTGTCTCCCAGCCGTCCGAGTTCGGATGGTCCCAGTGCGCGACGTAGCTCGAGACGCGCCCGAGGCCGTACTCGTTGCTCTTGCCCACCGCGCCGTCGTGGCCCAGCGCGGTCGCCATCAGGTGCGCGCGCGTCATCGCCGGACGGAACTGGAACTGCGGGTAGTGCTGCAGGAGCGAGGCCGCGAGCCCCGTGACGTGCGGCGTCGCCATGCTGCAGCCGTCGAGGTTCTTGTAGCCGTTGGTGGTCGCGGCCCACGCCGAGGTGATGGTCGCGCCGGGCGCGACGACGTTCGGCTTCATGCGGCCGTCGCCGGTCGGCCCCTGGCTGCTCGTCGACTTCCGATCGCCGACCGTCAAGTATCCCTTGTCGAACACGTTGCCGACCGCGAGCACGTTCTTCGCGACGCCGGGCGTGCCGATCGTGCCCGGCGCGCCGCCGTTGCCGGAGCAGACGACGTAGAGCTGTGCGTTGATCCAGGTGCGGTAGTCGGCCTTGCGCGAGATCTCGTCGGTGCCGCGGAGGTTGGTCCCGGCGCCGCCGCTGTAGTTGATCACCATCGGCGCGGGATCGACCGGGTTCGTGCTGCACTCGCCCGGCGCGGTCATCCAGTCCATCGCGGCCTTGAGCACCGAGTCCGTGTTGCCCTGACCGTTCTTGTCCCAGACCTTGGCGACGCGCAGGTGGCCGCCTTGCGCGAGCTCGCCCACGCCCGGCGCGACGCCACGGTAGCGCGGGTTTGCGGTGCCGGTGCCCGCGATCGTCCCGAGCAAGTGCGTGCCGTGCTCGAACAGATCGATGAACGCGCCGCCCGGCTCGCTCGTGAAGTTCTTGCCGCAGGCGCGCTTGCCCGCGAGGTCGACGTGCCCGCTCGGCCCGCCGATCATCGCGCCGCTGTCGATGATGCCGACCGGGATCGGCGCGCCGCTAAACCGCGTCAATCCATAAGAAATGCTGCCCGGGCGGATCATGTCGACGTCCATCAGCGGCGCGCTCTGGTCGTGGCCCGGCGGGTTCACGTCGATCGTCTCGATGAACAGCACGAAGTCGAGCGCCGCGAGACGCTCGAGCACCGGACCGGTCGCGACCGCCTCGTAGGAGTGCAGGTCGGCGTCGTACGCGCCGACCGCGGCCCCGGCCGCTTCGAGCGCGCGCCGGAAGCTGCCGTCTTCGTCCGCCTCGAAGAGGTTGACGACCACCGGGATCGGCGTCGTCGGATCGAGCGCAGGCGCGGCGGCCGTCGGCGTGCGCAGCGCGGCGAGCTCCGGGCTCGACTTCTGCTCGGTGGTGCTGACGCCCACCCACTCGACCTCGGGCAGCGCCGCGACGGCAGACAGCGTACGGATCGGCAGGCGCGCCTTGTGGTGGTCGTCGTGGCGGCCGAGGAGGCGGACGCCGAGCGCCGCGAGCTTCTCCTCGACGCGCTCGTCGAGCGGCACGCGCAGCAGGACGAAGCCGTAGACGGTGTCGCGCCCCCGATCGCGCAGGCCGTGCGCGTGCGCCTCGAGCGCCGGGTCGAGCCCCGACGCCGGCGCGCGCACGCCGGACGAGAAGCTGAGCGCGCGTCCGGCGTCGGCGCGCTGCCGCGACGAGTTCGAGAGGTAGGTCGCGGTCGCCTTCGCGTCGGGCTTCTTGCGCGACGCCATCGCACCCGGCGGGATCAGGACGTTGACGCCCTCGACCGCCGGCGCGAGCTCGGCCGCGAGCTCGTCGGGCGCGAGCTCGGGCTCGGCTGCGGACGCGTCCGCCGCCGCCGCGTCGCTCGCGGCGGCGCCGGGCGCGCTGCTCGGCGCTGCGGGCGACGTCGCCTCGGGCGGCGACGCCGGCAGTCCGGCGAGGACCGCCTCCGCGATCTCGGCGAGGAGCGCTTCGTCGTACGGCGGGCGGACGACGCTCTGGTCGCCTGCGACCGACGACACGGGGCCGACGCACAGCGCGAGGGCGAGCGACGCGACGAGCGCGGAAGCGAGACGCCCGCGGAGCTCGCGCAGGTTGCGGGCTCGAGGGCCGTTCTTGGTGAGCATTCCTTCCTCCTGAGGCGGCTCGTCGCCGGTCGACGGCGACGTACGACGAGCGCGGTCCGTTTGGCGGAAGGGCGCTACCTGCGAGGTAGCGGCTCGCTACCCGCAGCAGAGACGAAAGAACGCGGGCGTGATTCGTCGCTTGATCGGCAGCGCCAAATGCTCGTAGAAGCCTCGGCAGGAGGGAGTCGCATGGGCCAGTCGAGCGCTCGCGATCAGCGGGCGGCCTTCACCGTGCTGCTCGCTGCCGCGTGCGTTCTCGCGACGGCGGTCGCAGCCCGTTCGGCGGAGGCCGTGGACCGACCCGTCAGCGGCCGGTCCGTCAAGATCTCGAAATCCGGTCCGAAGACGCGTCTCGTCTTCGTGACCACGGATCCGGCGTTTCTCTTCCCCGAACCCGAGAGCGCGGACGATCCGACCAGCGGCACGCCGGGCGGCATCACTGTCGACGTGTTCGCGCGCGGTGCGGCGCCCGCCTCGGTCGGCGCGCCGCCGGGCATCGGCACGCCGGGCTGGCGCCTCGTGCGGGCGAAGATCCGCACGTACCGCTACCGCGGGCGAGGTGGCGCGCTCGCATCCGTGCTGCTGCGCGAGGGCAAGCGGCTGCAGGTCGCCGCGTCGGACCTCGGGATGGACGTCACGGCGCCGCTCGGCGCGGTCGCGGTCCGCGTCACGCTGGGCTCGCTGCGGAGCTGCGCGGTGTTCACCGAGACGAGCGTGCAGCGCGACCGCGCGGGCCTCTTCGCCGCGCGCAACGCGCCGGCGCCGCAGCTCGCCGATTGCGCGGACGACACCCTGCTGCTCGCGCTCGGCGATCCGTGCGCGAGCGAGAGCTTCCCGTTCTGCGGCGCGCCGTGCCCGGACGGCGGCACGTGCGCGCCGGACGTCGTGGGCAGCGTCTGTCGCTGCGTCTATCCGACGCAGCCGTGCGGCGACACCGCGCCGCTCTGCGGCGGCACGTGCCCCGCGGGCCAGAGCTGCTGGCCGATCGACGGCGGCTTCCCCGGCCCGACGAACGCGTGCCTGTGCGCGCCTTCCGACACGCCGCCCTGCGGCACGAGCGGCATGGCGTGCGACGGCGCGTGTCCCGACGGGCTCGAGTGCCAGCTGATTCCCGGCAACGCGATCTTCGAGAGCGCGTGCGGCTGCACCGATCCGGCGGCGGTGTGCGGCGCGCCGGGCTTCGGCGCGTGCCCGCACCCCGACCTGCAGTGCGTCGTCATCCCGGGCAGCGGCTACCAGTGCCTGCCGATTCCGTGCGGCAGCGCCCCGGAGTGCGGCGGGACGTGCAGCGGCGGGCGCGAGTGCGTGCCGGTCGGCGTCCCGGGCAGCGATCTGTGCATCTGCGTGACGCCGGGCGGCTGAGCCGGTCTCGTCTGCGGCGGCCCGCGCCGACGCGCGCGTGCAGCTCTTATGCTTGACTACGTATTGGCTTGACGTCGCGCTTCAGCCGATCGCGTCGCCCGGCACCCACCAGCCGTGGAAGCCGAACGGCACGCGGCGCGGCAGCTCGACCTCGGCGATCGCCCCGCGCGCGATGCGCAGCGCCTCGAACACCGCGAGCGTGCTCGCGTCGCGCGCGCGGTCGTAGACGAACGACAGCACATAGCCCTCGCCATCGCCGGGGCCGGCGGGGACGAACAGCGCCTCGCCCGCGTGGCGGTGGAGCCCCGGATCCCAGATCTCCTCCTCGCCGGTGCGGAAGTCGATGCGGCCGATGCCGCCGAGGTCGACGGTGTCGGGGTGGTGGCGGAGGTGGGAGAACCAGCCGTTGCGGTAGCCGGCGCGTCCGGTGAAGTGGCGGTCGTGGGTCGCGAGGTCGAGCTGGCTCCAGCTCACGATCTCCTCGCGGAAGGTCAGCTCCGGTCCCGCCGTGCCCACGCGCCAGCGCGTCACCCGGATGTCGCCGTCGCCGCGGTCGCCGGTCGCGAAGATCGACGGCAGGCGCGAGACGTCGATCACCACGTCGTCGCCGTCGCGGAAGGCGTTCACCTCGTGGAAGACGTAGCAGTTCTCGATCTCGACCCAGCGGATCTCCGAGCCCGGACGCCCGAACGGCAGGATGCCGATCCGCGAGCCGTAGCTCGGCGTCCACTTGAAGCCCGCGAGCGGCTCGTCGATCGCCTCCGCGAGGTCGAAGACGACCGGTCCCTCCCAAAACACCGCCTCGCGGTCGGTGATCGCGAACGAGTGGATCATCGTCGGCTTGGCGACCTCGATCGGCTCGGCGGAGATCACGCGGCCGGTCTCGTCCGCGACGTAGTACGTCGAGTATGGCGGCACGAACCAGTAGCCGAAGAAGTGCAGGTAGCCGGTTGCGGGGTCGACCTTCGGGTGGGCGGTGAAGGAGTTCCGCACGACGCCGCCGAAGTCGAAGACGCCCTTGGTCGAGAGGTCGCGCGGGTCGAGCTCGAACGCGGCGCCGATCTCGCCCGAGCTCAGGAGCCGTCCGCCTTGGTAGACGACGCTCACGTTTCTCTGGCCGTTCTCGCCGCCCGGCGCGAGACCGAGGCGGATCGCGTCGTTGAAGCTGACCTGGTTCTTCCAGAAGCCCGTGCGGACGTAGCGGTTGCGGTACCAGCGCGCGCGGCCGCGCTCGAGGCGGACGCCGTGCACCATCCCGTCGCCGAGGAACCAGTGCGACCGCCTGCGCCGCGGCATGAGCGACGTCGAGCGCGCGGGGCGGCTCCGCTGCAGCGTCGACGAGGCGACGCTCGCGTACTGGACGACGATGCACGGCGTGACGTCGCTCGCGATCCTCGGCGTGGTGAAGCCGGGCAGCACCGTCGTCGCGCTCGCCCGCGAGGGCGTGATCGAGCGGATCACGCGTCCCGGGCCCGCGCGGCGCGCGCGCACCGCGCGGGCCCGGCGACGCTAGGCTGGGCCAGACCTGCTCACTTCTTGGCCTTGAAGTAGGTGGGCCCCGATCGGGCGACGTTCGGAAGCTCCGCCTCGAAGCACGCGCCTCCGTCGTCGCGCCGCACCTGCACCAGCGCTCCGGCGAACGAGCGTTCGAGCCCCTTGGCGATGCCCGGCGCCGTCGGCGAGGTCCCGGCCGGCAGAGATCCTTGCCCCTTGGTCGCTCTGTTGCGGCCGGTGACCAAGATCTGCGACTGCCCTGCCGCACCGGCGCGCAGCTTGAGCACGCCGACGCCGTCGGTCGCGTAGTCGCGGTCCGTGTACTGGAACCCCCGGGCGCCGAGCCGCCGCCAGCAGGGCTTCGCACCGCAGGACTGGCCGGCCCGGTCGATCTGGAGGTCGCCGGCGAACCCGCCGTCGTCGCGCCGGTAGAAGCACACGGTGTAGCCCGGCCCACCGGCTGCGGTCGGGTCGCCGAAGACGCTCGCGTCGAGCTTCGGCCCGCTCGCGAGCTTCAAGCTCAGCGACTCGAAGCCTTTCCGCACCTCGTTGACGAGCAGCGAGGCCTTCCTGAACCCGCTCACGCACGAGCTCGCCGGCGCGGGGGCGAGCACGCACCCCTCGACCGGGTCGCACGAGCCGGTGGCGCAGACGGTCCCGGCGTCGCAGTCCAGCGGTGCGCCGGCAGTGCAGGAACCGGCCCCGTCGCACGTCTCGCGGCCGTTGCACACGGTGTCGTCGTCGCAGGCCGTCCCGGCAGGCTCGTACTGGCAGCTCGGCGAGCAGCAGTCGCCAGCGTCCCTGTTCCCGTCGTCGCATTGCTCACCGGCATCGAGGACGCCGTTGCCGCACGGATGCGGATCACCGTCGCAGCGCGGCGGCCCCGAGGGCTGCGCGACGCATTTGTCGTTGACGGTCTCGGGATCGCCGTCGTCGCACGTCGTGCCAGGCGCCTTGAACAGATCCTCGGGGCACAGCGGGCTCACGCCGTCGCAAACCTCTGCTACGTCGCAGGTACCGAACGCCATTCGGCAGACCTTGCCCTGCGCGGCCACCGTAGAGCAGCCGACGTCCGCAACGCACTGCTGGCAGGAGCTGCACCGCACCTCGAGCGGCCTCCCGCTGCCCGTCGTCTTCGGCACGCACTGGCCGTTGCCGTCACACTCCTCGAGCGTGCACGCGTTGCCGTCGGAGCACGGGGCGCCGCGGGGGGCGCCGTCGCATGCCTGCGGGCATGCCGCCGCGACGCAGTTCCCCTCGCGGCAGACGTCGGCCGTGCACGTGTCGCCGTTGTCGCACTGCGCGCCGTCCGCCTTGCCCTCGCAGACGAGGACGGTCGTCACCTCGTCGTCCGTCATCGCGTGCCGCGTCTCGTCGTCGACGATCTGGAGATGGGCGCGAAGCTCCGTCTTGAGGGTCTCGGCGGCCACGCGGCCAGTCACGCGCAGCACGAAGATCTGCGCAGGTTCCATCTCGACTTCGAAGCGCTCCGTGCTCTCGAAGCGGACGCAGATGGGTCGGATGACGTCGTCGCATCCAGGCGTGTCGGTGTGCCGTGCGCGCGACCCGAAGTCCGGATCGAGGTCGAGGTTCACGCGGAGCTTTCGACGCACGGCGCCCTTGTTGATCACGTTCAGGCGGTAGGCGAGCTCCTCGCCCGGGCGTACCTCAGTCGGGATCGCGGCCAGGTCGGCGACCAGCGGAAGCGCTTCGCCGTCGGCGAGAACGCTCGTCCTTTGCTGGCGGACGATGGGCGCTTCGAGGCTGCCGTCCGCGCGGTACCGCGCAGCCTCGACGATGGTCGAGAGCTGCGGCTCGAACTCTTCGGGATCCGTGAGAGGGGTTTGCGGATCGACCTCGTGCTCGAAGGTCAGGGTAGCCGCCTTACCAGGGGCGAGATTGAGGATCGTCCACTTCGCCACGCCCCGTTCCGCGATGCACGTGAAGTTCGCGACGGCGCAGATTCCCGACGGCTTGCACGTGCCGCCGGTGAGAAGGCAAGGACCTGGGAACTCGCAACTCTCGATGATGCAGAAAGGGATGAGGCTCGTTCCCTCGGTCCCCGCGACGCCCTTCAGCTGGAGGTGCGCATCCCAGGTAAACGACAGGTCGAAGTCTGCGCTTGCCCCTCCCTCGTTGAAGACCGTCACGCCGTAGGCGAGCCGGCCGCCTGGCTTGACGCTCGAAGGCGTCGTCGTGAGCGACACGTTCGTCTGGGCGAGCACCGGAGCCGCGACGAGCAGCAACGTCGTGGTGAGCCAGGCGACACGCCGCGGCGCGCGCGCGCGCCGTCCGGGCTCGGCTCGCCGGAGCAGGGAGGCCATCGGAAGATCGAAGGTCGGGGCGCTTGGACGCTTCATGGCGAACCTCGTTTGCGCGGGTTGGCGTCAGCGGGTGGTGAGACGGTAGGCCGTCCGGCAGAGATCGAGCGCCGCCTTCGGGTCCGTCGTGAAGAGCGTGCGAGCCAGCGCCAGATTCTCCTCGGCGCGGGCAGGAACCTTGTAACCGAGGGCCTTCGCGTCCAGGATCGCCTGCTCGGTCGCGTCACACGACTCCTTCAGGCGCTCGCCGTAGTTCACGGCCATGCGCGGGCCCGAGTTCCACTGCAGGTCGCGCTCGAGCAGGACGCGAAGCACGAGAGCCCACTTCTCGTCGAGGGCGTCGAGCTGGGTCTCGACCTCGGTCCGGAACGCTTCCAGGTCGTCGTGAAGCGCCTTGCTCCGGTCGTAGTTCGCCGCGAGCTCCTCGCTCGTCACGGCTGCGTCGCACGCTGCGACGAGCTCGAGGTTCGACTGCGCGATCCCGATCGCCCACTTCACCTCGGCGACCACCAGCTCGGCCGCTGCGAACACGATGTCGGCCGGGATGCACGCCACCGACAGGTTGCCGCCGAACAGGACGGCGACGAACTGGTCGCAGGCACGGCTCAGGCCGCTCCAGATGTTCTTGGCGAGCGAGCGCAGGTTCTCGACCTGCTCCAGCGCGAGGATGGTGATGTTCAGGTCGCGCGCGAGCTCCAGGGTATCCATCGCTCTCGAGCGCCGGGGCAGCTCGCCGTCGACCAGCGCATGGGTCGGGCAGAACTCCAGCTCGTTGGGATAGTCTGCCTCCGGGAAATCGTCGGCGCTCAGCGCGCGGCTGGCGAGCGGCGGTGTACGCAACTTTCGCTCGCGGGCTTCGCGCTGCGCCGCCTCGATCGCCTCACGCGCGGACGTGACGCGCGCGACCGCGTTGCCGCGCAAGGCACCGGCCTGCTGGAAGGCGCTGATCAGCGGCGTGAGATCGGTGCGACCGTAGACCTGTTCGAGCTCCTCGTCCGGCGTCGCGTCGAGAAAGCCACGCAGCCGCGCGGCATTTTCCCACTGTCCGACCTGCTCGATCGCGGTCGCGAGCTCCTCCATCTGCTGGCGGACGGAGCCCGCGTCGGCCGCGGCCGTCGACGACGTGAGGAGGAGCAGAGCGAGGGTCGTGCCCAGGAAAGTCCAGGTTCTCATCGGCGTTCTCCAGCTCGATCGTTGAGTGCCCCCGCCCCGCTCAGCGGCGCCGGACGGTTCCACGCGACGTGACGAGGCGGTACCCCGCCTGGCAGTAATCGAAGGCCCGCTTGGGGTCGGTCGCCATCGCCTTGCGACCCGCGTCGACCAGCGCCTGGGGTTGAGGTGTCGGCGAGTATCCCGCGGCAGCCGTCTCGTCGATCGCTGCCTGCGCCTCGTCGCAGGCCTCCTCGAGGCGCGTCGTGTAGTTGACGTTGAGGCGTCGCACGGACTTCTCGCGCAGATCGCCCTCGAGCAGGACCTCGAGCACGAGATCCGCCTGGCGGTGGGCCTCGGCGAGGCGCGTTCGCACGGAGGCCTTGAAGGCCTGCAGGTCCTCGTGCAGGTGGCCGAGGCGCTTGTAGGTGCCGGCCATCTGCGCCGTCTCGACCGCGCCGTCGCACAAGCCGATCATGTCGAGCTCCATCTGCACGAACTCGACGGCCCACTTCGCCTCTGCGACGAGCAGCTCGGCGACCGCGAGGACGATGTCGATCGGCAGGCAAGCGAGCGACGTGTTGGCGCCCGATCCGGCCACGATCGTCGTCTGATCGCAGGCGCGGCTGAGGCCGTCCCAGACGCCGCGCGCGAACGCGTAGAGGATCTCGAACTGCTCGACGGTCTTCGTGGCGGTGTTCAGGTCCCGGAGCTTGACGAATCCCTCGTGCGTGTCGGACGTGGTCCTGCCCGGAATCTCCTGCGCGTCGCAGAAGTCACCGCTGATGTCCGGCCACGGAGCCTCGGGCAACGGCCCGTTGCCATGACTCAAGATCGACTCCGGCGGGCGCGCCGTCTGGAGCGTCGCGGCGCTCGCCCTCGCGAGCGCGGTCGCACGCGACTCCGCGAGACCTGCCTGGACCTCCGCTTCCAGCGGCGCGGCCTCGAAGAGCTTCTCGGCGAGCGGCGTGAGGTCCGTGTCGCCGTACACCGCCTCGAGATCCTGCGGTGGCGTCGCGGCGACCGCCTCACGGAAGCGTCGAGCCTCGTCCGCGCGACCGAGCTGCTCGAGCGCGACGGCGAGCTGCTCGAGCTGCCGCTCGACGTTCGTGGCGGCCCTGGCAGGCCCGGAGAGGGCGAGGCCGAGCATCGCGCAAGCAAGAAGGAAGGTTCGCATAGGTGGCCCCTCGTTCTCGTCGACCCGCCGGCAACCAACGGGCGCTGCAAACTCACGATGCGCCGAGATCTCGAAGATCCGGGCGCGTTCGCGGCCGCTCGCCTATCACAATCGTCGCGGACGTCGCGATGATCGTTTCTGACAAAAAATTGATTTGAGACGACAAAACGCGCCCGGAGGCGTCCTATCCAATTTTTGCGCGGATGTTGCTGCTCCGCGCCAAGCCTTGGAAAGGGCGACGCTCTGGGCGCGCTGGTCGCAAGCGCGGGCCGCGCGCGGTCTCGGGCGCGCGCGAGAGAAGCGTCGACGTCGCTCGGGGGACGGCTCAGCGGGTCAGCGGAGCCCGCCCCGCCGCCGCGCCAACGTCGGCGTCAGGAGCGCTCGCAGACGAGCTGCAGCCGATCCGCGTCGCGCCGCTTGCCGGCGAACGCGCGCGCGGCGACCGTCTGCGCGACGCGCTTGCGGCTGCCGAGCTCGAGCGCAATCTCGACCGCGTTCCCGCACGCGCTCGGCGCGAGGCCCGGCACCGGACGGCCGACCAGCGAGCCGAGGCTCGCGGCGAGCGCTGCGGCCGTCTCCGGCGCGCGCCTCGCGACCGGCTTCATGAGCCGGACCCCGGTGAGCGGCTCCGGCGTGCAGGCGGCGAAGCGCGAGTCCACGGTCGGCGCGCACGGCGCGACGGCGATCACGCAGCGGCCCGGCGTGGCGTCGAGGTCGCAGGTCGGGTCGTTGTCCCGGCACACGATCCGCCCGGTCGGGAAGGGGACGCCTTGCTTGACGCGGCTCGCCGAGACGCCGCTCACGCTCCACTCGAGCAGGCACTCGTTGCGCTTCTCCGTGCCGCCGGGAATCAGCGTGCGGCGCGTCGGCGTGTCGGCGTTCAGCAGCCGCATGCGGTCGTTGAGCACGACGTACGGCTCGTCGTGCAGGTCGACGATGCCCCAGTTGTTGTCCTCGCCGTCGAAGCGCCCCTCGATCGGCTGGTCGGCGTGCTTGAACCAGTGCGTGCCGACGACGTACGGCCGCTGCACCGCACGGCGCGTGTACGCGCTGAACGCGTCGGCGCGCGCCGCCTGCGTCGGCAACGTCGGATAGAACGGCGGGAAGGTGTTGGGCAGCTCCGACTCGGCGGAGCGGTAGCCGTACTCGCTGATCAGGATCGGCTTGCCGGTGAGCGCGTAGAGCGTGTCGACGTCGTCGAACATGCGCGCCGCCTGGATGTAGCCGGCCTGCGCGGCGAGCTGCTGCGCGAGGTCGAACCACACCGCCCCGAACTCGTAGTAGTTCGTGCTCAGCACGTCGACGTACGGACCCGCCGCCGCCGCAACTTCGGGCGGCGTCGAGTACGAGAGGAAGCGCGCGCCGAGGATCAGCATCGTCGGCGAGACGGCGCGCAGCGCGTCGTGCACGGTGCGGAAGTACTGCTCCGCGACCACGCCGGTGAACGCGTGCCGCACCGCCTGGCGCGCCGGAGCGTCGGTCTGCCAGTCCGCGCCGAGCTCGGTGAGGGTCTGCACGTCGTCGAAGCTCGCGAGCGAGAGCCCGAAGTCGGCGTTGAAGGCGGCGACGTCGCCGCCGTAGCGCGTCTCGAGATAGCTCTGCAGCGCCACCTTGCCGGGGGCGCCCGCGGGCAGGCGGAAGTAGGCGTCGAAGATCGGCTGCGTCAAGATCAAAGGCGGACCCCAGCCGAGCTCGTTGTCGCTGAACACGCCGATGCACCACGGGTCGGCGGCGCAGCTCGCGGCTTTCGCCGCCTCGACGCTCGCGCCCGCGACGAACGCGGGAGCGAAGTAGTCGCGCACCGGCTGCCCGGTGAGCCCGTTCGGCACGTCCGGCACCGCGGGCGCGTGCTGCGCGAAGCCGAGGATCGGCGTGTAGGGCATCACCTGGACGAAGAGCCCGTAGTCGCTCCACGAGCCGATCGTGTTGACGTGGATGTCGAGCAGGCGGATGAGCGTGACCTCGGCCCACGCGGTCGCGCTGCCGTAGCGCGCGAGAACGTTGTCGCGGTACGGCGCGGTGCCGATCGTCGGTGCGAAGTCGCCTTCCACGCGCACGCCGACGATGCCCGCGGAGAACATCCCGTGCCCGTCCGGCGTGACGAGCCACCAGACGCCGTCGATCTGCTCGGTGCGGAAGCGTCCGGTCGCGGTGGTCGAGACGCCGAGCCAGCCGCCGAACGGATCGAAGCCGGGCTGCGCGTCCGCGTGCGGCGGGACGGCCAAGTCGGCGACGGCGAGCGCGAGCCAGGCGAGCAGGCCGCAGACGGCGCGGCTCGGGAAGCGCGCCCGCGAGGACGCGGTCGAAGCTGGCACGGGAAGCAGGGCAGGAGCGACGCGTGGCATGGCGGGCGATGTACGCCATTTGGCCGGTGCCGGGGAAGACGTGAAGTCCTCCGGCGCGCGCGTGGCAGGCGCCGCAGCTACCGTCGTCGGCCGGCCGCGGCGCCGGGCTCTCCCGGCTCAGAGCCGGTAGCTGATCTCCGCGCCGAAGGTACGCGGCAGCTGGTAGTAGCGCGTCAACGTTCCGGCCGGCAGCAGGTTGAAGGCGAAGTCGAAGTAGGCCTCGTCGGTGAGGTTCTTCGCCCACAGCGCGACCTCGGCGCGGCCGTCCATGAGCTCGTAGGCGAGGCGCGCGTTGAGTAGGTTGTACCCCGGCTGCGTGCCCTGCGGCACCTCGGGCGCGATGTAGATGACGTCGCTCTGGTAGTACCACTCGAGGCGCGGCGTGATCCAACCGTCGAGCCACGACGGCCCGCCCGGCGAGATCGGGTGCGAGTACTGGACCGCGAGGAACGTCTGCACCTCGGGGACGTACGGGAAGCGCTGTCCGGCGCGATTGATCGGATCGCCGGTCGCGGCGCTCACCGACTCGAAGTCGGTGAAGCGCCCGTGGAACAGCGCGACCGATCCTTGAATCGACAGCCCCTGCATCGGCAGCGCGAGCGCCTCGAGCTCGAGGCCGCGCAGCTTCGCGCTCGCCGCGTTCAGCACGACGGCGCGCGGGTCGAACGCGTTCGTGCTGGCGACGATCGTCTGCACCTGCAGGTCGTCGTAGAGCGACTGGTAGAGCGCGAGGTTCAGCGTCAAGCGGCGGTCGAAGGACGACGTCTTGATGCCGACCTCGGACGAATCGAGGTGCTCGGGCGCGACCGGGTCGATGCCGTCGGGCTGCGTCGGCGTCACCACCGCGTCGAAGCCGCCGCCGCGGAAGCCGCGCGCGTAGGTGAAGTAGGCGAGCGCGTGCTGCAGCGGCGTGCCGTCGAGGAGCGACTCGGGCGCCTTCGCGGCGAGGCTCGCCGTCGGCGTCCACGCGTCGTAGACCCTGCGCGCCGAGTCGGCGAACAGCGGCGTCGGGTTGTCGAACGGTGACGTCCACCAGACGTCCGCGCCCTTCTTCTCCTGCGTGTAGCGCAGGCCGCCGGTGAGGCCCAGCCACGGCGTCAGCTCGTAGGTCCCCTGGCCGAACAGCGCCCAGGTCCAGTTGTCGATGTCGATGCGGTTCTTCGCGCGGATGTTCACGACCTGCGGCAGCGCCCAGATGTCGGCGTCGAGGCCGCCGTCCTCCCATTCCGCGAACACGCCGGCGACGAACGGCAGCCGGCCGTCGAGCGCCGTGCCCGTGACCTGCAGCTCCTGGCTCACCTGCCGCTGGTGACGCGGTCCGCCGTTGCCGATGCCCGCGCCGCCGGCCTCGCTCTGCCGTGCGAGGAAGAAGCGCGTCATGTCGACGTCGATGCGCGCGCGCAGCGTCTGCTCCTGCACCGCGGTCAACGATCGCACCGCGAGCCCGTCGACCAGCCCCGGCAGGTCGATCTTCGCGCGCGCGTCGAGCCACGTGCCCCAGCTCTCGCTGTCGATCAGCGAGGCGACGTCGGACTGCACGTCGAACGGCCGCGACGCCTTGCACGCGTCGAAGTACGTCTCGCCGGTCACGGGATCCGGCGGCAGCAGCGCGCCGAAGGCGCCGGCGGTGCGGAACACGCACTGGCCGCCGCGCTGCTTCGAGTGGTTCTTGGTCCACGACCCGGTGAGGTCGATCGTCGCGTCGTCGGCGGGCACGAAGCGCAAGGTGCCGAGGAACGCGAGCGAGTCGAGGTCGGACAGCGACTCGTCGCGGTACGAGTTCCAGACGTAGCCGTCGCGCTGCGACGAGCCGAACGCGACCCGCGTGAACATCCGGTCGCCGAGCCCCGCGAAGTCGACCGGGAAGTTCAGCATCGCGCGGGTGTCGAGGCTGCCGTAGTTGCCCGGGCGCAGCATCGCCGCCGCGGCGAGGTCTTTTCCTGGCTTGACGGTGTCGACCTTGATCGCGCCGCCGACCGTGTTCTTGCCGTAGAGCGTCCCCTGCGGGCCCCGCAGCACCTCGATCCGCTCGACGTCGACCAGCTCGAGGAGCTGTCCGGCGGCGCGCGGCAGGAAGACGCCGTCGACGTAGACGCCGACCCCGGGATCGAAGGCGAGGCCCGGCAAGAGGCCCGGCGGCGAGCCGACGCCGCGCAGGAAAAACTGCGGCCGTCCCGCTTGATCGCGCGCCACGACCAGGCTCGGCACGAGCTGCTGGATCTGATCGAGGCGGCTCACCTCGGATGCGCGCAGGTCGTCGTTCGACAGCACGGTGACGGAGACCGGCACGTCCTCGAGCGACTCCTCGCGACGCCGCGCCGACACGACGATCTCGTCGATCGCGAACGCCTCGGGCACGATCGCGTCGTCGGTGGCCGGGGCGTCTGCAGCCGCTGCGGGTGAGGCCGTGCTTCCGGCGTCGGCGGGCGTGCTGCCGTCCGCGGCGCGCGCGGGCTTCGGCGTCGGCGCGGCGAGCGGCGCGGGCGTCGCCGCCGGAGCGGAGGCTTCCGCGGCGAGCGACTGCGGCGCTCCTCCTGCGAACGCGAGCGGTGCGATCAGCAGGGCGACGAGGCTGTACCGGCGGAAGCTGTCGAGACGAGCCGGCTCAGACACCCCGGACCGCGAACAGCATCAGGACGTAGATCGTGGTGATCACCGCCAGCCCGACGCGCGGTACGATCTTGAGCTTGACGTGCACGTCTTCCACCACGTCCTGACCGATGTCGGGCCGCCCGATGCCGACCCGGCGCGCGAGGCGGTCCTCCATGAAGAAGTGGAAGCCGATCAGCAGCCCGCCGAGGCTGCCGCCGATCAGGATGCACAGGCCCCAGCGTCCGTCGGTGAGCACGCGCCAGTCGCCCGCCGTGAAGCGGTAGAGCAGCAGCGCGCCCGTCACCGCGACCGTGCCGGCGAGCACCGACGCCAGACGAAACACGCGCGGGAAGACCGTTGCGAGGAAGTCGCGCCGCGCCGCCCCCGTGTAGCTCGACAGGGTCGGCACCAGGATCAGGTTGATCACCAGCACCTCGCCGAGCCAGCACGACGCTGCGAGGACATGTAGTGCGCGCACGAAGACCAGCCAGTCCATTCGCCCCTCCCGGTGCGAACGTCCGCGCCGCGACCGGAGAAATTGCTGAAATTGATTACCGATTTCGACTAGTCGACGCCGCGCGGAGTGGCAAGGGCGCACCCGCCCCTGACGGCGAGCCGGCGAGTGTCGCCCGGGCGGACGCGTCGGCCGCCAGACTCCGTCGTGGACATTGCGGCGAGCGGAAGTGGCGGCGGTGGGCCAGCGACCGCCGCGCGGCCAATTCCTCCGACTCCCGCCGGCGCGTCGATGCCTCGAGCCCGCGTCCGCGAGCGCCGACCTACGAGCCGCCGCGCACGGCACGGACCGGATTGGCGTTCGGCTTGAGGTCGAGCGACGTGAAGCCGCCCTTGAACGAGACGAGCCACGCGCGCAGCGGGTCGTCCGCGTACGACGTCGAGGTCCAGTGGTCCCAGGACGCCGTGCAGCTACACGTGAGCACGGTGCAGCCGGGCGCGCACGCGGTGTCGAACTCGGGAAACGCGGCGGGGTCGGCGGCACCGAGGTTCCGCAAGCTCTCGAGCTCGAAGACGTTCGGCAGGCGCCAGTCGGTGTAGCCCGCGAAGCCCTCGCCCGCGTTGAGCGTCGCGAGGAAGACCGTCACGACCGTCCCGTTCAGCTCGGACGGCGAGCCTTCGACGCTCCAGGTGTAGATGTCGTCCACGTCGTGGATCGAGCCGTCGCGGGACTTCTTCTCCCACATGAGCCCGGTCCTGACGTCGGTGATCGTGCCGTCGCCGTTGTCGACGAAGTCGCGCGCGACACCGCGCTGCAGGTCACCGTCGCTGCCGGTGCCGTAACGGATCGTCTGTCCCGTCTTGAGTAGCGGCGCGCGCGGGAGCGCCTCGCACGTAGCCGGATCGCCCGCGCAGTCCGGAAGCGCCGCACCGCTCGTGACGGCTTCGACCACGACATCCGTGCATTGCGTCAAGTAGTCACCGAAGGCGGACGCCGTCTCGGTCACGGCGCAGCTCGCCCCGTGCCGCGCCTGCGCCCGCGCAAACGCACTGGTCAGCTTCCGCGCGCATCGCGCGAGCGCGTCCGCGCGCTGCGACGGACGGCGCATCGTCGCGTGGCGCGACTCGGCGTCGAAGCGGCACTGTACGTACGTCGCCAAGGCACGCTCGAGGTCGGCGGCGCAGCGCTCGCTGGCCGTCGGACGGCCCGCGTGCGCGGCGGTGGCGAGCAGGCAAACGAGAAGCGCCGTCAGGGCGATGGCTCGGGCTCTCACGTGCGGTCTCTCCTTCGAAGCGAAGCCCGGGCATGAGACGTCGGAGCGGGCTCTCGTCTTCTTGGCAAGCGTGAAACGCCGGTCAAGCCCAAATCCGAGCGGGATGGACGATCGGCTACGGCGTGCCGTGCGTGAAGCGGCCGTCCATCATCGTCATGTCGACGCGCGTCTGCGCGATCTCGTGCGGGTCGATGTCGAACAGGTTGCGCTCGAGCACGACCAGATCCGCGCGCTTCCCGACCTCGATCGATCCGATCTGGTGGTCGAGGCGGAGCTGGCGCGCGCTGCCCATGGTGCTGGCGCGGATCGCCTGCGCGAGGTCGAGACGCTCGCCTGCCGGCTCGAGCACCGGCGCGCCGGGCTTGCCGACGAGTTGACGCGTGACACCGCGACCTGCAGCGAGTCGAGCTTGTACGTCGAGAAGTAGCCGGCCGCCGGCCAGTCCGTGCCGAACGACACCTCGCCGCCGGATTCATGTGCGCCTCGACGAACCCCGGCAGCATCTTGCGACCCACGAGCTCGACGACCGTGGTGTCGGGCCCAGTGAATTTTGCGATTTCTTGGTCCGAGCCGACGGCGACGATCGCTCCGTCACGGATCGCGACCGCCTCGGCCCACGGGCGCTTCGGGTCGACGGTGTAAACGCGGCTGCCGCGGAAGACGACCGACGCCGGTGACGCATCGCTTGCGGTACCGGTCGCGACCGTACCGCCTGCCGGCTCGGTCTTCGCCGCGGGTGTCGCGGACGCGTCGGCTGCGACGGCGGGGCGCGGTCCGACGACGCCTCCGGCCGTCGACGCCA
Organism: Candidatus Binatia bacterium; assembly: GCA_036563615.1. NCBI lineage: Bacteria > Candidatus Binatota > Binatia (SeqCode) > Binatia bacterium. The sequence goes on from DATCMB010000009.1 coordinate 167,700, forward strand.
GGGCCTGCACGAGTTCGCAGGTCAGACACATCGCAGCGCCCTCTTCTTCGTGCGCATCGCTGACGGTCGCGCGCACGACGCTGGGCGTGAACGCGGACTTCTCGAGGCTGGCTCGCGTGCCGGCCTCGCCGCCCGTGAGAAAGCCTCCCAGAAGCGCGGCGACGACGAACGCCCGAGCCGTGATCTTGCGCATCGTGACTTCTCCCGCGCCATCCGGCGGCAACGCGCTCCGGCCACCTCGCGGCGAGCACGACGGCGCAGCGACGAGCGCGCCGCTCGCGCGCGTTCCTTTCGTGCAGCGACGGCGGCCGAGCGGCACGCGACGCCGCCTGGACGCGGTGCCTGTCGCTCGTTTCGACGGCGATCGGATCGAACTTTGGAGGACAGGCGAGGTCGACTTCGCGCGCGGCGCGTGCAGCCCGAGCGCTGTTCCCGGCCGCGGAAACGGCGACTGCAGCGCGCGGGGGCGCACCATTGACGGAGTGCCCGGAGCCAGGCTCAACTGCCGGGCATGGACTTCGAGATCCCCGCCGACATCGCCGCGTTCCTCGACGAGATGGACGCGTTCATCGAGCAGAAGCTCAGGCCGCTCGAGCAGCAGGACGACAACATCCGCTTCTTCGACCACCGGCGCGAGGACGCGCGCACGGACTGGGATCGCGGCGGCCTGCCGAACCGCGAGTGGGAGGCGCTGCTGCACAAGGTGCGGCGCATGGCCGACGAGGCCGGCATCTACCGCTACCCGCTGCCGAAGTCGCTCGGCGGACGCGACGGCACCAACCTCGGCATGGCGATCATTCGCGAGCACCTCGCGGCGAAGGGGCTCGGGCTGCACTGCGACCTGCAGAACGAGCACTCGATCGTCTCGAACCACGTCGGGCTGCTGCTCATGATCGAGTACGGCACCGACAAGCAAAAAGAGCAGTTCCTCGACGGTCTGCTCGCCGGCACCACCGGCTTCGCCTTCGGCATCACCGAGCCCGAGCACGGCTCGGACGCGACGCACATGGAGACCACCGCCGTGCGCCGCGGCGACATCTGGGAGATCAACGGCGAGAAGACCTGGAACACCGGCGTGCACGTCGCCGACTACGACCTGATCTTCGCGCGCACGAGCGGCAAGCCCGGCGACGCGCACGGCATCACGGCGTTCCTCGTCCCGACGTCCGCGGAGGGCTTCAAGGTCGAGAAGTACCTGTGGACGTTCAACATGCCGACCGATCACGCCCACGTGACGCTGAAGAACGTCCGCGTGCCGCACGACGCGATCTTCGGCGGCGAGGGGCGCGGGCTCGCGGTCGTGCAGCACTTCTTCAACGAGAACCGCATCCGTCAAGCAGCGTCGAGCCTGGGCGCCGCGCAGTACTGCATCAACGAGTCCGTCGAGTACGCGAAGGTGCGCAAGCCCTTTGGCAAGCCGCTCGCCGAGAACCAGGGCATCCAGTTCCCGCTCGTCGAACTGCAGACGCAGTGCGAGATGCTGCGCGCGCTGATCCACAAGACGGCGTGGATCATGGACACCAAGGGCAACTTCGCCGCGTCGGACAAGGTGTCGATGTGCAACTACTGGGCGAACCGGCTGTGCTGCGAGGCGGCCGACCGCGCGATGCAGATCCACGGCGGGCTCGGCTACTCGCGCCACAAGCCGTTCGAGCACATCTACCGCCACCACCGCCGCTACCGGATCACCGAGGGCACGGAGGAGATCCAGATGCGGCGGGTCGCGGGCTACATGTTCGGCTTCATGAAGCAGCGCGCGCCGAAGGGCGTGAGCGAGGGCTGACGACTCGTTCAGGGACGCCTGGACAAATACCCCCACGGGGTATACGGTCGTCCGCAGGAGGCTGTCATGAGCGATTCCCACCGGACGGCCGCGCAGTCGTCGCACGCGTGCTGCTCGAAGGAGCGTGCTGCGTCGGACGCCCCCGCGGCGACGCACGACGCGGGCGACGCGCGCGCTGCGGCGGCCGAGGCGCGTGACCCGCACGCTGCGGCGCACGGCGCGGACGACGCGCAGACGCACGGCGCCTGCCACGCGCACGGTGACGCCGCGCACGCGGCGCACGCGCACGGCCAAGCTTCGCACGAGCAGCACGCGCACGGCGGCGGTTCGCACGAGGGCTGCCAGTACCACGCGACGCACGGGGACGCGCACGCTGCTCACGCGGGACACGGCCACGGCCACCACGCCGCGCACGCGGGCGGCGCCAAGGACCCGGTCTGCGGCATGAGCGTCGACCCCGCGACCGCGAAGCACCGCGCCGAGCACGACGGCAAGGAGTACTTCTTCTGCTCCGCGCGCTGCCGCGAGCGCTTCCTCGCCGAGCCGGCGCGCTTCCTCGCGTCGCCCGAGGAGCGTGCGCGCAGCGAAGCGCAGCCGGCACCCGAGGGCGCGATCTACACCTGCCCGATGCACCCCGAGGTGCGGCAGGTCGGTCCGGGCACGTGCCCGATCTGCGGCATGGCGCTCGAGCCCGAGCTCGTCACCGCCGACGCCGGACCGAACGAGGAGCTCCTCGACATGCGGCGGCGCTTCTGGATCGGCCTCGTGCTGACGCTGCCGGTGTTCGCGCTCGAGATGGGCGGTCACCTGCTCGGTCGCGCGCACCTGGTACCCGCGCGCGTCTCGACCTGGATCCAGCTCGTGCTCGCCACGCCGGTCGTGCTGTGGGCGGGCTGGCCGTTCTTCGTCCGCGGCTGGGCGTCGATCCGCGCGCGCAGCCTCAACATGTTCACGCTGATCGCGATCGGCACCGGCACCGCGTGGCTCTACAGCGTGGTCGCGACGCTCGCGCCCGGGATCTTCCCCGCGGCGTTCCGCGCTCCGGACGGCAGCGTCGCGGTGTACTTCGAGGCCGCGGCGGTGATCGTCGTGCTCGTGCTGCTCGGGCAGGTGCTCGAGCTGCGCGCCCGCGAGCGCACGGGAGGCGCGATCCGCGCGCTGCTCGACCTGAGCCCGAAGACCGCGCGCCGCGTGCGCGCGTCGGGCGACGACGAGGAGGTCGCGCTGGAGGACGTGCAGGTCGGCGATCTCTTGCGCGTGCGCCCCGGCGAGAGGGTGCCGGTCGACGGCGTGCTGGTCGAAGGCCGCAGCGCGGTCGACGAGTCGATGGTCACCGGCGAGTCGATGCCGGTCACCAAGGAAGCGGGCGCGCGCGTGATCGGCGGCACGCTCAACCGCAGCGGCAGCTTCGTCATGCGCGCCGAGAAGGTCGGGCGCGACACGATGCTCGCGCACATCGTGCAGATGGTGTCGGAGGCGCAGCGCAGCCGCGCGCCGATCCAGCGCCTCGCCGACCGCGTCGCGGGCTGGTTCGTGCCGGCCGTGCTGCTGGTCGCGGTGGCGGCGTTCGTCGGCTGGTCGCTCTTCGGCCCGCCGCCCGCGATGGGCTACGCGCTGGTCGCGGCGGTGAGCGTGCTGATCATCGCGTGTCCGTGCGCGCTCGGTCTCGCGACGCCGATGTCGATCATGGTCGGCGTCGGACGCGGCGCCACGGCCGGCGTGCTGATCAAGAACGCGGAAGCGCTCGAGCGCATGGAGAAGGTCGACACGCTGGTGGTCGACAAGACGGGCACGCTCACCGAGGGACGTCCGGCGCTCACCGCGGTGCGCGCTGCTGCGGGCTTCACCGAGGACGAGGTGCTGCGTCTCGCCGCGAGCCTCGAGCGTCCGAGCGAGCATCCGCTCGCGACCGCGATCGTCGCCGGCGCCCGCGAGCGCGGTCTCGCGACGTCGGAGGTGACGGGCTTCGACGCGCCGACCGGCAAGGGCGTCGTCGGCGCGGTCGAGGGACGCAAGCTGCTGCTCGGCAGCCGCCGCCTACTCGAGGAGTCGGGCGTCGCGGTGCAGGAGCTCGAGCAAGCGGCCGGCGAGCTGCGCGCGAAGGGTGCGACGGTGATGTTCCTCGCGGTCGACGGCCGTCCCGCAGGTCTGCTCGCCGTCTCCGACCCGATCAAGCCGACGACGCGCGACGCGATCCGCGCGCTGCGCGAGGACGGCGTGCGCGTCGTCATGCTGACCGGCGACAACCGCGCGACCGCGCAGGCGGTCGCGTCCGAGCTCGGCATCGACGAGGTCGAGGCCGAGGTGCTGCCCGAGGCGAAGGGCGACGTCGTGCGCCGTCTGCGCGCGCAGGGCCGCGTCGTCGCGATGGCGGGCGACGGCGTCAACGACGCGCCGGCGCTCGCCGCTGCGGACGTCGGCATCGCGATGGGCACCGGCACCGACGTCGCGATCGAGAGCGCCGGCGTCACGCTTCTCAAGGGCGACCTCACCGGCATCGTGCGCGCGCGGCGGCTGTCCGCGGCGACCATGCGCAACATCCGCCAGAACCTGTTCTTCGCCTTCGTGTACAACGCGGCCGGCGTCCCGGTCGCGGCGGGCGTGCTGTACCCCGTGCTCGGCCTGCTGCTGAGCCCGATCTTCGCCGCCGCGGCGATGTCGCTGAGCTCGGTGTCGGTGATCGCCAACGCGCTGCGTCTGCGGACGGTGAAGCTCGAGGCGTAGATGAGCCGACGGCTCCCGTGCTCACGCAGCGTCAATCACATGTGGCGATCCCTCTCGACGCGGGGCGTCGTCTTCGACGCCCGGGCCCAGTTGCGAGCGCGCGCCGCGTCCCCGTAGGATGCCCGGCATCCCCACGGTTTCCGGTCGGCAAAGGTTCGCAAACTCGAGGAGAGAAGAGAGGTCTGGCGATGCAGAGCTACGGCATGCTGATTGACGGTCGGATCGTCAATACCAGCGAGCAGGATCCGGTGATCAATCCGGCGTTCGGCGAGCCCTTCGCGACGTGCGCGCGCGCGACCAAGGCGCACGTCGACGAGGCGGTCGACGCCGCGGCGCGCGCCTTCAAGACGTGGCGCAAGGACGAGGCGCTGCGGCGCGAGAAGCTCAACGCCTGCGCGGCGACGCTGCAGGCGAAGGCCGGCGAGATCGCGCCGATCCTGTCGCAGGAGCAGGGCAAGCCGCTGCAGCAGGCGATGATGGAGGTCTTCGGGGCCTCGATGTGGTTCTCGTACTTCGCCAACCTCCAGATCGAGCCCGAGGTGCTGCAGGACGACGGCCAGAAGCGGGTCGAGGTCGTGCGCAAGCCGCTCGGCGTGGTGGCCGCGATCACGCCGTGGAACTTCCCGGTGATCCTGCTGTCGTGGAAGCTCGCGCCCGCGTTCCTCGCCGGCAACACGGTGGTCGCGAAGCCGTCGCCGTTCACGCCGCTCTCGTCGCTCCTCGTCGCCGACGCGCTGCGCGAAGTCCTGCCGCCGGGCGTGCTCAACGTGCTCTCGGGCGGCAACGACCTCGGCGCCGAGCTGACCCGCCACCCGGGCGTGCGCAAGATCTCGTTCACCGGCAGCGTCGCGACCGGCAAGAAGGTGATGCAGGCCGCGGCCGACGACCTGAAGCGCGTCACCCTCGAGCTCGGCGGCAACGATCCGGCGATCGTGCTCGACGACGTCGATCCCGACCAGATCGCCGAGGGGCTGTTCTGGGGCGCGTTCCAGAACTCCGGCCAGGTGTGCGCGGCGATCAAGCGTCTCTACGTCCCGGAGAAGCTGCACGACGCGATCGTCGCGCGGCTCGTCGATCGCGCGAAGCGCACCAAGGTCGGCAACGGCCTCGAGCCCGACGTCGAGCTCGGCCCGATCAACAACGAGCCGCAGTTCAAGAAGGTGCTCTCCATGGTCGAGGACGCGAAGCGCGCCGGCGGCAAGATCGAGGTCGGCGGCGAGCCGCTCGGCCCGAAGGGCTACTTCCTGCCGCCGACGATCGTGACCAACGTCGGTGAGGGTGTGCAGCTCGTCGACGAGGAGCAGTTCGGCACCGCGCTGCCGATCGTCAAGTACAAGCACCTGTCCGACGCGCTCGAGCAGGCGAACCGCACCAACTACGGCCTCGGCGGCTCGGTGTGGTCGGCCGACCTGCAGCGGGCCCAGGAGGTCGCGCGCGAGCTCGAGGCGGGCACGATCTGGATCAACCAGCACCTCGACCTGTCGCCGTTCCAGCCGTTCGGCGGCCACAAGTGGAGCGGCATCGGCGTCGAGAACGGGCGCTGGGGCTACGCCGAGTTCACGCAGGTCCAGGTCGTCGACACCAAGCGCTAGACGACACGGGCGAGCGGAGCGCTGCAGCGCGGTCGTGCACCGGCCGCGCTGCGCGCTCCGACCCCTTCGAGCTCCAAGCTTCTCTCCGTTCGCTCCTCGCGCGCGCTGCCATTCGCTGGACACGCCGCGCGCTCCTGATTCCGACCCCCCGGCGCAACGCCGCTAGCTCACGGCGATATATCGCGCCGATCCGCAGTCGGTCTCTCCGACGCTTCCCCCGACGACAAGCGACGAATTGACGGGCTCTTCTCGCGCCATGCGCGACGGTACGCGCGTTGCTCCTGCCGTTTCGCGCTCGCTTGGAGCCGCGACGAAATCTCTCGTCGTCGAAACGATCCTCTGGATCGAGGAGCCCGTATGAAGATCTTGACCCGATTGGCTGCGGTCGCCGCGCTCGTGGGAACGACGGCGGTCGCGCAGGCGGCGACGCTGTCGAGCCCGATGCTGCCGACCTTCCACGCCACCGACTTCGTCGGCGGCAGCATGCTCGGCAACGCGGCCGCCTGCTACGTGCGCAACGTCGGCAAGAAGCCCGTCAAGCTGGAGGTGAAGTTCCAGCAGAACTTCGGCAGCGACCTGCCGTCGAGCTTCCAGAACTGCAACGCCGTGCCGCTGGCCCCGGGCCGCACCTGCGTCGCGCTGATCAACGACCTTCCCGACGACGTCGCGTTCGGCTGCACGGCAGTGGTGTCGGGAAGCGCGAAGAACGTGCGCGCGTCGGTGGAGTTTCGCGCCCTGACGGTGTTCGGCCAGAAGGTTCTCGTCGCCGAGGATCTGCGCTGAGCGCGGTCGCTCCGCACGCATCGGCAGAAAGAGAAGGAAGGAGAACGAACGTGAGAAAGCTGATCTTGATGTCCGCGGCCGCGAGCATGCTCGGGCTTCACGGTGTCGCGCACGCAGCGCAGACGATCTCGAGCCCGGCGGCCTTCGGCGGCAACGTTCAGAACCGCGCGCAGTGCATCGTGCGCAACGTCGGCAAGACGCCGACGTCGGTGACCGTGACCATCCACGACGAGGCCGGCAACGCGCTGCCGGGCTCGAACTTCTGCGGCGCGCCGCTGCAGCCGGGTGACAACTGCTCGGTGTTCGCCAACATCGGGAACAACGCGGCGTACGCCTGCTCGGCGACCACGTCGGGCAACGCGAAGCACCTGCGCGGCACCCTGGTCATCCTCGACGACGTCGATCCGGGCGATCCCGAGCCGCTGCGCTCGGCGGAGCTCCGCTGATCCTAAGCGAGGACGCGGTCCTTCGCGGCGACGTCTGCGAAGGACCGCGGCGCCACCTCCTCGAGCAGCTTGGCGCAGGCTTGTTCGGCGCGCGCCAGCATCGGCACGCCCGCCTGCGCCTCGACGATCGGCGTCACCTGGTACTCGATGAACGGCGCCCACGCGCCGGTTGCCTCGATCAGCGCCTCGATCGAGTCGGTCTCGAGGATCACGAAGTCGCCGCCGTGCGCGCCGAGGTAGTGACCTCGGATCGTGATCCCGGGCGGCGGCTGCCAGGCGCCGTACAGCTTGAGGGCGCGCTGACGGTCGTCGAGCGAGATGTTCGGTCGCGGCCTTCCCTGACACATGAACAGCATGGGACTTCTCCTTGACGGGCTGTCGGCGCAGCAGAGCGCAGTCCGCATGCCGCCGCAAGTACCTGCGCGACCAAAATTTGCTGGGCGCTAACGCCCGAGCGCGTCGAGCGCCTGCGCCAGGCGGCGGATGCCCTCGCGGATCGCGCGCTCGCTCAGGCTGCCGTAGCCGAGCAGCAGCTCGGCGTACGGCGGCGGCTCGGCGTAGAAGTGCGCGGCCGGGTACACGCCGACGCCGCGCTCGCGGCAGGCCGCGCGCAGCCGCGTGACGTCGCGGCGGCCGAGCTCGCGCAGGCGCAGCAGGACGTGCAGCCCGGCGCTCTCGCCGAGCAGCTCGGCGCGCGAGCCGAGCTCGCGCGCGACGGCGTCGAGCAGTGCTGCGCGCCGCGTCGCGTGGCGCAGGCGGATGCGGCGCACGTGGCGCTCGAGGTGTCCTTCCGCGATGAGATCCGCGAAGGCGAGCTGCTCGAGCGTCGCGGTGCCGGTGTCGGCCAGCGCCAGCGCCGCGCGGAAGACGTCAAGCAACTCTTCCGGAACGACGAGCCAGCCGATCCTGAGCGCCGGGAAGAGGATCTTCGACGCCGTGCCGGAGTAGAGCACGCGTCCGTCGCGATCGAGCGCCTGCAGGCACTCGAGCGGCTGACCCGCGAAGCGAAACTCGCCGTCGTAGTCGTCCTCGAGGACGTAGGCGGAGCGCGTGCGCGCCCAGTCGAGCAGCTCGAGCCGGCGCGGCAGCGCGAGCACGCCGCCCGCGGGAAACTGGTGCGACGGCGTGACGCAGGCGAGGCGCGCGGCGCGGATCCGGCCGAGCTCGCTCGTGCGCAGCCCTTGCTCGTCGACCGGCACGTGCACGAGCCTGGCGCCCGCCGCAGCCGCGCAGAACGAGAAGCCCGTGTAGTGCGGCTCCTCGAGCACGACCGTGTCGCCCGGATCGACGAGCAGCCGCATCGTGAGATCGATCGCCTGCTGCGAGCCGCGCACGATCAGCACCTGCTCCGGCGCGCACACCACGGCGCGCGCGCGGGAGAGGTAGCCCGCGAGCGCGCGGCGCAGCTCCTCCGCGCCGCCCGGCGGCTGGTAGGCGAGGCGGCGCACCGACAGCCGGCGCGCGCGGCGTCCGAGCAGACGCGCCCAGGTGGCGAGCGGCAGGTCGGCGTACGACGGCTCGCCGTAGCGGAAGTCGTAGGGCAGGGGCTCGCGCGGCAAGCTCCAGGTCGCGCGGTTCGTCGGCACGGCTTCCGTGAAGCGACGCGCGAAGGCGGACATCGTCGGCGGATGTGCGTCGCGCTGTCGTGCCGCAGCGCCGCGTGCTCCGCCGGCTGTGCTCCGTGCTCCGCCCGTGCTCGCGCGTGCTCCACTCGTGACGCCGCGCGCGCCCGTCGAGCTGCTCGCACCGGCCGGTCGCGCCGGCAGCGCGTCGGCGACGTACGTGCCCGATGCCGGACGCGTCGTCGCGTAGCCCTCCGCGACGAGGCGGTCGTAGGCTTGCAGGACCGTGTTGCGCGACACGCCGAGCTCGGCCGCCAGGTCGCGCGACGAGGTGAGGCGCTCGCCGGGACGCAGGCGTCCGGCGAGGATCGCGTCGCGCAGCGCGCGGTAGGTCTGGCGGTGCAGCGGTCCGTCGCCGTCGAGGCGCAGATGGAGCACGCGGCGCTGGTACCAGAAGGACGATGGATGTGCAGCGGCACGTGGGGCCAGTAGGGAAGCCGCTTCCGGATCGAGCGAGCGTCGCGCGCACGCTCGACGCAGCTCGCCGTCGCGGACGCCGGCGGTGCGCAGCGAGAGCGAGCGGGTGCTTTGGCGGGTGCTTGGGACGGACGCCTCCGAGCGCGCGTCTTGGCGCTTTCCGTCTTGTTGGCGCGCCAAACTTCGTGGCACGAGACGCGCCCGTGCAGACCATTGCGCGTGTCCTCGTCCTGCTCGCTCTGACCCTCGCCGCTGCCTGCGGCGACGGTGACAAGAACAAAAGCCAGCCGACGCCCACACCGGTCGCGACACCACGTCCGACGCCGGGCTGCGGCAACGGCATCGTCGACCCCGGGGAGTTCTGCGACGGGCAAGACTTCTGTGTGGATTGCCAGGTCGAGCTCAACGGTTGCTGTGAGTTCTCCGACGGCTCCGGAGGGTCGATCTGCGCCACCCAGTCGCTGAGCCCGCAGGCCTGCGTCACCGTCGGCGGCGGCCGCTTCTCCGTGGGAAGGACCTGCCGGGGTTCGGACTGCAGCGACGGTACGTGCTTCGGCGACGGCCGCTGCGTGAGCGACCCGATCACGCCGGTGTCGATCTGCTGCCAGGTGACGGACAACACCTGCTACGACGCGATCGTGTCGACCACGGACGAGCTCGGAAAGTTCATCGACGACTGCGCAATCCCCCACCCCGGTGCCTACCCGCGCATCGGACAGTGCTCGCCGGTCGGAGAGTGCTTCCACGAGACCGCCGGCTGACGACGCGCTCCGGTCTTTCGCGCGACGCCGGGCTTGCGCGCTCGTTCGCACCTGCCGAAGGGATCGCCAACGTGCGGCGCCAGGGGTGGATCGCTAGCGCTCCGTGACGCGCCGGTAGTGCGGCCCCTTGCTGACGAGTGCCGACCGACCAGCCGCCACACGGACCCAGATCATCGCTGAGCTCGCGGCGTTCCCTTTGCCGCTCCTCCTCTACGTCGCGACCCTCGCGCCGACGGTGCCGCTCGAGGACTCCGGTGAGTTCATCACCGCGGCCTACCATCTCGGTGTCCCGTATCCGTCGGGCCAGCGGCTCGGGCCCCTCGCAGCGCATGCGTTCGCGTCACCTCACAGTGGTCCGGTCGCCGAGCGCGTTCACTTGCTGCGACGAACGTTCAGCTGAGCGCAGATCCCGCAGAGCGCTACCTTCAGCTGGTTCCTGAGAAAACGCGAATTGTGGCCCTTTCTCGGGCCACCCGCGGGAGCCAAGCTCGTCACCCAGGCGCAACCGCGCCGAGGAGGCCACGATGGCAACGAGCGATCTCGCGAGGTTCTTTGGCTACGTCCAGGCGTTCGAGCTCGCCTGGCTGACGGACGACTGGTCGCAGCTCGGCGATCACTTCACCGCCGACGCGCGCTACGCGTCGCCCGGCGCGGGGCCGTTCGGTGAAGGCGGCACGGGGCGCGACGGCGTGGTAGCGGCTCTGCGAGCGAGCACGCACGACATGGACCGGCGCTTCGACGTGCGCATCCCGGAGATCCTCGCCGGTCCGGTCGTGCGCGAGGACGGGGTCTGGATGCGCTACGCGCTGACGCTGCGGCGCGCGGGCTTGCCGGAGCTCCGCATGACCGGCGACCACGTCGTCAAGTATCGTGACGGCCGCATCGCGGAGCTGCTCGACACGCCGGAGGCCGGCGCCGGCGAGCGCGCCGCGGCCTACCTGCGCGAGCACGGCGCGCGACTGCGTCCCGCCGGCGCGCCGCTCGCGGCCGACGCCGCGCCGCACGACCTGCGCGACCTCGAGCTCGCCGTCCGCCGCAGCCTCGTGCGCTGCTACGGCGCGGCGAAGAGCCAGCAGGACGTCGAGGCGGCGCTCGCCATCTGCAGCCAGGACTTCGTCCTCGACTGCCCGCCCTTCGGCACGATCGTGCGCGGCAAGGACGAGGCGCGGCCGCAGCTCGAGCTCTTCTTCGCGGCCTTCCCCGACTACGGGGTCACCGTCGAGGGCATGAGCGCCGAGGGCGACTCGGTCGCGTGCTGGGGCGACGTGCACCTGACCTTCGCCGGCCCGCTGCTCGACCTGGCGCCGACCGGACGCGCCGCACGCCTGCCGTTCGTCTCGGTCTTCGCCTGCGACTCGACGGCGCTGCGCGGCGAGCGCTTCTTCTTCGACCTCGCGACGCTGTGCCGCCAGATCGGCGTGCCGGTCGAGTCCGTGCAGCGCGCGCTCGGCGGGCTCGTCGCCGCCGAGCAGCACGCGGCGCCGCTCGCGGCGGCGGGGGCGTGACGTGGCGCGCACGGTGCATCGCGTCTGCACGCTGTGCGAGGCGACCTGCGGGCTCAGCTTCGAGGTCGAGGGCGACCGCATCCTGCAGGTGCGCCCCGACCACGACGACCCGTTCTCGCGCGGCTTCGCCTGCCCGAAGGGGATCGCGATCGCCAAGGTGCACGACGATCCCGACCGGCTGCGTCGCCCCGTCAAGCGCAACGCGCGCGGCGTCTTCGAGCCGATCTCGTGGGACGACGCGCTCGACCTCGCGGCGAGCCGCTTCGCCGAGGTCAAGCAAAAGCACGGACGCAACGCCGTCGCGGTCTACTGGGGCAACCCGATCATCCACAACCACGGCGCGCTGATCCTGCGCACGGCGCTCTCGCGCGCGCTCGGCACGCGCAACAACTTCGGCGCCGGCTCGCAGGACGTGAGCGTGCGCTTCGCGACCTCGTACTACCTCTACGGCAGCTCGCTGGTCGTGCCGATCCCCGACGTCGACCGCACGCACTACTTCCTCTGTGTCGGCGCGAACCCGGTGGTGTCGAACGGCAGCGTGATGACCGCGCCGAACATCCGCGGGCGTCTGCGCGCGGTGCGCGCGCGCGGCGGCAAGGTGGTGGTCGTCGACCCGCGCCGCACCGAGACCGCGCGCGAGGCCGACGAGCACGTGCCGATCCGTCCCGGCGGCGACGCGGCGTTCCTGCTCGCGATGGCGGCGACCATCGTGCGCGAGCGCGGGCTGCCGGAGGACGTGCGCGACGTCGTCGGCGGCTGGGAGCAGATCGAGCCGCGCCTGCGCGCGCTCGACGTCGATGCCTGCGCGCGCTCGAGCGGCGTGCCGCGCGCGACCATCGAGCGCCTCGCGCGCGAGCTCGTCGCCGCGCCGTCCGGCGTCGTGTACTCGCGCATCGGCGTGTGCAACGGCCGCTTCGGCACGCTCGGGACCTACGCGACCGACCTCCTGAACGTGGTCGCGGGGCGCGTCGGACGCGAGGGCGGTGCGATGTTCACCACGCCCGCGATCGACACCGTCCGCCTGATCCAGCTCGGGGGCGGCGACGGCCACGACCGCTGGCGAACGCGCGTGCGCAATCTTCCCGAGACGTTCGGCGAGGTGCCGTCCGCGGTGCTCGCGGACGAGATCGAGACCGAAGGGGAGGGGCAGGTGCGGGCGCTGCTCACCTTCGCCGGCAACCCGGTGCTGTCGGTGCCCAACGGCGGCCGGCTCGACCGCGCGCTCGAGCGCCTCGAGTTCATGGCGTCGATCGACCTCTACGTGAACGAGACCACACGCCATGCGGACCTCATCCTGCCGCCGGCGTGGACGCTCACCGAGGAGCACTTCGACGTGCTGTTCCCGCTGATCTCGGTGCGCAACGTCGTGCGGCGCTCGCCGCCGGTGGTCGAGAAGCGCCCGGACGAGCTGCACGACTGGGAGATCCTGCTCGCGCTGACGCGCCGGCTCGGCGGCGGCCCGAGCGGCGTGCCGGCGCTCGACCGCGTGCTGAACTTCGCCGAGCGCCTGGGGCTGCGCTGGACGCCGCGTCCGACGATCTCCTTCCTGCTGCGCACCGGCGCCTGGGGCGACGGCTTCCTGCCGTGGCGCAAGGGCCTCACGATGCGCGATCTCGAGCGCGCGGAGCACGGCATCGATCTCGGTCCGCTCGAGCCCGGCATCTCGCGCCGCGTCCAGCACAAAGATCGGCGCATCCACCTCGCGCCGCAGCCGATCCTCGAGGAGTGGGACCGCTTCCTCAGGTCGCTCGACGAGCCGCGCGCGGACGGCGTGCTGCTGCTCATCGGACGCCGCGAGCAGCGCACCAACAACTCCTGGATGCACAACGTCCCGGCGATGGTCGCGGGCTCCGAGCGCTGCCTGCTCTACGTCCACCCCGATGACGCGGCCGCATGCGGCATCGGCGACGGCGACGTCGTGGTGATGGAGAGCCGCGTGCACCGCGGCGAGGTGCGCGTGCGCGTCACCGACGAGATGATGCCCGGCGTCGTGAGCCTGCCGCACGGCTGGGGGCACGCGAAGGCGGCGCCGTGGCAGAAGGTCGCGGGTGCGACGCCGGGCGTGTCGATCAACGACTGGACGGACGAGACGCTGGTCGACGCCGTCGCCGGCCAGTCGGTCCTGAACGGCGTGCCGGTGCGTCTCTTTCCGCGCGCCGCGCTCGACGAGCGCATCGCGAGCTGAGGAGAGGCGCCGTGCAGACGCAGACGGCCATCGTGCACACCGACGCCGCGGACGCCGCACGACGTGCGCCCGCTCCTCCGACAATCGCACACGCGAGCGACGCGGACGTCGCCCGCTTCCTCGAGCGCTTCCGCCGCTTCGGCGCAGCACCCAGCGTCGAGACCTACATGCCGCTCTTCCACCCCGAGGCGACGCTGTTCGACGACGGCATGGAGCGCCCGATCGGCTACGACGAGATCCCGGCGAGCATCGAGGCGACGCTGGCGCTCGTGCAGGGCTTCGTCATGGCACCCGAGCGCTGGCGCGTGAGCGGCGGCGCGCTGTTCGTCGAGGCGCGCAACGAGGCGACGATCTTCGGCGCGCGCAAGGCGTGGCGCTCGGTCTACCGCATCGACCTCGACGGCGACCGCGTGCGCCGCGGGCGACGCTACTACGACCGCGCGCCGCTGCTCGCGGCGCTCGAGCCGGAAGCGCCGCGGCTCGCGGACCTGCTGCCCGCCGCGCCCGTCGCCGACGACGACGCGCTCGCTCGTCCCGCGCCGCCCGGCACCGACGAGCGCGGGCTCGCGCGCGACGCGCTGGTGGCGCTCCTCGCTCGCTGCTGGCGTGGCGGCAGCTTCGCCGAGCTCGTGGCGCATTTCCGCGACGACGCGGTGCTGATCGCGCCCGGCGCGCCGACGCCGCTGCACGGCGCCGAAGCAGAAGGCTACCTCGCGCGGCTCGCGACGCTGCTGCGCGGCGCCGTGCCGGTCGCGCGCGCGGTCGCCGGTGACGACGCGCTGGTCTTCGTCGAGTGGGAAGCGAGCGTGCCGACCGCGCGCGGCACCTACGCGCTCGGCATCGCCGATCGCTTCGACCTGGTCGACGGCCGCGTGCTCGCCGCGCGCCGCTACTTCGACGCCGCCTCGCTGGCACGCGCGCTCGCCGCGGCGTAGCGCGCGTCGCGTCGGGAGCCGCGCGCAGGCGCGTCGGGACGGCGCGCGAGCACGACGGCGTCGCGCGCTCGCGCGATCCGATCAGGCGACGGCCGGCGCGCCGGCGGAGCGAATCGGGATGTACTGCGGCGGCGTGCCGAGGTTGAGCTCGGCGCGCACGCGCTCGAGCGGCAGCGTCAGCAGGTGCTCCCAGTCGGCCGCCGGGAGCCACGCGGCGCGACGCCCGCGCTTGTAGCCCTCGACGATCACCGGGCGGGCGAACGCGCCGTCGCCCTTCGCGCGCAGCCAGGCGACGGCGACGATGAAGCCGACCCCGGGGTTGCGGGTCTGCGCGTAGCTGAAGGCGAGGAGCGCCGCCTCGCCGACCAGGTCTCGGCCGTACCCGGTCGCGACGTGCCAGAGGTCGTGCATGTCGCGCAGGCGGTCGGCGAAGAGGCGCCGCTCGGGGCCGATGTCGTCACGCCGCGCCACCATGCTCGCGTCGGCGAGGCCCTTCCCGCTGATCTGCTCGCGCTCCATGAACTCGTAGTACGCGCGGCCGAGCGTGCCCGGGGGCAGCGAGCGCAGGTACTCGCGGTTGTCGAGCGTCTCGAGCAGGTTGCGCTTCTCGCGCAGGATGCGCTCGCCGGTCGGGGTCGCGCGGAAGCGCTGGAACTGACGCTCGCCGGAGTTGCCCGACAGCGCGTCGATGATCTCGAACACCTTCGCCGTATCGTCGGGGTTCGCGATCAGCTCGCGGATCGCGCGCCAGGCGCGCAGCGGCTGGATGCGCTTCTTCCTGGGCTTGAGCTGCTTCGACTCGGACATCTCGAACTCCGTGACCGGACGCACGGGGCGTGATAGCTGCTGACAGAATGTCAGTATCCGGCTACGTACAGGATTGTCAATAGTGGCGGCGACGCGAAAGCCACGCCGACGACGCACCGCGGAAGAGGCGCGGCACGAGATCCTCGCCGCGGCGCAGCGTCGGCTCGCGGAGGGCGGACCCGAGGCGATCCGTCTGCAGGACATCGCGCGCGACCTCGGCATCTCGCACCCGACGATCCTGCACCACTTCGAGAGCCGCGAGGGGCTGATGCAGGCGCTCGCGCGCTCGGCGATCGGCGCGCTCAACGACGACGTGCTGCGCGCGATCTCCGACCCGAGCCGCAGCACCGCGCCCGAGGCGGTGCTCGACCGCGTCTTCGAGACGCTCGGCGAGTCGGGACACGCGCGGCTCCTCGCCTGGGCGGCGCTGAGCGAGCGTACGCCGCGAACGCGCAGCGAGCCGCCGCCACAGCAGCAGACCCTGCGCATGCTCGGCGACGCGGTACACCGACGTCTCGTCGAAGAAGCGAAGGCGTCCGGCGCGCGGCCGCCGGCGCGCGAGGAGGCGGACTTCACGGTGCGGCTGGTCGCGGTGGCGATGCTCGGCGACGCGCTGATGGGCGACGTCTTGAATCGTCTCGCCGGCGCGTCCAACGATGCCACGGTGCAGCGTCGCTTCCGCATCTGGCTCGCGCGTCTGCTCGACGAGCATCTGCGCGGCGCGACGACGCCGGCGCGTCGCAGGAGGAGCAAGCGCTGAGGCCGCGCGGCGTCGTCGTGGCGCGAGCCACGTCCGCCGCCCGTGCGCGCTCGCGCCGACGCCGATGAGCAAGGGGCGACCTCCAGAGCACCTGCTCGCGCTCGAGCCGCTGCCCGCGATCACGCGGCTCGCGGTGCCGACGACGGTCGTCATGCTCGTCGCCGCGGTGTCGAACGTGCTCTACACGTACTACGTGAGCCGCCTCGGGGCGGACGCGATCGCCGCCGTTTCGCTGGTCTTCCCGATCTCGCTGGTCGCGATGACCGCGATGGGCGGCGGCATCGGCGGCGGCACGACGTCGGCGATCGCGCGCGCGCTCGGCGCGCGGCGCACGGAGCACGCCAACGCGACGGCCGGCAGCGCGTTCCTGCTCGCGATCGCGATCGGCGTGCTGTTCGCGGTGGTGATGCAGATCGCCGGGCGCACGATCTTCGCCTGGATGGGCGGGCGCGGCACGGTGCTCGACGACGCGACCGGGTTTGCGCGCGTGCTGTTCGGCGGCGCCGCGATCACGTTTCTCGCCGGCATGCTCGACAGCGTGCTGCGCGGCGAGGGCAACGTCCGCGTGCCGGCGATCTGGTCGAGCACCTCGCTGCTGCTGCAGATCCTCTTGACGCCGGTCTTCATGTTCGTGCTCGACCTGGGGCTTCCGGGGGCCGCGGGCGCGATGCTGCTGTCGCAGTTCCTCGCCATGCTGCCGCGCATCGTCTTTCTCTACCGGGGGCAGGCCGTGCTGCGGCCGCGCTTCGTCCGGCCGCGCGCTGCGCTCGAGCCGCTGCGCGAGATCCTGCGCATCGGCATCCCGGCGTCGCTCTCGACGACGATCAACTACGTCGGCGTCATGGTGCTGACCGGCGTGGTGGCGCGCCTCGGCACGCCGGACCTCGCGGCCTACGGCCTCGGCACGCGGCTCGACTTCGTGCTGCTGTCGTTCGCCTTCGGCGTGAGCGCGGCGGTGCTGACGCTGGTCGGGCTCGCGACCGGCGCGCGTCGTCCCGAGCGGATCGCCGCGTACGTTTGCTCGGCCTGCGCGCTGATCTCCGTCCTGATGCTGGTCGCGAGCGCCGTGCTGTGGTGGCGACCGTCGCTGTGGATGGGGATCTTCACCGACGACCCCGGGATCCACGCGGTGGGCGCGCTCTACTTCCGCATCGTCGGTCCGTCGTACCCCTTCGTCGGGCTGTCGATGGTGCTGGCGTTCGCGTTCCAGGGGCTAGGGCGCGCCACCCCGCCACTCGTCGTCATGGCGGTGCGCGTGCCGATCGTGCTCGGCGCCGCGTCGCTGTGCGTCGGCGCGCTCGGGCTCCGCGAGAGCGCGGTGTTCGCGACCATCGCCGCCGGCAACGTGCTCGCGAGCCTCGTGCTCGCGGCGCTGTTCGTGCGCGAGCTGCGGCGGCGCGGCGCGACGCTGGCCGCGCGCGACGCCGCCTGACGCCTCGCGCGCGTCGATCAGGCAGCGTCGCGCGGCGTTGCGCGGCGAGCCTCGCGCGCGCTCAGAGTGCGTCCGGCTCGAGCTCGAGCTCGATCACCGTCGCGAGCGGATCGATCAGACGCTCGGGCACCGTGATCGTCAGCTCGCCGATCGGGTTCTGGTTGAACAGCGTGTCGACCACCGTGCAGCGCGCGCGGTGCTCGAGCGCCGTGCCGGTCGCGAGGTCGCGCACGCCGCGCACCTTGCGCACCGGCAGCCCGCGCACCGCGACCGTCTCGTACGGCCGTGAGAGCAGGTGGAGGAAGATGCGGTTCCCCTTGCGCGTCGACGGGCCGTAGAACTGCCACGGCTCGAGCCCGGGCCGCGTGTCGTGGATCGCTTCGGCGTGCTGCGCCATCCACTGCGAGATCACGTCGAGGCGCTCGACCTGCCACTCCGGGAGGCTGCCGTCGCCGGTTGGCGAGACGTTGAGCAGCAGGTTGCCGCCGCGTCCCGCGACCTCGCACAGCGTGTGCACGAGCTGGCGTGCCGACTTGTAGTCGGTGTCGGCCGGCACGTGGCCCCAGCTCTCGTTCATCGTCAAGCACGTCTCCCAGGCGCGTGCGGGCGGCACGGCGGGGACGAACTGCTCCGGCGTGTCGTAGTCGCCGACGCCGGGCAGGCGGTCGTTGAGCACGATCTCCGGCTGCAAAGAGCGGATCATCTTCTCGAGCTCGTCGCTCTTCCACTCCGAGGCGCGACGCTCCCAGCCGCCGTCGAACCACAGCAGGTCGATGCGGCCGTAGTTGGTCAGCAGCTCGCGGATCTGGCCGAAGAGGAACTCGAGGTAGCGCTGCCACTGCTCCTCGGTCGGGCGCGGCTTCATGCCGTACGTGTAGGGACGGTCCGCGTCGGTGAACGGCGGATAGTCGGGATGGTGCCAGTCGCACAGCGAGAAGTAGAAGCCGACGCGGAGCCCCGCTGCGCGCGCGGCGTCGACGTACTCGCGCACGAGGTCGCCGCGATACGGCGCGTGCATCGCCGAGAAGGTGCTGAGCTTCGTGTCGAAGAGCGCGAAGCCGTCGTGGTGCTTCGTGGTCAGGACCGCGTAGCGCATGCCGGCGCGCTTCGCGGCCGCCATCCACTCGTGCGCGACACCCTTGCGCGGCGCGAAGCTCGCGGCGCCCGCGTGGTACTCCGCCGCCGGCACGTCCTGGCAGTACGGCATGGCCTTGGTCCCGCCGACGAGCGGCCACGAGAGCTCGAGCCCCCGCGCGCTGGAGTGACCGAAGTGGATGAACATGCCGAACCGTGCGTCTTCGAACCACTTGCTCATCCGGCCCTCATCGCACACCGGAGACCGCGTCCGCCATCGCGCGCCGCGTCGTTCGCACGTGCGGCGCCGCGATGTGTGGGCGCAGTCGCGTTCATGTCAAGCACAGACGCGCGAGCACGAACGGCGTCCGGTGCGACGCGCTACGCCCGCGCGAGCTCGAGGTCGACGCGATCGAGCAGGACGTCGAAGCGCGTCGGCTTGCGCAGCACCAGGGTCGCGCCGAGCTCCTCGGCGGAGCGCGCAAGCAGCTCGTCGCCCGTCAGCGCCAGCACCGGCACGGCGCGCAGGTCTCGCCGCCAGAGCATGCGCTTGGTCTCGAGGAAGGCGATGCCGTCCGATGGCTCGTCGTCGAGGTCGAGCACGACCAGGCGTGGCGCGTGCTGCGGCAGCCGGCAGAGCGCGTCGCGTCCGAACGCGGCCTCGGTGGCGGACACGCCGTCGGCGGCGAGCAGCATCGTGAGCGACTCGCGGAAGTCGCGGTCGCGGCCGACCACCAGCACGTCGCACGGCTCGGGC
Organism: Candidatus Binatia bacterium; assembly: GCA_036563615.1. NCBI lineage: Bacteria > Candidatus Binatota > Binatia (SeqCode) > Binatia bacterium. Next base: position 187,283 of record DATCMB010000009.1, read on the forward strand.
GCGGGGCGCGTCTGCGCACGGCGCGACACCCGTGCGCGCAGCCAGCGCGTGAAGCGCCGACCGAGCCGCGGCGTGCGCGGCATGCGGCGTCGCTCTTCCAGACTCGTGCTCTTCGCGCGTGGACGCATCGACTCGAAACCCAAGAACAGCAGATCAGAACAGCAAGAGCGATGCCCGCGACTCGAGCGCGCCCGAAGTGGCAGGCGCCGCGGCGCGTCCTGTAACTCGCGGGAGGGATGATGTCGAAGCGACAAACGGAGATCGCGCCGCGCGACGTCGTCCGTTGCGCTCGACCCGCACGCCCGCGTGGGGCCGCTGCGCGCACATCCGGGGCACGTCCGTTGCACGATCTCTCGCGATGCGCCGCATGAGCGAGCAGGCATGACGCCGGCGGAGATCGCCGCCGCGCTGCGCGAGATCGCGGCCTACGTCGACCTCGAGGGCAACCGCTTCCGCGCGCGTGCATACGAGCGCGCGGCGCGCAGCATCGGCGCGGTCGCCGAGCTCGACCGCCTGATCGCCGAGCGACGTCTCGACGAGCTGCCGGGCATCGGCAAGTCGCTCGCGCGCGTCATCGAAGAGCTCGCGACCCGCGGACGCATCGAGCTGCTCGAGCGCCTGCGCGAGCGCTGGCCGCGCGTCGTGCTCGAGCTCGCAGCGCTGCCGGAGGTCGGGCCCGAGCGCGCGCGACGGCTGCACGAGGGGCTCGCGCCGACGAGCCTCGAGGAGGTCGCGGCGCTCTGCGAGGCGGGGCGGGTCCGCAAGCTGCCGGGATTCGGCCGCGTGAGCGAGGCACGCGTCCTCGAGGCGATCCGTACGCGACACGAGCGCGGCGCGCTGCTGACGCTCGAGGATGCGCGGCTCGCGAGCGAGGAGCTCGCATCGATCGTGCGCGCGGCGCCGGGCGTCGCGGACGTGCAGGTGTGCGGGCCGGTGCGGCGCTGGATGGAGGTCGCGGACCGCGTCGTGCTCGCGGTCGCGAGCGACGACCCGCGCACGCTGCTCGCGCGAACGCGCAGCTACGCCGCGACCGTCGCGCTCGACGAGGCGCAGCAGGACGGGGCACGCGACGGCGCCAGGATCGGCGTGCTGCGCGGCCAGCTCGCGAGCGGCGTCGTGTGCGAGCTGTACGTCGCGTCACGCGAGCGCTTCGGCGTCGCCCTGGTCCTCGCGACCGGCTCGCATGGGCACCTCGCGGCGCTGCGCGCGCACGCGCGCGAGCGCGGCACCGAGCTCGAGCGCATCGCGGCGCCCGACGAGGCCACGCTCTATGCGGCGCTCGGCCTGCCGTGGCTGCCGCCCGAGGTGCGCGACGGCACCGACGAGATCGCGGCCGCGCTCGCGGGCGACCGCTTCGACGATCTGATCGCGCTCGAAGACCTCGCGGGCGCCGTGCACTGCCACACGACCTACAGCGACGGCAAGCACACGATCGCCCAGATGGCGCAGGCCGCCGCCGCGCGCGGGCTCGGATACTTGACGATCACCGACCACTCGCGCAGCGCCGGCTACGCGGGCGGTCTGACGCTCGATCGCATCGGGCAGCAGTGGCTCGAGATCGACGCCGCCCAGCGCGCGACCTCCGTGCGGCTCTTGCGCGGCACCGAGAGCGACATCCTCGCCGACGGCAGCCTCGACTACCCGCACGACGTGCTCGCGCAGATGGACGTCGTGATCGCGAGCATCCACCAGCGGCACAAGCTCGACGTCGACGCCATGACCCGGCGCGTGGTCACCGCGCTGCGCCAGCCGATCTTCAAGATCTGGGGCCATGCGCTGGGACGCATCCTTCTCCACCGCGACCCGATCGCGGTGCACTTCGATCGGGTGCTCGACGCGATCGGCGACTCGCGGGTCGCGGTCGAGATCAACGGCGACCCGCGGCGGCTCGACCTCGATCCCGAGCGCGCCAGGCTCGCGCGGGCGCGTGGCGCGCGCTTCGTGCTGTCGGCGGACGCGCACGCGACCGGTCAGCTCGACTACCTCGCGAACGCCGTCGGCATCGCACGCCGCGCGCGGATCCGGCGCCACGAGGTGCTCAACACGCTGCCGCCCGACGAGTTCGCGCGCGCCGTCCGCCCGGCCTGAGTCCGCGTGGTGGCGTGAGTCTGCCCGGCGCCGTCAGCGCGTCGATCTCCGCGCGGAAGGTGAGCGCGTTGCGCACCGCGTGGCCCTCGGCGTCGTTGTCGAAGAACACGTAGACGTCGCGGCCCTCGCGCGCCCACTCGACCGCGCGCGCCGCCCAGCGGCGCAGGCTCGCGCGCGAGTAGCACGACGCGTACTTCCGCGTGTGGCCATGCAGGCGGACGTAGACGAAGTCCGCGGTGGCGGCGTCCCAGAGCGGAAAGTCGGGCGCGTCGCTGATGCACACCGCGACACCGTGGCGCTCGAGCAGCTCGGCGCACGCGTCGGTGAACCACGAGCGATGGCGAAACTCGATCGCGTGCCGCGCCTTGCGCCAGGCGCGCAGCGCGCGCAGGAAGCCCGCGAGGCGCTCGAGGTCGGCCGCGAAGCTCGACGGCAGCTGCCAGACCACCGCCTCGAGCTTGTCGCCGAGGCCGCTCGCCTGATCGCGCAGCAGCACGACCGAGCGCTCGACGTCGCGCAGGCGCTTGTAGTGGGTGACGAAGCGGTGGCCCTTGATCGTGAACCGGGTCTCGGGCGGCGTCTCGTCGCGCCAGCGGCGGTAGGTCTCGCGCGCGATCTGAACGTAGAAGGAGCCGTTCACCTCGAGCGCGCCGAAGGTCCGCGCGGCGTGCGCGAGCCAGTCGCGGCGCGGCACGCCCCGGTAGAGGTGCTCGCGCCACGAGGGGTAGTTCCAGCCGCTCGTGCCGACGAGGATGCGTCCGCGGGCCACCCCAAGGGCGGAAGCACGTCTCGCGCCAGCGCCCGGCCGGTGGCACGATGGTCGGGAACGCCATGAAGACGAGCGCACGTGCCGGCGGCTCGCGCCTCGCTCGCACCGCGAGCGAGGGGCGGACGAAGCGCGCGAAGAAGACGAGCGCGGCGAAGACCTCGGCCGAGGCACGTCTCGCGACCTACCGCGCGAAGCGGCGCTTCGAGAAGACGCCCGAGCCCTCGGGCGACGGCAAGGCGGCGCGCAAGCGCAAGGCGCGCGGTCCGCTGTTCGTGATCCAGAAGCACGCGGCGCGCAACCTGCACTACGACTTCCGCCTCGAGCACGACGGCGTGCTTTGGAGCTGGTCGGTGCCGAAGGGGCCGAGCCTCGACCCGAAGACGCGTCGGCTCGCGGTGCGCACCGAGGACCACCCGCTCGAGTACGCCGACTTCGAGGGCATCATCCCGGCCGGCGAGTACGGCGGCGGCACGGTCGTGGTGTGGGACCGCGGCACCTGGACGCCGGAGGGCGACCCCGCGGAGGCGCTGCGTCGCGGACGGCTCACCTTCGAGCTGCACGGCGAGAAGCTGCACGGTCGCTGGCACCTCGTGCGCACGCGCGGCCCGGGGCGCGACGCCGACCGGCACGAGAGCTGGCTGCTGTTCAAGGGGCGCGACGAGGCGGCGAGCGAGCGCACCGACATCGTGCAGGAGCGTCCCGAGAGCGTCGCGACCGGACGCACGCTCGAGGAGGTCGGCGAGGCGCGCGACCGGCTGTGGCACTCGAACCGGCAGGCAGCCGAGCAGGACGGCGGCACGCGCGTCAAGAAGAAACGCGGCGCCAAGGACGACGGCGCGGCGGCGGAGGAGGGCGGGCAGAGCCTCTTCGATCTGGTCCGCGCGCTGCCGGTCGACGTCAAGCTCACGAACCTCGACAAGGTGCTCTACCCCGAGGCGGAGCTCACCAAGGCGGCGCTGATCGCCTACTTCGCGGTGGTCGCCGATCGCCTGCTCGAGCACGCCGGGCGCCGTCCGCTGACGCTCGTGCGCTGTCCCGACGGCCACCACAAGCAGTGCTTCTTCCAGAAGCACGCTCGCGAGGGACACGGCATCCCGAAGTCGATCCGGCGCGTCCCGATCCCCGAGGACGACGGCGTCGCGCAGTACATGATGATCGAGGACCTCGAGGGCCTGATCGCGCTCGCGCAGCTCGGGACGCTCGAGATCCACCACTGGGGCTGCCACGCGGACCAGATCGAGCGTCCCGACCTGCTGGTGATGGACATCGATCCGGACCCCGAGCTGCCGTGGCAGATCGTGGTCGAGACCGCGTTCGAGCTGCGCCGCCGTCTGCACGACCTCGGCCTCGAGAGCTTCGTCAAGACGACGGGCGGCAAGGGGCTGCACGTCGTCGCGCCGGTCGCGCGGCGCATCGGCTGGGACGACTTCAAGGCCTTCGCGAAGGCGATCGCCGACCGTCTCGCCGCCGATCAGCCGGAGCTCTACACGACGAACCCCGCCAAGGCGGGACGCAAGCGCAAGATCCTGATCGACTACCTGCGCAACGGGCGCGGCGCGACCGCGGTCGCCGCGTACTCGCCGCGCGCGCGTCCGTACGCGACGGTGGCGACGCCGGTCTCGTGGGACGAGCTCGAGCGCGGCGTCGATCCGAAGGAGTTCACGATCACGACGCTGCCGCGCTTCCTCGGCGAGCGCCCGGACCCGTGGGCCGGCTGGCACGACGTCAAGCAATCGATCACCGCGGCGGCGCGCAAGCAGCTCGGGATGCGCTGAGGCCTTCGCGCGAAGGCTGCGTGCGCGCGGGCGTCAGCCGGGCGTCGCCGGGATCGAGCTCGCGGCGATCTCCTCGATCACGAGACGTCCGCGCTGCGGCGCGCCGTCGACGGAGAATCCGTCGCCGTTGGTCCGCGGCTCGTAGGCGAGCACGGGCTTCGCGAGCGGGGTCGCGTCCCGGGTCGAGAAGCTCACGATCAGGCGCTCGCCGGGCTGCGTGGGCAGGGGAGGGAAGCGCACCTCGACGGGCGCGAGCTCGCTCGGCAGCGCGTGGCCGGGCAGCTCGACGGCTCGCACCGGCTCGGGCTCGTCGGCGCGGTGAAGCGCAACTCGCAGCACGAAGTCGCGCTCGCCGTCCGCGCGCGCGCGCAGCCGCAGCCCGGAGAGCACGTCGCCCGTCGCCTCGAGCGGCTGGCGGTACTCGTTGTCGCAGAAGAGACGCGCGGTGCCGGCGACGTCGGGTCGCGGCCGGGGCGCGATGCCCGCGAACACCTGCGCGTAACCGACGAGCGTCGCGAGCGACGTCAGCGCGAGCAGCGCGACGTAGCCGCCCGCGACGACGGCGAAGCGCGCGCGGAACGCGGCCAGCCCCGCGCTCGTCGCCGCGACGGCCAGGACCGGCAGCACCGGAAAGAGGTAGCGCCCCTGCGGCGAGCTCACGCTCTGGTTGAACGAGAGCAGCGCCGCCGTCAAGCACACGACGCCGACCGCGAGCGGCAGCGTGCGCCGCGCGCGGGCGAGCCGTGCGAGCCCGCAGAGCGCCGCGGCGACGAACGGCAGCCAGACGACGTACGCGACGCTCGGACCCGCGACGTGCATCAGCCCGGCCTTGAAGACGAAGGATTCGTAGACGTTGCGGGCGAAGTGCCAGTAATCGACGCCCGCGAACGGCTCCGTGCGGCGGAGGCCGAAGCCGACCCAGGTGTCGCGCACGAGCCGGGCGGTCGGAAACGGCGAGCCGAGCTCGCGCCACTGCTCGACGTACCACCATCCCGCGAGGACGGCAGGCACCACCGCCACCAGCAGCGCGAGCCGGAGCCGCCTCGCCACAGGGCCCGCCGGCGAAAGCGCGAGCGCGAGGAGCGGCACCGGCACGAGCGCGACGCTCGACGCCTTGGTGAGCAGGCCGACCGACAGCGCGAGCCCCGCACAGGCGGCGATGCGCGCCGTCGGCCGCGCGAACAGCAGCACGCTCGCGTACGCGACGCCCGCTCCTGCCGCGGCGGCGAGCGCGTCGTGGTTGAGCGACGCCGAGATGTACTGCAGCTGCGGCAAGCTCGCGGCGAGCGCCGTCGCGACCAGCGGCGGTCCCGTGCCGCCGAGGACGACCCTGGCGAGCTTCCAGGTGAAGAAGAGCAGCACGACGCCGGGCAGGATCGTCAGCAGACGAGCTGCGTGGACGAAGCGCGGACCGTCCGCGTACGGAAAGCGCTCGTCGGGAAAGCCGTGCGCCAGGATGACGCCGGGCGTGCTCGGATCGCGATTGAGCGCGTAGCCGAGGAACACGCGCTCGTAGTCGACGCCGGTCGCGGCCGCGAGCGGCGCGAGCAGCGCGTGGTAGAGCGGCGGGTGGAAGGCCATGCGCACGCAGTCGCCGAGCAGGCGCGGCAGGCGACGATGATCCGCGAGGAAGACCGCGTAGCGTGCGTGCTCGACCTCGTCCGGGTTCTCGAAGGGCGGTGCGACGACCGAATAGCTCGCGGACAGCAGGCAGAAGAAGAGCACGACGCCCGCGAGCAAGCCGTATTCGCCTGATGAGCCTCGTCGCCTCATGAGGGTGGACGTGCCGCCCCGTGTCGTGGGCGCACGGTCTTAGCGGTTTTCACGCGCCGAAGCGAAGCGTGCAGGCGACGACGAGGGAACTACTTGACGGCAACCCGGCCCCGTGCGACGGTCCGCGCGCGCACCCTCCTTCCGCGTGACCCGGAGCCGGTTTCGTCGCCCTTCGCGCAGGGCGTGGCGGAAGGAGGTGCCCCATGTTGCTGCGGGTGCAGTTCGCGGGGGAGACGTTCGCGCGCATCCTGCGCCGCGGCTTCGCCAAGCAGAACCTTTGCGACGCCCAGGTTCTCGAGGTGGTCGCATCGCAGCCGCAAGGCAACGACCTCGGCCCGTTCGAGCTCCTGAACAAGCCGCAGCAGACGCACAAGGGGCTCGTCTTCCTCGACCACATCGAGATCAGCGAGAACCCGCCGCTGCCGTTCGAGGTCGGACCGTCGCGGACCTTCGCGCTCGACGGAACGCCGCTCGAGCACCCGGCGCTGCACTTCGCGCAAAGGGTGACCCTCGGGATCGTGACGTTCCTCGACCTGCACAGCAAGATCAACATGGCGCCGGACGTGCACACGCTCGACGTCACGCTCGTCTTTCGCCTGGCGCTCGAGATGCACTACGCCCAGCGGGCGTTGACCCTGACGCACGTCCAGACCCGCGACGTCACGGTCGGGAAGAGCCTCGCGAAGCTGGCTGCCCGCTTCCAGGTCGGCCTCGAGAGCAAGGACGTCGAAAACATGCTCGCCTCGGCGCTCGCCGAACCGATCGCGCAACCGCTCGGCTTCCTCGACGAGCTCGGCGCGCTCGAGCTGCCGCCGGTCGCACACATGGGGATCGCCGGCAGCGTCGGATTCGGCTCGATCGAGATGCGCTTCGACCTGCGCGAGGGCGGGCAAGCCGGGATCGATTTCGCCGCCTGGCAAGCGTTTCACAACCAGACCGGCGTCGACGACCTGCGCGCGGGACGCGACTGGGCGCTGCTGATCGACCGCGAGATCCTGGTCGGGCGCGGGCGGCGGATGTTCGAGCAGGGGCTCGAGGCGGCGGAGAAGAAGAACGCCTTTCGCCGCAGCGGCGCGCCGATGGCGACCTGGAACGCGTCCCCGCCGCGCATCGATCTCTCGTGCAGCGGCAAGGCGCCGGACGCTCTCAAGTGCCTCGGCCAGGGGATCGACGTCCCGGTGACCGTCAAGGTCGCCTGCGGGCTCGGCATCGCGCAGCGGCAGATCGGCGGACAGACGCGGACGGTGCTGCGCGCCGACGTGAGCGCGTCGCACGACGCCGATCCGGACGCGATCGCCGCGCTCTGCCACGGCGTCACGCACTCGCTCGAGCTCGACAACCTGCTCGACCGCCTCGAGTCGCTGTTCGACGGCAGCTTCGTCGGCGACTTCGTCGGCTGGCTGCAGGGGACGAAGCCGCTGTTCCCGGTCGGCGTCGCCGTGGTGTTCGGACCGGTCGCGCTGCTCGCGCTGTGCGTCGTCGACGTCGTGCTGTTCGCGCTCGAAGGCGACACGTCGAGCACGCTCGACGAGGCGCTCGCCGGCTGCGAGATCCCCGATCCGAGCAATCCCGACGTGCAGGTCTGCTACCTGCAGCTTTCGGTCGAGCCGGGTCCGGGCGCGGACTATGGCTTGACGCTCGATGCGGCCAGCGGTCGGTCCGACGGGCTCGTGCTCGCGGGCAACGTCTCCGTCGGCGGGCTCGCGCGCCCGACGATCGAGGTCGTGCCGGGGACGCTCGCGTGGGTCGAGCCGCGCAAGACGTGCGACGGGCCGCTCCACTGGAGCGCCAACGGCTCGATCCTCGTCAAGCAAACGGCAGGCGACTGGCCGGTCACGGTGTGCGCGACCTTCCCCGACACGATTGCGTTTCAGGGGCTGCCGCCGAGCAAGGACTACGACAAGTTCGTGCGCAGGTCCGTGCTGTCCGACAAGCCCCGCGAGGTCGAGCTCGCGATCTCGATCCCGGCGGGGGAGATCCCGCCGGCTGCGGCGTGCTTTCGCACGCACGTCGTGACCAGCGCGGGCGTACGCCTCGTCTGGATCCCGTTCCCGCCGCCGCTCGATCCGCAGGTCGCCCAGGAGGGCGAGTTCTGGGCGCAGGCCTGGCGCGTGGCGTACTGCGAGACGCTGGTCGACGACTGGACGCGCTACTTCCAGAAGTACAACCCGCGCTGGTCGATCGACCCGCCGCCCTACGAGCACCCGTACGAGAAGCGGCTGTGGGTCGTGCTCGGCGAGCGCTTCTGGGTGGCCGACCGCGTCCTCGCCTACGACGGCGGGCGCCGCCTGGTCGAGGCCTACGCCGACCACGAAGGCCGAGTGAGCTTCGGCGTGCTCGCCGACGGCGACGAGCTCGTGCTCGAGCGCCAGCCGCCGCTCGTGCGCGGCACGATCGGCTCCGTGCTCTACGGTCACCACGTCGAGCAGGCGCGCTCCGAGCGCCCGGCGCGGCTCCAGCCGCTCGACGAGGAGCGCGCCGCCGACGCGCGCCGTCCCTCGCTCGCCGTGCACCAGCTCCAGCTCCTCGAGTACGCGCGCGTCCCGGTCGCGGTGGATGCTGCGCAAATCGAGGGCGTGCTCACGGGCCGCGGCGTGCGCTTTCGGGTGCGCGGCCGCGGCGGCGAGAGCGCGGTCGAGATCGATCGGCACGGCGTCGTGTCGCTGCGCCGCCGGCGCGCGGGACGGGCGGCGGACGCGTCAGCTCGCCTCGCCGAGCGCTCGCTCGACGCGAGCCTCGTCGTGCGCGACGCGCGTGCGGCGATGCTCGGGCTCGCGCCCGCGCAGCTCGAGGTGCTGCGCGACGAGTGCCGCGAGCTGCGCAGCGTCGGCGGCGGCGTCGAGCTCGCCGCGACCTACACCGCCGGCACCCCATGGTGCTACCGCGCGGCGCAGGTCGGCGACTGGTTCGCGCAGCTCGACGACGCGACGGCGACGCTCGGCCTCTACCGCGTCGGTGGCCGGGTCAGGTTCCCGGTGCGGGAGACGCACCGGATGCCGTAGCGCGAGGGCCTACACCGCCTCGTCGAGCTCCTCGAGCGTGCTTGCGTCGCCGAGCAGCGCCTGGGCCTGGGACATCGGCAGCTGCTCGACGTCGCGCAGCTTGCGCTCGATCGCGCGCGAGCGGCGGGCGGCCTGCTCCATCGTGGTCGACGCCTGGTCGAGCTTCTTCTTGACGCCGTCGAGCACCTCGCCGAACTTGCGGAACTCCGTCTTGACCGCGCCGAGCAGCTTCCACACCTCGCTCGAGCGCTCCTGGATGGCGAGCGTGCGGAAGCCCATCTGCAGGCTGTTCAGCAGCGCGACGAAGGTCGACGGGCCGGCGACGACGACGCGGTGGTCGCGCTGCAGCGTCTCGAGCAGGCCCACACGACGTGCGACCTCGGCGTACAGACCCTCGGTCGGCAGGAACATGATCGCGAAGTCCGTGGTGCGCGGCGGGTTGATGTACTTGACGCAGATGTCCTTGGCGCACGCCTGCACGCGGCGCTCGAGCGCCTTGACGGCCGCGTCGTGCGCTTCGCGGTCGGCCGCCTCCGCGGCGTCGACCAGGCGCTGGTAGTCCTCGAGCGGGAACTTGGCGTCGATCGGCAGCCACACCCACTCGCGCGATCCGTTGCCGTTGCCATTGCCGGGCAGCCGGATCGCGAACTCCACGGCCTCGAGCGTGCCTTCGCGCACGCGCACGTTGCGGTCGAACTGCTCGGGCGCGAGCACCTGCTCGAGCAGCGCCGCGAGCTGCACCTCGCCCCAGCCGCCGCGCGTCTTGACGTTGCTCAGCACCTTCTTGAGATCGCCGACGCCCGACGCGAGCGACTGCATCTCGCCGAGCCCCTTGTGCACCTGCTCGAGGCGCTCCGAGACCTGCTTGAAGGACTCGCCGAGGCGCTGCTCGAGCGTGCCGTGCAGGCGCTCGTCGACGGTCTGGCGGACGAGCTCGAGCTTCTCGGCGTTGTCGCGGTGCATCTGGCCGAGGCGCTCGTCGACCGTCGCGCGCAGGCGCTCGAGGCGGCCCTCGTTGCTCTCGGTGAGGCGATCGAGGCGCTGCTCGACCGTCTGCAGGAGGCCGGTGAGCTGCTGCCCGAACTGCTCGAGCTGCGTCTGCTGAAGCCGCGCGATGTCGGTGGTGCGGCTGTGCAGCGAGTCGCCGAAGGCGCCGAGGCTGCGCGCGAGCTCCTCGCGGGTCTCGCGCGCGACGCTCGACGCCTCGCGGCGGTTGCGCTCGCCCTCGTCGCGCACCGTGCTCTCGGTGCGGTCGTGGCGCTCGCGGAGCTGCTCGAGCGCGTCGAGGACCGGCGCCAGCTCGTCGCGGCGCGGGCGGCGCAGGGCGACGATCAGCAGCACGATCGTGAGCAGCGCGGTGGCGGCGGCCGCGACGTACAGGACGTCGACCGATTCGATGATGCCCGCCAAGTCCGTCATGCCGTCGCCTCCCTCCTGCGCCTTTCGCACCGCGGGCCGCGGGCGCCCTCGGAGCCTCGATCGGCTCCGAGCCTACCCGCTTTCGCGGACAGCGGCTGTCCCCTGCGCCCGTCCCGCGGCCGAGCGCAACATCTTGTAGCGCATCGGCTCGCGAAACCCTAGCGGTTGTTTCGCGGCGCGGGGAAGGGCGGAGGCTCGGGTGTGGGCAGGCCGGCGCGGATGCGGGCGGAGAACGCCGGGTCGTGGTCGGCGGCCCGGGCGCGCTCGACCACGTTGCTGCGCTCCTTGAGCTCGGCGAACGGCAGGCTCGTGTCGATCGCGCCGCGCTCGTAGAGCATCTCGTCGACGTGGCCGTTGACGAGCAGCCGCCAGTCCCACGGCGCGGCGACGCCGACGTGCTGCGTGTGCACGCGGATGCCGGTCGTGCAGTTCTCGAGCAGCGCGTTGTACCAGCGCGGCTTGCGCGCGAGCTCGTTCATGGTCTCGACGTAGTCGAGCAGCAGCTCGCGGACGGGCTCCGGGCGCGCGCGCAGGCGGTAGAGGTAGACCTGCTCGCCGCGGTAGTTCGTGCGCAGCCGCACCACGTCCCGCTCGTCCGCGACCACGTAGTACAGCTCGTACTCGCGGAAGAAGCCGCGGATCGCCGAGTACGCCTCATCGCGCTCCTTGCGCGTCTCGATCGAGATCGCGAGGTGCTCGCCGTCGCCGAAGTCGAAGCTGACGATCGTGTGCGCGATCGCGGGCGAGCCCCAGTAGGAGAGGAAGAGGTCGAGCCCGCGCAGCTTGCGGAGGTCGTAGCGGCGCTCCTCCCAGCGCTCGGTGAAGTCGGTCTCGCTGCGGTAGTCGAAGTTGCGGACGTTCTCGACGATCAGCGTGTCGCCCTCGACGCGCGCCGTCGGCGGACGCGCGACGTCGGGCGCCCAGTCGCGCTGGTTCGACGGCCGCAGCGACGACCACCACAGCAGCACCACCGCGAAGGCGATGCCGACGAGCGCCGCGCGACGCGCGAGCGAGCGCACGCGCAAGAGCACGAGCAGCACGCCCGCGGCGAACGCGAGCGCGACGCCGTGCGCGAGCCACGCCGGTCCCGGCAGCCGGAACCACAGGGCGAGCACCGCCCAGGGGGTGAAGGGCAGAGCCGCGACGGCGAGCAGGACGCTTCCGGCTCTTCTCATCCGGGCGGCGGGGCGGTTGCGGCGTTCGGGTGCGCGGCGTCGTACTCGGCGATGTGCTCGAGCAGGATGCGGCGGATCTCGTTGATCGTGTGCGGATTGTCCTGGCACGAGTGCCCGGACACCACGATGAACTCCGACTCGACGCCGTCGATGTGCGCGCTCGTGTACTCGACGACGCCGTCGTCCGCGGTCTCGAACGGCGCCTCGGGATCCTTCACCGCGATGATCGAGTGTCCCTTGATCCCGGGCGCGAGCGGCGTCTTCGAGAGCTCCTCGATCATCGGGTTGCCCGGCGTCATGCCGAAGACGCTCGTGCCCAGGCCCCAGGCGCGCGCGTTGAGCTTGTCCTGGTTGCGCCGCAGCAGGTCGGTGCCGAGGCGCGTGAGATCGGCCGGCAAGACGATCAGCCGCGCCGCCTGGTGCGCGAGCCAGCTTCCCGCGACGTAGCTGCCACGGTGCGGGGTGGCGAGGAAGACGACGCGCTTGACGCTCGGGACGGGCTCGATGAACGCCATGTTGCGGATCATCTCGCGCTCGTCGTTGCCGAGGTCGATCTCGTCGAACGGACGGTTGCTCGCGATGCGCCAGAAGCGATCGCCGCTGTCGATCGCGGTGAGCTTGGCGAGCAGCCCGCCCTGGCTGTGGCCGATCACCACCATGTCGCGCAGCGCGGGGTCCTTGCCTTCGGGGTCGAGCGTCTCGACCATCTCGCGCAGCGACTCGCGCAGCAGCATCGCCGAGTAGCCGATCGGGTTGCCGGTGTCGTACATGAAGAGCCACGCCTGCACGCGCGGCCCGATGCGGCTGTCGTTGAGGATCTCGTTCATGAGCTGCGCCCAGCGACCCGGGCTCGACGCCGTGCCGTGGACGAGGATGATCGGGATCCGCCCCGGGCGGTACGGCGACAGCGACGCGAGCTGCGTGCCCTTCTCGATCGCGCCGACCCGCTGCAGGAAGCCGCCGATCTCGCGCTGCCAGACCGGCGACTCGGCGAGCATGTAGGCGAGCGACGCCGTCGTCTCGCTCTCGAGCGGCACGCGCTGCCCGTCGATCTCGACGTCGCGTTGCTGCACGGGCTCCTCGAGCGTCAGCCAGCCGGCGACCCGTCCCGCCTCGAGCTGCGGTCCGACGTCGTCGCCGAGCCGCAGCACCGCGGTCACCGGCACCTTCACCCACGGCTCGACGTGATCGTCGAAGCTCTTGCCGTACAGCGGCTCGGTGCTCGCCGCGAGCGGCGCGCCGATGCCGGTCCAGCGGTAGCGCGTCGCGAGGCCCTTCACCTCGAGGTCGGCGACCGGCACGAAGTCGGTCAGCTTGCGGCTGCCCCAGATCAGCTCCGACTCGTCGAAGTAGACGTCGAGCGTGCCGAACGGCACCGGGTAGCTGCCCGACTGCGGCACGAAGTTGCCGCGCCGTCCGTAGGCGAAGCCGCGCACGAGGCCGCGGTTGTACATGTCGGCCGCGACGCGGATGCGCGCGTCGAGCGGCTGCAGCGGCTCGTCTTCGCGCGGGAAGAGGAAGAGCCAGGCGTACACCGCGGCGGCGCGGTGGTAGGCCGGGTCGTTCTTCCTGTCGGCGTAGGCGAACGAGAGCTCGGCGAGCGCGTAGACGTCGTTGCGTCGCGCTTCACCGCGCGCCAGCACCTCGTGCAGCGCGGCGATGGTGGCGGCCGGGTCGTCCTCCCAGAGCTCGACGAGGTCGTAGCGGTAGAGCGTGTTGCGCGTCGGCGCGCTCAGCGTGTCCGAGGTCAAGATGCTGCGCTGCAGCTCGCGCTGCACGGTGGTCGGGTCCATGCGCTTGACGCCGACCGGCGTGCCGCAGCCGGCGATCGTCGAGCAGCAGACGAGCAGCAGCGCGACGCCGACGTGGAGCGTGTGCTGCTTCACCGCGCCCCTTCGCTCGGCGGCACGTAGAACACCGACGGACGCTCGTGCGAGCCGAGGACGGCTTGCGGCGTCAGGTGCCGGAAGAGCTGGATCAGACCCGCGACGTTGCCGGTCCAGCCGGTCTGGTGGCTCGCGCCGATGCCGGCGCCGTTGTCGCCGTGGAAGTACTCGTAGAACAGCAGCAGGTCGCGGAAGTGGGGATCGGTCTGGAACTTCGTCGTGTCGCCGTAGACGGGGCGGCGGCCGTCGGCGCCGCGGCGGAAGATGGTGATGAGCCTCCGCGCGATCTCCTCCGCGACGCCGTAGAGCGTCATGCGGCGTCCCGAGCCGGTCGGGCACTCCACCGTGAAGTCGTCACCGTAGTAGGCGTACATCGTCAGCAGCGCGCGGATGATCAGCAGATTGGTCGGGAACCACACCGGTCCACGCCAGTTCGAGTTGCCACCGAAGAGCCCCGAGGTCGACTCCGCCGGCTGGTACTCGACGCGGTGCTCCTCGCCGTGCACCACGAACACGAACGGGTGCTCGAGGTGATGGCGGGAGATCGAGCGGATTCCGAACGGGCTCAGAAACTCGCCTTCGTCGAGCATGTGCGCAAGGACGCGGCGCAGCTTGCTCTCCTGGAGGACACCGAGCAAGCGACGGCCGCCGACGCCCACCTCGGTCGGCGGCATGATGTTGTGCAGCAGCTCGGGGTAGCGCTCGAGGTAGCGCTGCACGCCACGGAACAGGCGGGGAAAGCGCTCTCTGACGTCGGTCGCCCAGATGGTGGTCGTCGCGCACAGCGGCAGCAGCCCCACCAGCGAGCGCACCTTGAGGCGCTGCGCGCTGCCGTCGGGGAGGCGCAGCACGTCGTAGAAGAACCCGTCCTCCTCGTCCCACATCGCGTCGTGCGCCTCGCCGATGCGGTCCATCGCCGCGGCGATCGACAGCGCGTGCTCGACGAACTTCAGCGCGAGCTCCTCGTACGCCGGATCCTCGGCCGCGAGCTCGAGCGCGATCTCGAGCATGTTGTGGCTGTAGAGCACCATCCACGCCGTGCCGTCCGCTTGCTCGAGCGAGCCGCCGGTCGGCAGCGGCTTCGAGCGGTCGAAGACGCCGATGTTGTCGAGGCCGAGGAAGCCGCCCTCGAAGACGTTCTTGCCGCGCGGATCCTTGCGATTGACCCACCAGGTGAAGTTGACCAGCAGCTTGTGGAAGGCGCGCTCGAGCCAGGCGCGATCGGCGCGGCCGGTGCGCATGAGCTCGCTGCGGTAGACGTGGATCGTCGCCCAGCCGTGCACCGGCGGATTGACGTCGCCGAAGTTCCACTCGTAGGCGGGAAGCTGACCGCTCGGGTGGAGGTAGAGCTCGTTCAGCATCAGGTCGAGCTGCTGCTTCGCGAAGTCGATGTCGACGATCGCCAGCGCGAGGCAGTGGAAGGCGAGGTCCCACGCCGCGTACCACGGGTACTCCCACTTGTCGGGCATCGAGATGACGTCGTCGTTCAGCATGTGGAACCACTCGCGGTTCCGCACGCTGCCAGCCTCCTTGTGGCGCAGCGGATGGCTCCGGTGCTCGTCGAGCCAGACGTCGAGGTCGAAGAAGTAGTACTGCTTCGACCACAGCATCCCGGCGAGTGCTTGACGCGCGATCATGCGCTCCTCGGCGTCGGCGGCGGGCGGCGTGAGCACGTCGTAGAACGCGTCGGCCTCGGCCTTGCGCTGCTCGAAGAGCGCATCGAAGCCGGCGCCGAACGCGGGCTCGTGGCTGCCGTCTGCCCTGAGCCGCAGACGCAGCACGCGCTCGCCGCGCGCCGGCACGACGTACGCGACGTGCGCCGCCGACTTGGTCCCCGTGCGCTCCGGGTTCACCGCGCCCGCCTCGCCGTCGACGAGCCAGCGGTGGAAGGCGTCCTTGACGAAGGGGCTCGCGTTCGGCTGCCCGGAGAGACGCTCCTCGTTGCTCTCGTTGTCGGTGAAGAGGAGCGTCGCGGACGCGTCGTCGCACGAAAGCACGTACGTGCCGAGCACGTCGTGCGACGCGACGATCGCGGGCTCCGAGGACGAGCCGTCGCGCGCGCGCAGCGACGGCTTCGCACCGCCGTGCGGACGCCGCCACGTGTTGCGGAACCACAGCGTCGGCAGCACGTGCAGCCGCGCGTCCTCCGGTCCGCGGTTCGCGACCGTGATGCGGATCGCGACGTCGTCGGGAGCGGCCTTCGCGTACTCGACGAAGACGTCGAAGTAGCGGTCGTCGTCGAGGACGCCGGTGTCGATGAGCTCGTACTCGAGCTCGCGCCGCGTGCGCGCGCGGTTGGTCTCCACCAGGTCCGCGTACGGGAAGGCGCGCTGCGGGTACTTGTAGAGCGCCTTCATGTACGAGTGGGTCGGCGTCGAGTCGAGGTAGAAGTAGTACTCCTTGACGTCCTCGCCGTGGTTGCCCTCGCTGTTGGTGAGGCCGAAGAGACGCTCCTTCAGGATCCCATCCCGGCCGTTCCACAGCGCGAGCGCGAAGCAGAGACGCTGCTTGTCGTCGCTGATCCCGAGGAGCCCGTCCTCGCCCCAGCGGTACGTGCGCGAGCGCGCCTGGTCGTGCGTGAAGGAGTCCCAGGCGGCGCCGGTCTCGCTGTAGTCCTCGCGGACCGTGCCCCACTGACGTTCGCTGAGGTACGGCCCCCAGCGCCGCCACGCGACGCCCGAGCGCGCTTCGTCCAAACGCTGCTGCTCTGCGGTCACCGGAACCTCCCCGGCGCTGGCGCTGGATCGCGACCGGCCGTCAAGAACATCATGCCTGGTTCGCGGCCGCGAGGAATGAGGGAACGCTGCGCTCGGGTGGGTCCGCGAAGCGACGTCGGACGTGCGGGCGGATGCGACGCCGCGTCACGCGCGCGCGTGCGGTCGAGCGCCTGCCGGCGACGCCGGGACAGGCGTCCAGGCCGCGCGCCGACCGGCGCCGGGCAGCGCACCGGCGCCGGCGGAGGAAAGCTGCGTCTCCAGCCGCCGGCGCCGCCGCGCAACGTCGGCTCAGCTCTTCGGCGCCGGGGTGACCGCGACCGCGACCGCCTCGGTGTACGTGATCTCGACCAGGTCGCCGACGGCGACGCCTTCGAGACGGGTCGGATCGCTCACCTTCACCGACACGACGTTGCCCTCGGGTCCCTTGAGCTTGACGGTGTTGGTGTGGCGGTCGACCGAGACGATCGTCGCCGTGATCGTGACCGCGGAGGCGCCCGCCATTCCGGGGCGCGCGCCATACGGCGCCGTCGCGACGTCGGCGGCCTCGGCGATGCCGGGCTCCGTCGTGCCCTTCTTGCGCACCTGGTAGGCGATCGCCTCGTAGAGCACGAGGGTGACCAGGTCGCCCTTCTTCACCTGGTCGAGGTTCTTGACGTCGTCGCTGACGTGCACCCTGCGGGTGTCGCCGTCGGGTCCGAGCAGCGTCACCATGCGCGTCTGGTGGTCGATCGACTGCACCGTTGCCGTGACGGTGACGGTCTCCTCGGCCATGCCGCCGCCTTCCGTGCGCGAGGAGCTCACCGAGACGGTGGGCGGCGGGGGCGGGGCGGGCTTGCGGCTCGCGCAGGCCTGCAGCGCGATCGCCAGGGCGGTTGCACCGATGAGAAGCGTTCGTGTCGTCACGGCTCGTCCTCCTCCTGCCGCCGGAAGGGCGACTTCGTCTGGTTGTCGGCGCTTTGCGCCGACTCGTTGAACGACCTTGGACGAGGACGCGGCCCGGGACGTCAGCGCGTCGTCTCGGGACGTACCGGGTTGCGGGGGCCGGGGTTGACGTCGCCCGGAGTCCCTTCCGTGTCAAGCCCGCCGCGGCGCATGCCGGAAGGAGGGACGCCGGCGGGATTCGCCGCGCTCGGGGCACGCGTGCCGCTCAGCGAGCCGCCCGCGGTGCCCGGTGCGCCGGCGGTGCCTCGTCCGCTCGCGGTGCCGGGCGCGCTCCCCGGGCTGCCGAGCCCGCTGCCGACGCCGGACGTGCCCACGCCGCTGCCCGTGCCGGCGCTGGCTCCGGTGCCGGCGCCCGAGCCACCCTGCGCGTGCGCGACCCCGCCCGCGAGGAGCAGCGCCGCGGCGGCGCCGGCGACGATCATCCGCTGGTGAAGCTTGCGTCTCATGGCGGCTGCGTGGTGCAGCGCATGTGCCAGGGAGACGCGCCGAGGTGCGCGACCTCGGACGCGCTCGTCACGCACGACGACGAGCGCGCGCGGACGGAATTACAGCCGCGCGGTGCAATTCCCGCTCGCGCGCAGCGATGGACGTCGTGCGATCCAGCGAAAGCGCGGGGCACGAGCGTTGCTGCCTTGCTCGGGCAAGGAGGGTCCGACGATGCTCAGGACGTTCGCATGCGCGGCCGCGCTCGCGCTGCTCGCCGCGCCGGCCGCGTGGGCTGAGGATCATTCAGGCCGCGCAGGCCATGCGCAGGGCAGCGCGACCACCACGGACGCTGGCAGGCCCGGCAGCAACCAGGCGGTGCCCGACAGCCCGGCGGGGAAGACCGTTCTGCTCGACGATCAGGCGTTCGTGCCGCAGGCGCTCGAGGGCAGCATGGCGGAGGTCCAGCTCGCCGACCTCGCGCTCGAGAAATCGAAGAACGACTCCGTCAGGAGCTTCGCCGAGCAGATGAAGAAGGATCACACCTCGGCGCAGTCGATCCTCGCCAACACCGCGACCCAGGAAGGCATCCAGCAGCCGACGAAGCTCAGCCCGGCGGACCAGCAGCTCAAGGACCAGCTCTCGAAGCTGCAAGGTGAGGAGTTCGACCGTGAGTACATGAGCCACATGGTCGCGGACCACGAGAAGGACCTCGCGCTGTTCAACGCCAAGGCGCGCACCGGTGACGGCGACGTCGCCGCGTACGCGCGACGCATGGTGCCGGTCCTCGACCATCACCTGAGCATGGCCCGCAGCGTGAGCCAGAGCCTCGCCACCGGCCACGAGCTCGACGAGCGTCAGGGCGCGGCGCCGCGCCCCGCGCAGAATCCGGCGCAGCGCTGACGCACGGCCTCGTCAAGCAACGAAGAGCGCTTCGCCGCACGCGACGGCGGCAGGTCCGCTACGGCCTGCCACCGTCGACGCGCAGGATCGCTCCCGTCGTGAAGCTCGACGCGTCGGACGCGAAGTAGAGCGCGGCGCCGATGATCTCGTCGGGATTGCCGGCGCGCCGGAGCGCCGAGGTCGACTCGATCGCGGCGAGCGCCGCCGGCGGCCAGGCCTTCGCGATGTCGGTCAGGAACGGCCCCGCCATGATGCAGTTCACGCGCACCTTCGGGCCGAAGGCGTGCGCGAACGCGACCGTCAGCGCGTTGAGCCCCGCCTTCGCCGCCGCGTAGGGCGTCTCGGTCGGCGTCGGGCGGATCGCAGCGATGCTGCTGACGTTGATGATCGAGCCGCCGCCGGCCGCGGCCATGCGCGTGCCGAGGTTGGCGGTCAGGCGGAACGGCCCCTTCAGGTTCACCGCCAGCACCTTGTCCCAGAGCGCCTCGCTGACCTCGGCGAGCGAAGGGTAGAGCGGCGACATCCCGGCGTTGTTGACCAGGATGTCGACCTTGCCGAAGTGCGACCACGCGGCGTCGGCGAGCGCGTCGAGCGCCTGCCAGTCGCCGACGTGACAGGCGTGCGGGAGCGCCTTGCGCCCGAGCGCCTCGACCTCCGCGGCGACGCGCTCGCAGGCGTCGGCCTTGCGGCTCGCGATCACGACGTCCGCGCCCGCCTGCGCGAACGCGAGCGCCATCTCGCGACCGAGCCCGCGGCTGCCGCCGGTGATCAACGCGACCTTGCCGGTGAGATCGAAAAGCCGTTGTGCGCTGCGCGTCATCTGCTGCCCTCCGCGATCGGCGCTACACGAGCTGCGGCCGCGAACGCAACTCGCGCGCGGGGCTGAACCGGGGCTGTGCGCGTGTCGCACACGATCGTGACGCCGGCGCTTTCGCGACGCGTCCGCGCATGCGACAAGCGCCGGATGCCTCACGCGACCTCTGCGGACGGAGTCCGCCTCCACTACGAGACGCACGGCACGGGCGAGCCCGTGCTGCTGATCATGGGCCTCGGCTCGAACGCCTACGGCTGGCACCGCAGCCTTCCGTGGCTCGCCGAGCGCTACCAGGCGATCACCTTCGACAACCGCGGCGTCGGACGCTCCGACGTCCCGAAGGGCGCCTACACGATCGCGCAGATGGCGGGCGATGCGGCGGCGGTGCTCGACGCGTGCGGCATCGAGCGCGCGCACGTCATCGGCATGTCGCTCGGCGGCATGATCGCGCAGCGCCTCGCGCTGACGTATCCGGAGCGACTGCGCTCGCTGGTGCTGATCTGCACGACGCCCGGCGGACGCAACGCGGTTCCGGCGTCGCCCGAGGTGCTGCAGGCGCTCGCCACGGGCGGCGACGATCCGGCGGAGGTCTACCGCCGCAACGCGTGGTTCCTCTACGGCGAGGACACGCGGCAAAACCATCCCGAGCGCATCGAGGAGGACCTCGCCGAGCGCATGCGGATCCCGACCACGCCCACCGGCTACTTCGGCCAGCTCCAGGCCGCGATGCACCACGACACCTGGGACGAGCTCGGCGCGCTGCGCGTGCCGACGCTGGTCCTGCACGGCGAGGCCGATCTGCTCGTGCCGACGGAGAACGGCAGGCTGCTCGCGCAGCGCATCCCGGGCGCCGAGCTCGTGCTGATCCCGGGCGCCGGCCACATGCTGCAGGCCGACGCCGGCGACGTGCTGCGCGACGCGGTGCTGGGCTTCCTCGGCCGCGTCAGCGGAACTTCGGGATGACGTGGCGCCCCATGAGCTCGATCGTCTGCATGCACTTCTCGTGCGGGATCTTGTACGGGTTGATCAGGCACAGCAGCAGATCGACGCCCGCCGCCTCGTAGCGCTTGCACGCCTCGACGCACTGCTCGGGCGTGCCGAGCACGCAGGCGCCGTTCTCGATCAGGTACTCGAGCGACAAGAGGTCGAGCGCGCCCGCCTCGTCGACGTTCTTCATGTCGGCGGCGTAGGAGTAGCTGCCGAGGTCGCGCTTCTTCTCGGCCATCCAGCTCGCGAGCGAGCCGATCAGGCGCGCGCCGGCCTTCGGGTACCACTCGAAGGATTCGCGGGCGACCTCGCGCGCCTCGGCCTCGGTCGGCGCGCACAGCGCCATGGTGAAGGTCGACGCCTGGTTGTGGACGTACTTGCCGAGCGGCTTGGTGCAGTTCTGGATCGCGGCGCGGTAGATGTCGATCTTCTTCTTGACTTCCTCGGGCGAGATGCCGACGGCGAACGAGCACAGCCCGATGCCGGCCTCGCCGATCTGCCGGTGGCCGTCCTCGCTCGAGGTCGCGCCCCAGATCGGCGGGTGCGGCTCCTGGAGCGGCTTCGGGTGCACGCGACGGCGCGGCATCTGCCAGAACTTGCCGTTCAGCTCGACCTCGTCGTTGGTCCAGCAGTCGACGACGTGGCGGATGCCCTCGGCCCACATCTCGCGCGTCTCGTGCGGGTCGATGCCGAAGCCCTCGAGCTCGGCGCGCGTCGACGAGCGTCCGGTGCCGAAGTCGACGCGGCCGTCCGAGAGCAGGTCGAGCACCGCCACCGACTCGGCGGTGCGCACCGGGTGGTTGTACGGCTTGGGCATCAGCCGCACGCCGTAGCCGATGCGCATGCGCTTCGTGCGGCTCGCGATCGCGCCGTAGAGCACCTCGGGGTTCGAGCAGTGCGAGAACTCGTCGAGGAAGTGGTGCTCGACGGTCCAGAAGGCGTCCCAGCCGAACTCCTCGCCGGCGAGCGCCTGCTCGAGCACGTTCTTGTAGGCCCGGTGCTCGCTCTGCTTGCTCCACGGCCGCGGGACGGGGATCTCGTAGAACAGCGCGAATCGCATCGCTCACTTCCTCCGATCACTGCTCGCGCGCGGCGCGAGGCCCTGCACGATGTAGCGGCTCACGTAGCCGCGGACCGCCTCGAGGTCGTCGAGGTCGACGACCGCCGACGGCATCACCACCAGCGACAGCATGATGCGGACGATCCACTCCGCGGCCTCGCGGCGGTCGATGCCGCGGCGGATCTCGCCGCGCGCCGCCGCGGCGGCGAGGTAGGGCTGCCAGAAGTCGACCCAGCTCGCGACCACGCCCTCGAGGTGCGCGGTGAGCAGGGTCGCGAGCAGCGTGTCGCTCTCGCCGGCCACCCCCGACGCCTGCGGCTCGTCGCGCAGCCTGCGGCGGATGTACACCGCGGCCTCCGCGACCTGCGCGGCGAGCGTGCGCCGCGCGCGCACCGCCTGCTCGCTGTCGCGCACGAAGCGCTCGGCGGCGCGCGCGAGCGCCGCGCGTACCAGCGCGTCGCGGTCGGGGAAGTGGAAGTACACCGCGCCGCGCGACAGACCCGCCGCCGCCGCGACGTCGGCCATCGAGAAGCGCGCCATCCCGAGGCGACGCATGCAGCGCTCGGTCGCGTCGAGGATGCGCTCCGCGGTCGCGCCCGGCGGACGCGGCGACGCCGCGCGTGCGGCGCCCGACGACGCTGTCGCCGGTTTGAACATTTGAACAGCTCCTATCAAGTTGTATAAGCGCGGCGCAAGCGACGGAGGGCACGAGCATGCAGGCGCGCAGCGGTCGGCTCGAGGGCAAGGTGGTGCTGGTGACCGGAGCGTCCTCCGGCATCGGACGCGCGACGCTCGCGCAGTGCCTCGCGGAGGGCGCCCGGGTCGTCGGCGCGGACCGCAGCGAGCCGCCGCCGGAAGCCTCCGGCGACGCGTGCCGCTTCGCGAAGTGCGACGTGACGCGCGAGGACGAGGTGGAGGCCGCGGTCGCGCTCGCGGTGCGCGACTTCGGCCGCCTCGACGGCGTAGTCAACGCGGCCGGCGTGGCGGGCGGCGGCCCGGTGCACCTGCTCGACGCCGCGAGCGGCTGGGATCCGGTGCTCGACGTCAACCTCAAGGGCACGTTCCTCGTCGTCAAGCACGCCGTCAAGCAGATGCTGACGCAGGAGCCGCGCGACGGCGAGCGCGGCTCGCTGGTGACGATCGCGAGCATCGAGGGGCTCGAGGGCACGGCCGGCGGCAGCGCGTACAACGCCTCGAAGGGCGGGGTCGTGCTGCTGACCCGGAACGTCGCGATCGACTACGGCCGGCAGGGCATCCGCGCCAACGCGATCTGCCCGGGCTTCATCGACACGCCGATGCTCCGCGGCGTGCTGGACCTGCCGATGATGGACACGGTGCGCGAGCACATCCGCGAGGAGCACAAGCTGCGCCGCTTCGGGCGGCCCGAGGAGATCGCCTCGGTCGCGTGCTTCCTGCTGTCGTCGGACGCGTCGTTCGTCTCCGGCCAGGCGATCGCGGTCGACGGCGGCTACACGGCGGGCCGCGACCACGGCGTCACGGCGCTGATGGGTTTGTAGGGCGTCAAGCACCGACCTCGGCGCGGTACAGCACCCACTCGCCCGGCACGCCGGCCAGCGTGTGCGTGCCGCGGCTGCTGAAGGCGATCCCCGACCCCGCGACCAGGTCCTTGACGGTGCTCGATACCAGCACCTCGCCCGGATCGGCGGCCTCCGCGACGCGCGCGCCGATGTGCACCGCGATCCCGGTCACGTCGGAGCCGAGCATCTCGCACTCGCCGGTGTGCAGCCCGGCGCGCACCGCGAGGCCGAGCTCGGCGACGCCGTCGCTGATCGCGCGCGCGCAGCGCACGGCGCGCGCGGGGCCGTCGAAGGTCGCGAGCAGCGAGTCGCCCTTGGTGTCGACCTCGCGGCCGCGGTACGCCGCGAGGTGCGTGCGGACGAGCGCGCGGAAGCGCACGAGCAGGTCGCGCCATGCGCGGTCGCCGAGGCGCGCCACGTGCCCGGTCGAGTCGACGATGTCGACGAACAGCACGGTCGCGAGCACGCGGTCGGGCTCCGGCGCCGTGCGGTGACCGGTGACGAGCTCCTGCACCTCACCGACGATCGGCTCGACGTCGCCGATCCACGGGAAGTGGTCGTCGCCGGGCAGCTCGACGTAGCGCGCGCCGGGGATGTGCTCGGCGATGTAGCGCGCGCCGGGCGGCGTGGTGATGCGGTCGCCGCTGCGCTGCAGCACGACGGTCGGGGTGCGGATCGTCGGCAGCACGTGACGCACGTCGAGGCCGAGCATCATGCGGAACAGCGTCTGCGCGCCGCCGGGGCTCACCGACAGGCGCTCGAAGCGTCCCCACTGCTCGATCTGCCGCGGATCCGAGGCGATGCTCGGCGCGAGCACGCTCGGCGCTGCGCGCGGTGATCCGCGACATCGCGGCCGACCCGAAGAAGGGCATGGTCGAGTTCCGCGTGCGCTCGAGCTGGCGCGGCCAGACGCGCAGCGAGACGCGCGTCGACGGCTACACGATCGGCGGCCAGCGCGTCCCGCGCAGCTTCAAGATCGCGATCGACGAGCCGTACCGTAACGAGGTCGTGTACGTTGCCGGCAAGGCGATGTGGGAAGCTGGCGACGGCTTGCTTGTGTGGTACACCCTCGCGACGCAAGACTCGGATCTTGTCCGAGATCAACTGCGACGACGGCGCGGGGCGTACGCGCTCGCGCCGACGGGCATCGACGCACGCCGTTTGACGAGACGCGCGTCGCTCGGACATGAGATTCCGCCCGGCGCCGTCCGCCCGCCTCCGCGTATCCGAACGATGAGCTCGCCCCGCGTCACGATCACCGAAGCAGGACGCGCGGGGCTCGTGGTTTACCGCGCGACGGACGGTGAGCTGAGGTTCCACTGGGAGCTCGGCGGCGACGACGCGCTGGCCGTCGTCCACGTGGGCGCGGCGTCGGACTGGCGCGCGCGGTATCCTTGGGCGGCCGAGCGCCGCCAGGAGATCCTGCGCTTCGTCGCGGACGAGGTGATCCGGCAGAAGACCCCGGGCTGCGTCGCGGAGATCGACGACGCGCGCGGCTGGATCACGCTGCGGCGGGACGCGGCGGCGGGACGAGGCGGGAGCGCTGCCGCGACGAGCGCCGGTCGCGAGGACGATCCTGCACGACGCCCCGGGTCCGCGGCGACGACGCGTGCACGCGTCGGGCACGACGACGTCGGCTGGTACCACCGGCTGCGCGGCCTGCAGCTCAAGCTCGCGCTCGCCGTCGGCGCGCTCGCGCTGCTCCTGGCGCTTCTCGTCGCCGTCGAGAACACGATCTTCTCGATCGATCCCGGCAAGGGGACGCCGATCGGCCGCAGCGTGCGGACCGACACGCACGTCGCGACGCTGATCCAGACGCTCGAGGCCTACGTGCCGTCGCTCGCGCGCGACCACGCGAAGGACACGTACGCGGTCGGCCTCTTCCTCGTCCCGCTCGACGGCTCCGCGCCGCGGCTCGTGCCGATCGGCGGCGGACATTCCGGCAACTCGCTCGGCCTCGTCCAGATCCTCGGCAGCGACGGCCGCACGCTGTGGTTCGACGTGAACGGCGTCGGCGGCGTCGACCTCGCGACCGACGAGCTCGTGAAGGGCGCGCCGGCGAACTTGCGCGAGCTGCAGGGCGCGCGTCCGCGCGCGTTTGCGCCGCGGGTCGAGAGCCACCTCGCGACCGGCTTCTTCACCGGTCGCGGCACCTGGCTCGGTCTGCTCTCGGACGCCGAGCGCGCGCGCGAGTACGCGCCCGGTCAGTGGCTGCGCCGCGTCACGCACGCGGCGTCAAGCAAGGAGATGCGGCGATGGTACCGCGGCATCGTCGGGGAGGGCTCCGGCACCGGCAGCCGGCAGATCGTCGCGATGGAGCCGATCGGGGACGCGCAGTACCTCGACGCCGCCTTCCTGCGCATCGACGAAGCGTCGGAGCCGATCCGCGTGCGCGACCCCGACGGAGCGCTGACGGTCCACACCTCGGCGCCGGGCGGGAAGGGCACCGTCGTGCTCGCGCGCGTCGACGACGACGGCAACGTCCTTTGGAGCGCCGACACGCAGCTCGACCGCTTCGGGCTGCAGCAGATCCTCCCCGGCGCGGGCTCGACCGCGCTCGTCGGCACGCGCGTCCCCGTCCCCGGCAAGGTCAGCGAGCCGCTCCTGGTGCTCGTCGACCACGCGACCGGCGAGGTGACGACGCACTCGTTGTGGCGGTGACGTCGCTCCCGCGCGCGGGTCGTTTGCCGGACGGTCCTCGCCGACGTACGGAGGGCGGCGTGGTTGGTGTGGTGCGAAGCCGTGTGAGCGCGCTGGTCGCGCTCGTGCTCACTCTGGGCTTGCTCGCCGTGACGGTCGGGAGGCCGGCGGCCGCGCAGGCTGCCGCGCAAACCCCGGGCGCCGCGCAGGCCGCGGGCGAGCAGACCTCCGCAAGCCAGACCTCCAAGGAGATGGTGGTCGGAACCTACCTCTCGCCGCCGTTCGTGATGAAGCAGATCGACGGCGAGTGGCACGGGCTCGCGATCGAGCTCTGGCAGGAGATCGCGCGCCGCCAGAGCATCTCGTATCGCGTCGAGGAGTACGACCTCGAGGGGCTGCTCGCCGCGCTCGAGCGCGGCGAGGTCGACGTTGCGGTCGGGCCGCTCCTGATCACCGCGCACCGCGAGCGTCGCTACGACATGACGATCCCGTTCATGCCGGTGTCGCTCGCGATCGCGACCCGTCCGTCGCACGACGCGACCTTCCTCGCGGTCGCGCGCAGCGTGCTGGGCTCGCTCGGCACCGCGCTGCTGACGCTGCTCGCGATCGTGGTCGCGTTCGCGATCCTCGTCTGGCTGCTCGAGCGACGCCGCAACCCGGAGCACTTCGGCGGCGGCGTGATGCAGGGCATCGGCGACGCAATCTGGTGGTCGGTGAGCACCATGACCACGGTCGGCTACGGCGACCGCACGCCGATCACGCTCTGGGGGCGCGTCGTCGGCATGATCTGGATGCTGTCCTCGATCGTGCTGGTGTCGACCTTCATCGCCACCGTCACGTCGGCGCTGACCGTCGTCAAGCTCCAGCCGCCGATCCGCAGCCTGTACGACCTCGCGCACGTGCGCGTCGGCGTCGTGCAGGACTCCGGGACCGCCGACTACCTGAGCGCGCTCGGCATCGTGGCACGTCCCTACGGCACGGTCGAGGAGGGCTTGAGCGACGTCCTCGCGCGCGAGCTCGACGCCTTCGTCGACGAGTGGCCGGTGCTGCGCTACCTGTCGCAGGTCCGGTATTCCGGCGAGCTGACGATCGTGCCGCAGCCGCGCGCGCGCGGCTTCGTCGGCTTCGCGCTGCCGCTCGACAGCCCGCGCCGCCGCCAGCTCGACGTCGCGATGCTCGAGGTGCTCGACGACCCGGAGTGGGAGGACGTCGTGCAGCGCTACCTCGGGAGCTGAGCTCGCGCGCGCTTCCTGCGCCTTTGCGCCGCGCTGTTTCTCTGCTCTCCGCGAAACGCTCGTCGCGACGCGCGCGGCTCCGACGCGCCGGCGGGCTACGGATGGGCCGCGGCGTTTTCTGGCTTGACGAACTTCAGCACGAAGCGATCGCTCGTGCCGCGCTTGTCGCCCGCGTCGGCGGGCGAGGCGCTCCAGTCGCGCGTGTCCTCCGGGTTGCGCAGGAAGTCGGCGGTCGCGTCGAGCTCGAAGCCCACGTCCTCGACGTCGAGGATCACCATCAGCTCGTCGATCCGGTGCAGCCTCGCGGCGTCCTCGGCGCCCAGTCCGGGCACCGAGCTGTGGTCGACGATGCCGTAGACGCCGCCCGGCTTGAGCGCGCGGAACACGGCCGCGTTCATCGCCTCGACGTCGACCTGCTGCGCGTAGGCGTCGTGGTAGCCGAGCACGAGCAGCACGACGTCGAGGTCGCGCACGTCGGGCGGGAACGGATCGTCGAGCGGCCGATCGAGGCGCACGACGTTCTTCATCGCCGGCTTCGCGAGGCGCTCGCTCCACGGCTTCTGCGCGAAGCGCTCGAGCAGGAGCGGCGAGTTCTGGCCGTACACGCGGCCCTGCGGGCCGACGACGCGCGCGAGCAGCTCGGCGGTGTAGCCGCTGCCGCCGCCGAGCTCGGCGACCTTCATGCCGGGCGCGATGCCGAAGAAGGCGAGCAGCTCCGCGGGACGGCGCTGCGCATCGAGCGCGCGGTCGGCCGGGCTGCGGTCGGGCGCAGCGAGCGCGGCCGCGATGGCAGACGAGACCGCGGCGGAGTCGGCGGACGACGTGCCGGCGCCCGGCGTGACCGTGGAGGGTGTCGTCGGCGTTTGCGGAGCGCTCGCGGCGGGCGTCGGTGCGGCGGGTGTCGACGGCGAAGCCCCGGCGGGCGTCGGCGCAACGGGTGTTTGCGGGGAAGCCGCGGCGCGCGCCCGTAGAAACGCCGCGGGCGTCGCCGGAAAAGCAGCGGCGGGCGTCGCCGTTGCCGCGACGCCCGCCGCGATGGTGAGGGCTGCGCCGAGCGCGACGAGCGCTCGGGCGCGCTTCATGCGGACCGGCGCGGGTCGGGCCGTCCGCCGAAGGCGAGCTTCAGGAACTCGCGCCGCGTCTTCGGACCGTAGGTGCGCAGGCTCGGGTCGCGCAGGTCGGCGTACGCCTTCTTCGCCTGCGCGATCTGGTCGCTCGGCAGCGTGCAGCGGATCTCGTCGGGATTGAGGTTGTAGAGCCGCGCCGCGTTCAAGCCAAAGATCTGCGCCTTCATCTCCTTGGTGATCTCCGGGTAGCCGTACTGCTCCATCAGGCGCGGCGGCATCCGGAAGGTCTTGAGCGCGTCGATCTGCCACTGCGGCGAGCCGTACCAGATCGAGTCCGTGCCCCAAAGGATGTGGTCGGCGCCGAAGGCGTTGACCAGCTGGCCGAGCAGGTGCCCGATCGCGTCGACGCCGTCGTCGGACAGCACGCGGCTTGCGAAGATCGCGCCGAGCTCGGGGTAGACGTTGGTCGCCTCGGGGATCTCCTCGACCTTCAGCCGGCAGAGCTCCTCCACGTACTCGAAGCCCGCGTGGTAGATGCCGAAGCGGATCTGCGGCCAGTCGCGCGCGGCCTTCGGGATGTCGCGCGGGTGGATGTGCACCGGATCGAAGATGCCGAGGCGCAGCCCCTTGTGGCAGTTGATGATGTCGATGCCGAGGCGCAGCGCCTCCTCGTACATCGGGTAGGCGACCTCTTCGTCGTCGAGCCACCACGGCGGGATGTCGCCGAACACGCCGTAGCCGGCGCCGGTGTAGGTCTTGAGCGCGCGGATGCCGAGGTCGCGCACCAGGTGCTCCATGTCCTGGATGCGCGTGCCGGTGTCGGCGCTCTCGGGGAAGTTCGGTGTCAGCATGCCCTGCGTGAGCATGCGCTGCGAGGCGCCGAGCTCGTTGCCGAGGTCCTTGGTCGCGGCCATCGCCTCGTTGCTGATGAGCTGCAGATCGCGGCTCGGCGCCGGGATGCCGCTCATCATCGCGACCGCGGTCTCGCTGTCGAGAAAGATCTCCTTCAGGTAGTTCGCGCGCGACAGCTCGGCGAGCTCGTTGGGATGGCAGTCGCCCGACGCTTCGGTCGCCGGCGCGCAGATGCGGAAGGCGCGGAAGAAGTCCTGCAGGGCCGGGTTGGTGCCGATCGGGCCCTCGAGGTCCGCGTGGTGCGTCTGGACGTCGACGATGAAGTACTCGCCCGGCTGGAAGACCTCGCGGGCGGCCTCCGGGTCGCGGGTCGCGCAGTCGGTGACGTCGAAGCCGCCGTCGCTCTTCGCGTCGCTGCAGCCGCTCGCGATGTTGAGCGCCATCAGGGCGGTCGCGGTGCCGCACGCGGACTGCAGGAAGCGGCGGCGCGACCAGCCGAGCGCGTGGGCGCGCTCGTCCGCCATCTCGCGGATCAGCCGCTCGATGCGGCGCTGACGTTCGGTCTGGGGGATCGGGTAGAACTCGCTATTGGAGACGATCTGGGTGGGGATCGGTAGCCCGCCGTCGTACGATTCGTCGTCTCGCGTCTTGTCGCTCGTACGGAGAAGCATGGTCCCTCCTGGTAGGCGTTCGGGCGATTGATCCCATCCTGAAGCTTCGTGGGCAAGCGATCGCCGGGTGATCGGCGCCCAGGATTGCGCGTTCGGTGAAGCACGGCGCGCGCACGGCACGAATCGCGTGTCGAACGGTCGTTGCGACGGAGACGAGGCGCCGCGGACGGAGCCCGCGATGGTGCGATGGCGCAGCGCGTCGCCGGCGTGCTGCCGGCTTCAGGCGCCGACGAGGTCGAAGCGCACGCCGCCGATCGCGATCCGGCCGTTCGCGTCGACGCAGCCGCGCGCCCGGGCGCGCTCGGCGGCCGCGGTGGGGTCGCGTAGCGCGACGCGCACGCAGCCGATGCCCTCGCCGCGGTCGTCGTCGGAGCTGACGAAGCGCAGGTGGCCGCCGTCGAGCTCGATGTGCGGGGCGCCGCGGTCGTCGTAGGCGACCTCGGCGCCGAGCACCTCGCTCCAGCGGCACGCGAGCCCGGCCGGGTCGTCGCTCTGCAGCTCGACGCCGCCGATGCCGCGCGCCTCGCTGCGCGCTCCCTTCTCCTCCCAGCCGGGTCCGCCCCAGCGCCACGACTCCGGCGGCAGCGGCCGGTCGAGCGACACGATGGCGCCGCCGACGTCGCGCGGGTGCAGGTGGATGGTCGCGATGTCGGGTAGCGTGATCTGCCAGACGACGCGCACGCCGGAGGCCTCGA
The DNA here is from genome assembly GCA_036563615.1 of Candidatus Binatia bacterium. Lineage (NCBI taxonomy): Bacteria > Candidatus Binatota > Binatia (SeqCode) > Binatia bacterium. The sequence goes on from DATCMB010000009.1 coordinate 217,714, forward strand.
GGCGCGCGCGGTCGGCCTCGAGGTCGTCGGTCTGCAGGATGACCATGTAGCCGCCGTCGCCGCGCCGGCGCTGGAGGTAGCGGGCGGCCGTGACGTCGTCGCGCACCGGACAGACGACCTCGAGGAACTGGTCGCCGAGCGGCATGACCGCGTTGCGCAGCCCGAACTCCGCGACGCCGGGGTCGTTGAACGACACCTCGACGCCGAGCACCGCGCACAGATCCTCGACCACGGGTTCGAGGTCGCGCGCCACCAGAGCGACTTGTCGGATCCGCATCAGAGCTGCTCCTCTGCCACACCGTGTCCGATGCCGGTGCGCAGGGCAATACGACGCGCGCCGCGCGCGCTCGTCGACGCGTCCCGCGCTCAGCTCGACGCGCGACGCGCTCAGCTCGACGCGGCGCTCGGGTCGCGACGCTTGGCGATCGGGGCCGGGCGCTTCGGCAGGTGGCGCAGCCCCATCCAGGCGAGCGCCGCGATGTGGCTCGCGACCGCCTCGGCGGGCGGCGGCTTGCGCGCCTCGGTCCACCACTGGCCGACGAAGGCGACCATCCCGACGAGCGCGTGCGCGTAGATCGGCGCGGTCTTGGCGTCGTAGCCCGCTTTGCGGAACTGCTCGCTGAAGATGCCGCCGACGCGGTCGGCGAGGTCGTACATCAGCGCGTGCATCCCGCCGCCGCCGCGCGCGGGCGGCGCGTCGCGCAGCAGGATCGCGAAGCCGTCTGGACGCTGCTTCACGTAGGTGAGGAAGGCGAGCGCCGCCTGCTCGATGCGCTCGCGCGGCGTTCCCGACGCGACCGCCTGCGCGATGCTGTTCAGGATGTGCTCGACCTCGCGGTCGACGATCACCGCGTAGAGCCCTTCCTTGCCGCCGAAATGCTCGTAAACGATCGGCTTCGAGACCTTCGCCCGCTCGGCGATCTCCTCGACCGAGGTCGCCTCGAAGCCGCGCTCGGCGAAGACCTTGCGTCCGACGTCGATGAGCTGCGCGCGTCGCGCCGCAGCCGGCAGGCGTCCTTTTCCGTGCACGCGTCGCTCGCTCACCTTGACACGGATATTACGCGGGCGTAACCTACGCAAACGTAGGCTACGAACGCGTAGCCACGCGCCCCCGTCCCCGTAGGAGACCCGCCCAATGATTGATGCCGCCACCGCGGGTCGAGACGACGCCGCTTTGCTCTCCGAGCGTTCCTCTCCCCGCTCTCCGCTCGCGCGCTTGCGCGCGGGCCTGGCTGCGCTGGCCGACGGCTTCGCCTGGCCGCTGCGCGCCTCGAGCTACCTCGAGCTCGCAAACCCGCTCTGGTCGACCGACGTCGTGCGCGCGCGCGTCGACGACGCCGTGCGCGAGACCGAGGACGCGCGCACGCTCGTGCTGCGTCCCGGGCGCGGCTTCCGGCGCCACCGCGCCGGTCAGTTCGTCACGCTCGGCGTGACCATCGACGGCGCGCGCCACGTGCGCACGTACTCGATCACGTCTGCGCCCGAGCGCACCGATGGCCGCATCACGATCACGGTGCAGGAGGTTCCCGGCGGACGCGTGTCGCGTCACCTCGTGCGTGACCTCGAGGTCGGCGCTTACGTCGACCTCGCCGTGCCGCAGGGCGAGTTCGTGCTGCCCGAGGCGATGCCGGTGCGCCCGCTGTTCGTCACCGGCGGCAGCGGCATCACGCCGGTGATGAGCATGCTGCGCAGCTTCGCCGTGCGCGGCGAGATGCCGGACGTCGTGCACGTCCACTACGCGCCGAGCGCCGAGCGGGTGATCTTCCGCGACGACCTCGCGGTGCTCGCGCGCCGCTTTCCGAGCTACCGGCTGCACGTCGTCACGACGCGCGACGCCGAGGGGCCGAAGCCGCGCTTCTCCGCCGCGACGCTCGAGGAGCTGTGCGACTGGCGGCAGCGCGACGTCTACGCGTGCGGCCCGACGGGCCTGCTCGACGCGGTGGAGCGCGAGTGCAGCGCGGCCGGGCTCGCGCGGCGTCTGCACGTCGAGAGCTTCCGTCCGCGGATCGTGCCGCCTTCGGCCGACGCCGTGGGCGGGCGGGTCTGCTTCGCGCGCAGCGGCGTCACGATCGACGCCGACGCGCAGACCTCGCTGCTGCGCGCCGCCGAGGACGCCGGCCTCCGGCCCGCGCACGGCTGCCGCATCGGCATCTGTCACACGTGCACCGTGCGCCTCCGGGCCGGCTCGGTGCGCGACGTCCGCAACGGCCGCCGCGTCGACGAGCCGGGAGCGATGATTCAGCTGTGCGTATCCGCGGCGAGCGGCGACGCGGAAGTGGAAGCCTGAAGATGAGCGTCAAGACCAACGTGCTGTCACACCTCACCGACGAGCGCCTCGATGAGTTCGGGCAGGAGCTCGATCGGCTGCGCGAGGAGGTGCTCGCCGACCGCGGCGAGCGCGATCGTCGCTACATCCTGCGGGTGATCCGCGTGCAGCGGTCGCTCGCGCTCGGCGGACGTCTCGTCCTGCTGGCGGCGATCGCCTTCCATCCCTGGTGGGGGCACGCACTCGCCGGCTGGGCGGCGTTCCTCGGCGTGCTCGGTCTCGGCACGCTCATGCTCGGCGTCGCGAAGATTCTCGAGAACATGGAGATCGGGCACAACATCCTGCACGCGCAGTGGGACTGGATGCGCGACCCGCAGATCCAGTCGAGCACGTGGGAGTGGGACATCGTCTGCCCGTCCGAGCAGTGGAAGCACTCGCACAACGTCATGCACCACGCGTGGACCAACGTGCTCGGCAAGGACCGCGACGTCGGCTACGGCATGGTGCGCATCACCAAGGAGCAGCGCTGGAGCCCGTTCTACCTGCTGCAGCCGTTCTCGGTGGTGGTGATGGCGCTCTTCTTCGAGTGGTTCGTTGCCCTGCACGACGTCGAGCTGAGCCGCGTGCTCGCCGGCAAGCGGCCGTGGTCGGAGGCGCGCCCGCTGCTGCGGCAGGTCGGGCGCAAGGCGAAGCGGCAGGTGCTGAAGGACTACGTGCTGTGGCCCGCGCTCGCAGGTCCCTTCTTCCTGTGGATCCTCGCCGCGAACGCGCTCGCCAACGTGATGCGCAACCTCTGGACCTTCACGATCATCTTCTGCGGCCACTTTCCGGCCGGCGTGCACCACTTCCGCCGTCAGGACGTCAATCGGGAGAGCCGCGGCCACTGGTACGCGCGCCAGCTTCTCGGCTCGTGCAACATCGAGGGCGGCAAGCTCTTTCACATCTTGACGGGCAACCTGAGCCATCAGATCGAGCACCACCTGTTCCCGGACCTGCCGAGCAACCGCTACGCCGAGCTCGCGCCGCGCGTGCGCGAGATCGCGGCGCGCTACGGGCTCGACTACAACACCGGCTCGCTCGGCCGGCAGTTCGGGACCACGCTGCTCAAGATCTGGTGGCTCGCGTGGCCGACGTCGCGGCGCGTGGTTCTCGCCGAGGCGAGTTGACGCAGCACCCCGGGGCGCCTATCGCTCGGTGCGCCCATGCGTGCCTGGACGGTAGACGCCGACGACATCCGCGTCGCCGAGGATTTCGACGCGGCGCTGCTGCACCGCACGCCCGAGATCGACGACTTCCTGAGCCACGGCGGCGACAAGTTCGTCGTCATCGGCACCAAGGGCTTCGGCAAGACGCTGCTGCTCAAGGCGAAGCGCGTCCTCTACCAGTCGGGCGGCGTCGTCTGCCTGCCCGACCGCAGCCTCCTCGACAAGCCGATCGGCGACAAGGTGTTCAGCAAGGAGGCGATCTCGATCTACGCCGACTCGCCGCTCTGGTGGTCGAAGGTGTGGCTCACGTCGATCGCGCTCGCGACGCTGAAGCGCCTCGACCGCGCCGCCGGGCTCGAGGTCGGACCGCGGCTCAAGAGCCTGCTCCTCGACCCGGACCTGCGCGGCGTCATCGACCACTTCGTCCGCTTGCTCGACTTTCCGCCGGGCGAGCTGCAGCGCTGCGCGAACGAGACCGACGGCTACCTCGTGCCGCGCCTGCGCGCGATCGACGTGCCGGTCGCGATCTTCATCGACAGCGTCGACGAGTACTTCAACAAGCACGTCGAGAGCGGGGCGGGGCGCGCGAGCGCGGCCGGCGAGCTGGCGCCGAACATCTGGTACTTCTCGCAGCTCGGCCTGGTCGAGGTCGGCTACCAGCTGCGGCGCATCAACCACCACCTCAAGGTGTTCGCGGCGGTGCGCAAGGAGGCGTTTCTCCGCCTGCCCGACAGCACGGTGATGTCGCAGCAGTACCACGGCAGCGCGGTCGACATCGCGTACACGCCGGAGAGCCTGCGCGAGATCTTCGTGAGCAACATCCGGCGCGAGCCTGCGAGCCGGCTCGTGCTCCCGGACCGCGTCAAGGACGATCCGCTGACCGCGTACTTCGGCACGACGCACGTCACGCACGGCTTCACCGGCGAGCGTGAGGACGTCTTCGCGTACGTCTGCCGTCACACGCTGCTGCGGCCGCGCGACTTCATGACCATCGGGCAGCGCATCTCGGCGCTGAAGCCGTCCGAGCGCACCGAGGACCGCATCAAGACGGCGGTCAACGCCGCCGCGACCGAGATCGCGCACGAGTACCTGCGCGAGATCGCCCCGTACCTGGGCGGCCTCGATCTCAACGATCTGCTCGCACGCATTCCCGGTCATATCTTGACGCGCGACGAGATCGAGGCGCTGTTCTGCGACTACAACGACGCCGCGGGGGCGCTGCCGGGCGACGAGCTGCACGTCTGCTGCGCGCTCTACCGCGCCGGGCTGCTCGGCTGGCTCGAGCACGACATGGTCGACGGCACGCGCCGTCAGCGCTTCCTGCGCCCCGGCGAGGGGACGTTCGAGCCCGACGGCGTGCTGCCGCGCTCGACGCACTACCTCGTCCACCCGGTGCTGTCGCAGGTCATTGCACGCCTGAACCACGGCTACGCCGAGCGCATCGACCGCGTGAACGTGGTCGGCAGCGGACGCCCGTGGCGCGACCCGAACGAGCCGCGCGCGGAGACGCTCGCCGTGATGCAGGCCGACGTGCGCGGCATGCTCGGCCTCATGGAGCGCGGCATGGACGCGCCCGTGCGGCGCGCGATCGAGGAAGCGGTCGCGCGGCACGCCGACCGCGCGCGCTCGCGCGAGATCACCGAGGGCGACCACGTGCTGATCACGCACCACGACGCGGCGGCGCTCGCCCGCATCGCGCGTCGCATCGTCGACGACGTGTACGACGCGCCGGGACAGCCGCTGCTGCGCGTCGCGCTGCACTACGGCGAGGTCAGGCTGCAGACCAGCGGCACGACGGCGGTCGTGACCGGCGGTCACGCGATCGCGGTCGCGGCGCGCATCGAGCCGCGCGTCACGCCAGGCGAGATCTGGTGCACCGAGGACTTCTGCGAAGCGCTCGAGCAGAGCCGCTCACTGTGCCGCACGGTCGTGCTCGAGCCGCCTGCGGGCACCGGCGGGGAGGGCGAGCGCGCGGGCTGCTTCAACGTCCGCAAGGACGGCTCGGACGAGGCGGACATCTGGGTGCGCCTCTACCGCGTCGAGTTCTGAGCGTGCAGCTCCAGCTCGGAAACGGCATCACGCTCGGCTGCACGCAAGCGGGCCCGCAAGACGGACGGCCGGTCGTGCTGCTGCACGGCTTTCCCGAGCTCGCCTACGGCTGGCGGCACCAGATCCCGGCGCTCGCCGATGCGGGCTTCCGCGTCGTCGCGCCCGACCAGCGCGGCTACGCCGAGAGCTCGAAGCCGCAGGGTGTCGCGGCCTACGACCTCGACCGCCTTGCGGAGGACGTCGTCGCTTTGGTCGATGCGCTCGGACGGCGGACGTGCGCGCTCGTCGGCCACGACTGGGGCGCGACCGTCGCGTGGTGGACGGCCGCGCGCTACCCCGAGCGCGTCGAGCGCCTCGCGGTGCTGAACGCCCCGCACCCCGCGGTGTGGAAGCACGCCATGCGGCACGACCCCGTGCAGCGCAGGCTCAGCTGGTACGTGCGCGTCTTCCGCGTGCCGTGGCTGCCCGAGCTGATGATGCGCGCCGGCAACTACAAGGCGCTCGCCGACGCGCTGCGCGGCGCCGCGCGCAAGGACGCCTTCGACGCGCGCGACCTCGAGGTGTACCGCACGGCGTGGCGACACCCCGGCGCGCTCACCGCGATGGTGAACTGGTACCGCGCGTTGCTCGCCAAGGATCTGCCGGAGCCCGAGCGCGAGCCGCGCATCCGCGTGCCGACCGCGATCGTCTGGGGCGTCCACGACCCCTACGCGATCCGCGACCTCGCGGAGCGCAGCCGCGCCCTGTGCGACGACGCGACGCTCACCTACCTCGAGAACGCGACGCACTGGGTGCAGCACGACGAGCCCGAGCGCGTGAACGAGCTGCTGCTCGCGTTCCTCGGCTGAGGCGCGCTCGCGCGCGGCGGCCGATTAGCGCCGCGCACGACCCACGACGGCCGCGCGCTACGCCTGCGCGGGCGGCTCCTGCGGCTGATCGAGGTACTCGCTGAGCCCGTAGCCGACGCGCTCGCCGTCGAGCACGTACTCGGTCATGCCCTCGCCGATGTAGGTCTGCATCCCGGCGCGGCGGTTGCGCAGCGGGATGAAGCCCTTCACGGTGCCGTCGATGCGGTGCTTCTCGCCGTTCTCGAGCAGCACCTCGGCGCGCAGCGCGCGGTGGAAGCGGGTGCCGGGCTCGTACTCCGTGTCGAGCTCGACGCGGTCGATCTTCAGCAGCTCCTCGCCGCGATGGAAGACGCCGCCGATGCGGTCGCCGACGATCGAGATCACCATGCCGAGGTCGTCGCCGAAGTTGCCGGTGATCCAGCGGTACGACGGGGTCGACTGCCAGTAGCGCGGACCCCACGAGTGGTCGCGCAGGCCGTGTCCGGAGAGCTTCACCTCGGGGCCGCCGTCGACCGACATCGTGCCGGTGACGCGCATGTGCTGCTCGTAGTGCGCGCGCGCGAACTCGTTGCCGTCGCCGGGCTTGCCGACGTGGCCGTAGATCGGGCCGACGCCCTCGTGCAGCAGGTCGAGCTCGAGGCGGCGGTGCGGGTTCTCCTTGAAGGCCTTGCTCGGATCCTGCATCGCGCGCGGGTCGGCGAGGTGGACGACCGAGCCCTCGTAGGTCGTGCGCAGCTTCTCGCCGGGCACCAGCACCTCGACCGCGAGCCCGCCCGCGTTCCAGCCGTCGTTGCTCGTGATCGCCGGGCGCTTGTAGTTGAACAGCGCCGAGCCGTCGGGCTCGTACACGATCACCGTGACCTCGGCGTAGCCCTCGTTCGCGCGGTTGCCGATGCGCACGAAGCCGCCGCGCTGCTGCGCGCGGTCGAAGAAGTTGAAGTAGACCGACTCGTTGAAGTTGGGCTCGGGGCCGAGGGGGTGCGTGTAGTCGTCCTCGGGCTTCACGTTGCCGACGATCTTCGCCATGGTGCCTCCGTTTCGCTGGGCTCGGGCGAGCTTCGCCCCTTCCGCGACGTCGTGCAATCGCTGGTCGAGGTCGTGAATGCCGCAGCGCGCCAAGCGCGGCGCAGCAGCGCGAGCCCGGCGACGAGAAGCGCGAGCGGAACGGCGAGCCACGCGAGCGCGACCGACGCGCCGCGCGCCTCGAGGATGCGCAGCACGAGCCAGTCGAGGTGCTTGCCCGCGCGCAGGAAGCGCCAGTGCGAGAGGATCGGCATCTTCGTCGGATCGAAGAGCACGTCGCGCGTCATGCCGACCTCGTGCGCCGCGCGGTGGAAGTCGACCGCGGTGCCGACGAGCTGCACGAACGCGCCCGTCAAACCAAGAACCCAGAGAAACGCGGTCGCCGCGGCGCCCGCGCCGACGAGCTCGCCCGCCGGCAGGAGCAGCAGCGGCACGAGCGGCGCGAGGTAGCGCGGACCCCAGCAGATGCCGCCGTCCCAGTGCGCGTAGAACGCGTAGCCGAGGAGCAGCGGCAGCGTGGTCCCGAGCAGCAGCGCCGCTTCCGCAGGTCGCCGGCGCGCGAGCGCCGGCAGACCGCAGAGGCCGCCGAGGAGCGGCGGCGAGTAGAGCAGGAAGCCGCGTCCCGAGCTGAGCAGCAGACCGTAGAGGCCGACCGGCAGGATCGTGTTGAACGCCTGCGTGCCGGGCTCGTCGAAGCGCAGCACGTGGCCGAAGCGCAGGTGGTTGTGCAGCGCGACGACCACGGCGGCGAGCGCGAGCGGAACAGCGAGCGCGATCACCTTGCGTCCGAGGACGCCCGCGCGCGCGTCGTCGCGCGCGTGGCGCAGCGCCGCGTAGAGCAGCACGGCGGGCGAGGTCAGCACGGCGTCGAACGGGCGCACGAGGAGCAGCAACCCGAGCACGACGCCGACGAGCGCAGGGCTGCGCAGCGAGCGCCACGCGAGCACTTCGTGGATCGCGACGAGCAAGCACGCCAGCACGACGACGTGCGGGAAGCCGTCACGCGACGCGGGCCACGTCTGCGTCGCGACGACGAGCAGCAGCACGAGGGCGCCGGCGACGCGCGGCGCGTACCCGAGCCGGCGAGCGATCAGCCACAGCATCGCCGCGGCGAGCGCGCCGCACAGCGGTCCGAGCAGCGTCGCGAAGAAGACCGCGAAGCTCTCGGGGTAGTAGATGCTGACGTTCGCTCCGGCGAGCTCGCGAAACGCGTCGGGGGTGCGCAGGTCGATCTGCTTGCCGAGCCACGCGAGCGGCGCTTGCAGCAGCGACAGACCGAGCCCGTAGCGTCCGTAGCGCTTGCCGTCGGCGCCCTGCACCGTGCCCCAGACGTCGCCGAGCTCGAGAGTCTGCTCCTCGACGAGCTTGGTCGCGGTCAGGTGCACGATCAGCGAGTCGGCGGCGTAGAAGTGCCCGCCGTGCGTCAAGAGCAGGAAGCCGAGCGTGGCGAGGAAAACGCCCACCGGGGCGAGCCGGGCTTTGGTGCTCGCCCCGGGCTGCGGACGTTGCAACTCGATGACGGCGTGCGCCCCGCGCTTCGCTGCGGGGGCGAGCGCCGCGTGCGCGGCCGCCTGGTCCTCGGCTTCGTACACGGTGGTGAGACGGACTTTGTAGCTGCGCCGACCTTGCCCGCACAACCATGCATTTTCGGCACGGGTGACCGTGCGCGGCGCTTCTGGCATCCTGACGACGTGACCCATCCGTTGATCGATTCGATCGACAGGCGCCGCGTCCTGCGCGGCCTCCTCGCCTGCGGCGCTGCGCTGCTGGGCTGCTCGCGCGGCCACGCCGACGATGTCGGCGCGCCCGACGTGCCGCGGCTCGACTGCGAGCACGAGGCGTGGCGCAAGGTGCTGCGCCCCGAGCAGTACGCCGTGCTCTTCGAGGAGGCGACCGAGCGCGCGTTCTCGAGCCCGCTCGAGAAGGAGAAGCGCGCCGGCACGTACGTCTGCGCGGCGTGCGCGCTGCCGCTCTTCGAGTCGAAGACCAAGTTCGACAGCGGCACCGGCTGGCCGAGCTTCTGGGCGCCGATCGCGGGACGGATCGGCACCAAGGCCGACTACAAGCTGATCTTCCCGCGCACCGAGTACCACTGCGCCCGCTGCGGCGGACACCAGGGCCACGTCTTCGACGACGGACCGCCGCCGACCGGCAAGCGCTACTGCAACAACGGCGTCGCGCTGACCTTCGTTCCCGAGGGCGAGCCGCTGCCGGGGCTGCGCTCCTGCCCGGCGTGACGACGCCGCGTCGTGCGCGCGTCTGACGCGAGCCGCGCGCGCACGCCGCGTATCCGATCACGCTGCGCGACGGCCGCGCGACGAGCGCGCAGCGATGGTACGCGCGCGGCACCTCCGCTATCCGTCGTAGCGTGCAGCCTCCGCCGCCGGATCTGACGCCGCTCGTCAGCGTGGCCCTCGGCATCGGGCTCGCCGCCGCGTGCGGGCTGCGCGTCTTCCTGCCGCTGCTCGCCGTCGGCGTCGCGGCGCGTACCGGTCACCTCGCACTCAGCGACAACTTCGCCTGGCTCGCGAGCGATCCGGCGCTGATCGCGTTCGGCACCGCGACGGTGATCGAGGTGCTCGCCTACCACGTGCCGTTCCTCGACCACTTGCTCGACGTCCTCGCGACCCCGAGCGCGGTGGTCGCAGGGACGGTCGCGACCGCCGCGGTGCTGACCGACGTGCCGCCGGTCGTTCAGTGGACGCTCGCGGTGATCGCGGGCGGCGGCACCGCGGGGATCGTGCAGAGCGCGACCGTGCTGACGCGCGTCGGCTCGACCTTCTTCACCGGCGGCCTCGGCAACCTGCTGCTCGCGAGCTTCGAGCTCTTCGGCGCGCTCGGCACGGTGGTGCTCGTCCTCGTGCTGCCGTTCGTCGGGCTCGCGCTGGTCGTCCTGCTGCTCGCGCTCGCGATCTACGTCCTCGTGCGCGCGCGCCGCCGCCGCGCGGCCAAGCCGCCGCGCGACGACGCGCCGGCGACGGCTTGACGGCTGCCCGGCCGCGCCGGGCTCAGGCCCAGCAGACGGCGATCTGACGCGGCCCCGCGTACGGCAGGCGCCCGTGCGCGGTCGAGTGGTTGTCGATCGCCACGACGTCGCCGAGCCGCCACGGCGTGACCACCATGTGCCGCCAGATCACCTCGCGCACGTGCGCGACGTCGGCGTCCGGGATCTCGCGCCCGTCGAGGTACGTGCAGTGCATCGACTGCTCGTCGGACGATCGCGTCAGGCGCTGCAGCGCGACCATCGCGCGCGCGAACTGCCACAGCGCGAAGTGCTTGACGGTCGGACGCAGCCTGTAGATGTGCCCGTACTCGTCGGCCGCCGACGACAGGTGGAAGGTCGTGACGTGGTTGTGCCAGACGCGCTCGCCGGTCACCGGGTGGTCGCGGAACACCGGCTGCGTGCTGACGATCCTGAGCCCGTCGCCGTCGGTCCAGATCGGCTCGAAGCCTTCCTCGCGGCACCGCGCCTCGACCGTCGCGCGGTCGGTGGTGCGGAACATCTCGTCCCAGCGCTTGAGCTTCCAGAGGTCGAAGGACGAGCCGCCCGACGGTCCGGCGTAGTTGCGCACGATGCGAATTCCGCCTTCCTCGAAGCGTCGGCGCACCTGCGGGTCGAGGTCGCGCCACACCGCGCGGAAGTCGCACAGCGGCGTCTCGCCGCTGCCGTCCGCCGGCTCGACGAGGCAGCAGAAGAAGAGACGCCGCGGCGGCTCCTTGACGAAGCTCATCTCGCAGTGCTGCGGGATCGGGTAGAACGGCGGCAGCTCGCTCGCGGAGAAGACGTAGTCGGTGAGTGCGTCGCGCGGCGAGGTGCCGAGGTAGTCGTTCTTCAGGTCGTCGTCGATCGCGCGCGCGATGCGCTCGAAGTCGTCCGGCGTGCGCACCGCGAAGCCGCGGAACAGGATCGCGCCGTGGCGGATGAGCTTGTCCTGCACCCACGACGCGTTCGCGCGCAGGCGCTCGGCGAGGAGCGCCGGGTCGCGCTCGCCGTTCGCCTGCACGACGAGCGGCAGCGCCTTGCCGTTCAGCGTGGTCGTCGCGAAGGGCTCGCGCTCGGTCTGGATCGCTTCCGCTTGCATGGCCTCGACCTTTCCCGCGCCGGAAGGAGCCGGCGTGCACGGCCTTTAGCGGCTGGTCGTGGTGCTGTCACGGAGCGGCCGCGCGAGCGGCGCGCGGGCGCCGCCGACCGCGGGGCGCGCCGGGGCGCCCTCCGCTCACAGCCCTCGATCACAGCCCGTTCAGCTGCGCGACCACCTTCATCACGTCGCCGATGTCGTAGAAGTCGACGGTGACGAAGTTCGGCAGCGCGCCGTTCGCTGCCTGGCACTCGAGCGCGCGGTCGATGAACAGCGGGTTGTGGTTGATCTGCTCGGCGAGCGCCGGCGAGCCGAACACCTGGGTCAGGAAGTGGTTCAGGATGAACAGGCTGTTCGACGGCGAGCCGCGGTTCGGATCGCAGCTCAGGGCGGCCGGGTTGGCGAACGAGTAGTGCGTCTCGAACGCGTAGGTCCACACGCGGTGGTACCAGGGATACGCGCCGCCCTGGTTGTCGGTGAAGACGACGAGCCTGCGGTCGGCGGCGATCATCTCGCGCAGCGTCGGCCACGGAACGCCGACCGGCTGCGCGTGCACGTAAGGCAGCAGCCCGGCCGCGGCGAACGCGGCCTCGGTGTCGGCGGCGCTCACGTAGCTCTCGAAGATGATGCTGACGATCTCGTACGGGTGCCGCTCGAGGAACTTGCGGATGTCGATCAGCGTGTCGACGAGCGGCTTCTTCCCGAGCTGGCAGAGCGCGTGGCAGAGCACCACCTCGCCCGCGTCGTAGTACGTGTCGAGCATGAGCCCGCGGACGCCGTCCGCGAGCTGGCGCGCGACGCCGTAGCGCTGGTTCGGCCCGACGAAGCCGTCCTCGACGTTCGAGTTCGCGTTGTGCGTCGTCACGTAGGCGACCTGGTCGAAGCGCCGGTCGCAGAGCTCGGGCGCGCCGTTGCAGGCGTGCACCGCGGTCGACGGCAGGCACACTTCCTTGACGGCGGCGGTGTCGAGCGCCGTCGCGCCGAAGCCGTCGTCGACGCGCAGGCCGCGCTGCCGAGTCGCCTTGCTGCCGACGAGCCGCGCGTCGTAGCAGGCGAGGTGCACGCGCGCGCGCTTCATCGTCTCGCCGGCGACGTCGGCCGGCGAGCAGAGCTGGCGCGGACGCAGGATCTCGAGCGTGCGCGTCGCGCCGTCCGCGTCGGTGACCTCGATGCGCGTGCCGGCCGCGGCGAAGTTCTTCTTGCCGCCCGGCGTGCGCGCGACGCGGCAGCGGTAGCGGTCGACCTCGTGGCTCGCGAAGTCCGGCAGCGACGGGGTCGTTGCCGTATCCACCAGCGTCGGCGCGAGCAGCGTGCTCGGCGCGCCGAGGTCGAGGACGTGCTCGCCGAGGGCATTGTCGACGCGGACGCCGCGCACGCGCGGCTGGCGTCCCGACGAGCGCGCCGCATGACGCAGCAGGTGAGTCGCCTCGTCGGTCGGCGGCACGCCGTCGAGCGACGCCGGCGAGCACAGGCGGTTCGTTTGCTTGACGGTGAGCGTGGACGAGCCGTAGTGGTCCGCGATGCCGATGCCGGTGAAGGTCGGCGGCCGGACGCTGCCGGGCGAGCGCCGCGCGGCGCTGCACACGAAGGCGTCGAGGGCGAGGCTCGGCACCGCGGTCGCGAGGACGGCGGCGCAGGACAGGAGCAAAGAGAGGAGCGCGGGCGCGGAGAGCGCGCGGAAGCGTCGGGGGTGCGGCATCCCGCGACGGTAGGAGACGCGTTGCGGGCTGCGCAAGCCGCTTCTCGCGCAGCGCGTCGGCGCGCGAGGCGCTGCAGCGGCGCCTCCTTCGATGGAGCGGCGCGTCGGCGCGCGCTTCAGCGGGGCGTCGGACGCGCGCTCAGCGCGACGCCCCGATCCGCTGCCCGGCGAAGCTGCCGCGCAGCACGACGACGCGCTTCTCGATCAGCTCCGTCGCTCGCGCCACCACCTCGTGGTCGGTCTTCGCGAACGCGCTCAGGCAGACGACGAGGTCGAGCATCGTCATGGGGATCGGCGCCGACATGCCCCGCGGGAACCGCAACGCTCGTGCCACGCGTCGCCCGAGGGCACGCGCGTCGGACGTGCGTTTCCGGTGTCGTGGCGCGCGACGAAGGGTTGCACGGCCGACGATCTCGCAGCCGCGCACGAACGCTGCATCAGGCGACTTGGCGTTCCACCGCGTGGGACGCGCGCAGGAGCCGCATGCGGCGACCCCACCGCGCGACCAGCGCGAGCGCGACCACGATCAGCCCGATCGAGAGCCCGATCCACAGCCCGCGCACGCCGAGCCCGAACCTGAAGCAGAGCGCATAGCCGACCGGCAGCCCGAGCACCCAGTAGCCGATCAGAGCGGCCACCATCGCGGTGCGCGTGTCGCCGGAGCCGCGCAGCACGCCGGCCCCGACCACCTGCAGGCCGTCGAAGAGCTGGAACACCGCCGCGATCAGCAGCAGCGAGACGCCGGTCGCGATCACCGCCTCGTCGTTGGTGAAGGCGCGCATCACGAGCCGGGGCGCCAGCATGAAGACCAGCGCCGCGCAGCTCATGAACGCGCCGCCGACCGCGAGCGCCGCCCAGCCCGAGCGCTCCGCCGCCGCGACGCGGTTCGCGCCGAGCTCCTGTCCGACGCGCACCGCGCCCGCCGACGCGACGCCGAGCGGCACCATGAAGGAGAACGCCGCCGCGCCGAGCGCGATCTGGTGCGCCGCGAGCGACAGCGGATCGAGCCCCGCGGCGAGCAGCGTCGCCGCGGTGAAGACGCCGCCCTCGAGCATCACCTGCACCGACGCCGGAGCGCCGAGCGCGACGATGCGGCGCAGCACCGCGAGGTCGGGCCACGGCGGGGTGCGGAACAGCGCGCGGTCGTAGCGGCGCGCGTACCAGATCGTGAAGCCGACCAGCACCGCGAGCATGTAGAGGCGCGACAGCACCGTCGCCCACGCCGCACCCGTGGCGCCGAGCTTGGGGGCGCCGAGGTGGCCGAAGATCAGCACCCAGTTCGCCGCGACGTTGATCAGGTTCGCGCTGAGCAGCGCGAAGGTCGCGGCGCGCACGAGACCGATCGCCTGCAGGTAGCGGCGCAGCGCGACGAACCACAGGAACGGCAGCACGCTGAGCGTCACCACCGAGAGGTACGAGCGCGCGTCCGGCAGCACGGCGGGCTCGATGCCGAGCTCGTGCAGGTACTCGTGCGCGAGCCAGAGCACGAAGGTGAGCAGCGCGCCGAGCGCGACGCACAGCCACAGGCTCTGCACGAGCGAGCGGTGCGCCTCCTTCAAGCGTCCGCCGCCGAAGGCGTGCGCGACCAGATAGTCGAGCCCGAGCAGCACGCCGATCCCGGCGACGCTCACGAAGTGGAAGAGGTTCGCGCCGACCGACACCGCACCGATCGCCTCGGCGCTGACGCGCCCGACCATCATCGTGTCGACGAGGCCCATCGACATGCCGCCGAGCTCCGCGACCACGACGGGACCCGCGAGACGGAGCAGCGCCGGCAGCTCCTGCCTCATGCCCGCGAGCGGCCGGGCCGCGCGACGGATGTGCGTCATGACGGCGGCGGACGACATGGGAAGCGGCCAGTGTAGCGGGCGCGCCTTGCTCGTCCGAGAGCCCTTCGATCGTCGTGGAGAATTGCCGTCCGCGCGCCGCGCGGGATACGAGCCCCGCATGAAGATCGGGATGACGCTGCCGACCATGGTGCCGGGGCTCGATCGCGCGATCCTGCTCGAGTGGATGCGGCGCATCGACCGCGGGCCGTACGCGACCCTCGCGGCCGGCGAGCGTCTCGCGTTTCCGAACCAGGAGATGCTGGTCACGCTGTCCGCCGCGGCGGCGGTCACCGAGCGCGTGCGCATCGCCTGCACCGTGGTCGTGCTGCCGCTGCACGCGACGCTGCTGGTCGCAAAGCAGCTCGCGACGCTCGACGTGCTGTCGGCGGGGCGTTTGACGGTCGGCGTCGGCGTCGGCGGACGCGAGGAGGACTACAGGGTCGCGGCCGCGAGCTTCGCGCGCCGCGCGAGGCGCCTCGAGGAGCAGGTCGGCGTGCTGCGGCGCGCATGGCGCGGCGAGCAGGTGATCGAGGGCGTCGCGCCGATCGGGCCCGCGCCGTGCCAGCCGGGCGGTCCGGAGATCCTCGCCGGCTCGCTGGTCGCGAGCTCGATCCGCCGCGCCGCGCGCTTCGCCGACGGTCTCTGCGGCTTCAGCTTCGGTCCCGACCCGACGGAGGTCGAGCGCGCGTTCGAGACCGCGCGTGCCGCCTGGCGCGAGGCCGGACGCGAGCGCGCGCCGCGTCTGGTGACGAGCTGCTGGTTCGCGCTCGGCCCCGGGGCGCGCGAGCAGATGGACGCCTACGTCCGCCGCTACATGGATTTCGCCGGACGCGACGTCGCGGCGAGCCTCGCAGCGCTGTGCACCACGGTGTCCGCCGACGCGCTGCGCGACGCCGTCGCGCGCATTCGCGACCTCGGCGCCGACGAGCTCATCCTGGTGCCGACCACCGCCGACCCGAGCGAGCTCGACCGCGTCGCGGACGTGCTCGGATAGCGCGCACGGCGCGTCGTGGATCGTGCTGGTGGCGCGTCGCGGGATGGCGCGCGCGGCGCGTCGTGCCGTGCGTCGCATTCGTGCTAAGGACGCCGCCATGACCGTCGATGCGCCCTCGATCGTCGACGCGCGCGTGCACGCCATGGCGGACGAGCTCGCGCACGAGTTCCGCTCGGCGAAGCCGTTCCCGCACGTCGTCATCGACGGCTTTCTCGACGCGAGCTTCTGCCGACGCCTCGCCGGCGAGTTCCCGGCCTACGATGCCGAGCGCTTTCGCAACGAGTGGGGCGAGCTCGGCAAGGCGTGGCGCGAGGACGTGTCGCGTCTCGGCGAGGCGTACGCGACGCTCGACCGCGGGCTGCGCTCGCCGGAGTTCCTGAACCTCCTGAGCCGCATCTCCGGCATCCCGAACCTGCTGTTCGACCCGCACTACTACGGCGGCGGCACGCACGAGAACCTGCACGGGATGGAGCTCGATCCGCACATCGACTTCAACCTCCACCCCGAGACCGGGCTGCACCGCCGGCTCAATTTGCTGCTCTACCTCAACGACGAGTGGGACGAGTCGTGGGGCGGCGCGCTCGAGCTGCACACCAACCCGTGGCTGCACCCGGCGCTCGACGAGGTGAAGACGATCTCGCCGGTGCTGAACCGCTGCGTGATCTTCGCCACCAGCGACCGCTCGTGGCACGGCTTTCGCCGCATCGAGCTGCCGCCCGAGAAGCGCAAGCTCTCGCGGCGCTCGTTCGCGATGTACCTCTACACGCGCGAGCGCGGTCCGGGGCCGCTGATCCCGCACGACATCACGATCTACACCGACCGCCCGCTGCCCGCCCACATCCGCCCGGGCCACACGCTGAGCGAGGAGGACGTCGCCGAGCTCGAGCGGCTGCTCGCGCGGCGCGACCGCAAGCTCGAGTACCTCTACGGGCGCGCGATCGACTACGCGCAGCCGACGCTGCGCGCGCGCTGCGAGCAGAGCGGCGTCGAGGCCACGCCGCGTCCGCTCACCCTGGCGCGGCGCGCGCTGCGGCGCGTCGTCGAGCGCACGGTCGCGCGCGGCGCACGGCGCTGAAGGCGGTCGCCGCGTGAGCAAGATCAAAATCGGCATCGGGTTCAGCATCAGCCGCGCGGGCATCCCCGACGCCGACGAGATCTGCGCGTTCGCCGAGCGCGCCGAGGAGCTCGGCATCGACTCGATCTGGCCCTCGGACCACATCGTGTCGCGCCAGCCGAGCCTCGACGTCGCGTGCCTCATGGCGCTGTTCGCGGCGCGCACGAAGCGCATCAAGATGGGCCCGAGCGTGCTGTCGCTGCCGGCGCGCGACCCGATCCAGGTCGCGAAGACCTACGCGACGCTCGATCACCTGAGCGGCGGCCGGCGGCGCATCATCATGGCGGTCGGCATCGGCGCCGACCCGCGCGACTGCACGGTGTCGGGCATCCCGGAGAACGAGCGCGGCGCGCGCATGCGCGAGGGCGTCGAGGTGCTGCGTCGGCTGTGGAGCGAGGAGAAGGTCACGCACCACGGCCGCTTCTACCGCTTCGAGAACGTGACGCTCGAGCCGCGTCCCGTCGGCGGACCGCTCGACGTGTGGATCGGCGGCAGCAGCGACCTCGCGCTGAAGCGCGTCGCGCGCTACGGCGACGGCTGGCTGCCGTCGTTCGTCACCGCGCAGGAGTTCGCGTCGGGGATGCGCAAGCTCGCGACGTACGCCGCCGAGCACGGCCGCGCGATCGAGCCCGGCGAAGCGGGCGTCCTGCTCTTGACGCACGTGAGCCGCGACGTCGACGCGGCGCGCGCGGCGGTCGAGCGCTTCCTCGCCGGGCGCAAGGTGCCGCAGCAGGCGCTCGCCGAGCGCTCGGCGGTCGGGACGATCGAGGACGTGATCGCGCGGGTCGAGGCGTACGTCGCCGTCGGCTGCACCAAGTTCGTGCTCTTTCCGGTCGCTCCGGCCGGCGAGCTGCTCGAGCAGGTCGAGCTGATCGGACGCGAGATCCTGCCGCACTTCGCTTCGCGTTGACGGCTCGACCGCGCGGCCGTAGCTTGCCCGCCGTGACACAGAACGTTGAACCTCAAGACGTTGGCCCGGTCGCAGAGCGACACCGCTTCGACGAGCAGGCGCTCGCGCGCTGGCTCGAGCGGAACCTCGAAGGCTACCGCGGGCCGCTGCGCGTGCAGCAGTTCGCCGGCGGCCAGTCCAATCCGACCTTCTTCTTGACGGAGGGCGACCGCCACCTGGTGCTGCGCAAGAAGCCGCCAGGACAGCTCCTGCCGTCGGCGCACGCCGTCGACCGCGAGTTCCGCGTGCAGAAGGCGCTCGCGAGCGTCGGCTTCCCCGTGCCGCGGGTCCTCGTGCTGTGCGAGGACACCTCGGTGATCGGTCAGATGTTCTACGTCATGGAGTGGGTACAGGGTCGCATCCTGCGCGACCCGCTGCTGCCGGGCATGGAGCCCGCCGAGCGCCGCGCGATCTACGACGCGATGAACGAGACGCTCGCGCGGCTGCACACGATCGATCCGGCGGCGATCGGGCTCGGGGACTTCGGCAAGCCGGGCAACTACTTCCAGCGCCAGATCGCGCGCTGGATCAAGCAGTACGAGGCCTCGAAGACCGACGAGATCGAGTCCTTCAACCGCCTCGTCGAGTGGCTGCCGAGCAACATCCCGCCCGGCGACGAGACGCGCATCGCGCACGGCGACTTCCGGCTCGAGAACATGGTGATCCATCCCACGGAGCCGCGCGTGCTCGCCGTGCTCGACTGGGAGCTCTCGACGCTCGGCCACCCGCTCGCCGACCTCGGCTACAACGTCATGAACTACTTCACGCCGAAGGGCTACGGCGCGAGCCTCGCGGACCAGGACCTCGACGCGCTCGGCATCCCGACGGTCGAGGAGTACGTTGCCGCGTACTGCCGACGCACCGGCCGCGAGCGGATCGACAACCTCGAGTTCTACGTCGTCTTCGCGCTCTTCCGCTTGGCGGCGATCGCGCAGGGCATCGCGATGCGCGCCAGGACCGGCAACGCGAGCTCGGACAACGCGGAGGCGGTGGGTCGGCTCGCGGGTAGCCTCGCCGACGCCGCCTGGCAGCTCGCGCAGCGTCGCTGAGCGCTGCGCGCGAACGGGAGAGGAAGCATGCCGATCACTCTGTCGTGCGCGTTCGCAACCTCGAGCGAGAGCCACGAGCACGCGCGCATCGCCGAGCAGCTCGGCTACAAGCGCGCCTGGTTCTACGACTCGCCCGCGCTCTACCCCGACGTCTGGGTGCAGCTCTGCCGCGCCGCGGAGCGCACCTCGCGCATCGGCCTCGGCACGGGCGTGCTGGTGCCGAGCCTGCGCCATCCGATGGTGACGGCGTCGGCGATCGCGACGCTGGTGTCGCTCGCCGGCGAGGAGCGCGTCGCGATCGGCATCGGCTCGGGCTTCACCGGACGGCTCACGCTCGGGCAGCGGCCGCTCAAGTGGACCTACGTGCGCTCCTACGTGACCACGCTGCGCGCGCTGCTGCGCGGCGAGCAGGTCGAGTGGGAGGGCGGCGTCCTGCAGATGATCCACCCCGAAGGCTACGCGCCGCGCCGTCCGATCAACGTGCCGATCGTCATCGCCGCCGCCGGCCCGAAGGGCATCGCCGCGGCACGCGAGCTCGGCGACGGCGTGTTCGGCGCGCCGATGCCGATCCCGGGCTTCGACTGGAGCGTCGCGCTGACCTTCGGCACCGTGCTCGAGCCGGGCGAGGACCCCGGCTCGCCGCGCGTGCTCGCCGCCGCCGGTCACGCGCTGCCGGTGCTGTTCCACTTCGCGCTCGAGAACAAGCAGCTCGACCTGCTGCCGAACGGCAAGGAGTGGGCGCAGGCCTACGCCGACGTGCCCGAGCGCGTGCGGCACCTCGCGCTGCACGACCGTCACCTGATCGCGATCAACGACCGCGACCGTCCGTTCGTCACCGGCGAGCTGCTGGCCGGGAGCGGCTTCGCGATGACGCGCGAGGGCTGGCGCGAGCGCATCGCGCAGCTCGAGGCGGCGGGCGCGACCGAGATCGCGTACCAGCCGGCGGGGCCGGACGTGCCGCGCGAGCTCGAGGCGTTCGCGTCGCTGTTTGCGTGAGCGCGTCGTCGTCCGCGTGAAGCGGCTGCGCAGGCGCGGCGCGCGAGCGCGCTACTCGATGTAGCCGAGCGTGCGCAGCGCCTGCTCGACGTCGCGGACCTGCTCTTCGTCGAGCCCCGCTTCGCGCTCGACGGCGCTCGGCGGCTTGCGCGTGGGCAGGACACGGCAGCGGCTCGACGCGAGGTAGGCGGCGGTCACCGGCAGCTCGGCGCTCCTGTCCTCGGTCTCGAAGGGATCGGTGGGCAGGTGGAAGAGGTCGATGCGCTCGGGGGTCGCGATCGCCTTCCAGGGACCGTGGCGCGCGAACCACGCGGAGACGGGCGAGGTCTCGCCCGCCGCGAGCGTGTCGCGCATCCTGGCCGTCGACGGGAGCGCGAGCAGCTCGCCGACGGTGGGCGGCGGTCCTGCTTCGCCGTACGGCGTGACGAGGCTCCTTCCCTGCGCGTCCGCGGGAACCGGTAGGCCGGCCAGCGCGGCCAGCGTCGGCGCCACGTCGAGCAGGCTCACCGGCTCGGTCACGCGCACGGGGCGCGCGACGTCCGGTCGCACCAGGATCATCGGCACGCGGACCAGGGGCTCGTACAGCGAGTGGCCGTGCGCGTGCGTGCCGTCGTCGAGGTTGCCGAGCGCCTCGCCGTGATCCGACGTCAAGAGCAGAATCGTCTCGTCGAGGACCCCCAGCTCCTCGAGCGTCGCGACGAGCTTGCCGATCTCGTGGTCGACGTACGCGATCGCGCCGTCGTAGAGATCGACGAGCGGCACGTCGGTCGTCGCGTGCTCCTCGACCGCGCGCTCGAACAGGCGCTGCAGCTCGACGTACGCGATCGGCTGCCGTCGCCGGACGCGCGGCTCCGCCGGCAGCTCGGCCGAGTGGAAGCGCGTGCGGAACGGCTCGGGCGGGTCGTAGGGCATGTGCACGTCGAGGTTCTGCACGAAGAGGAAGAACGGATGGCCCTCGTCCTCGCGCAGCCATTGGAGCGCGGCGTCGTGGAGCCGCTCGGCGGGCACGCGCACCTGCTTGCCGTGCGCGTCGCGCTCCTCGAAGACCGCGTAGCGGTCGAAGCCGCGGCCGAAGCCCAGCGCGCCGCTCACCCACGGATTGGCCTGGAATCCGCCGGTGCGATAGCCGGCTCGGCGGAACAGCTCGGCGAGCGTCCACGGGGCGGCGCGGATGCCCGCGCCGAGCGTCGACGCGAGCCGCGAGGTGAACAGCGACGGCAGCGAGTGCAGCGTGCTCGGTCCGGTCGCGTACGCGTTCCAGAAGAGCGTCCCGCGCGCGGCGAGGGCGTCGAGGTGGGGCGACGTCTTGCGCTGGTAGCCGTAGGCCGAGAGGTGATCGGCGCGCAGCGTGTCGGTCACGTAGAGCACGACGTTCGGCGGCCGCGGCGCGGTCGCCGGCGGCGCGAGCGGCGCGGATCGTGCCGCGTTCTCACCCGAGATGCGCGGTCGCACGACGGCGCTCCTTCTCCGCGCGCGGTTCTCGAGCTCGAGCGCCGCGATGCGCGCGTCCGCGCCGCCGAGGCTCACGACCCATTCTCCCGAGGATGGATCGGGCGTCGGCTCGAGGTCGCGTTGCCCGTCGTCGGTCCGCAGCGAGACCCGCAACGCCGTCGCCTGGCCCGCCGGCTCGACGCCGAAGCGCAGCACCGGGCGCCGCGGCAGGTGGAGCGGGATCGCGAGCGTCTCTTCGGCGCCGAGCGTCAGCCGATCGGCGGACGCGCTCTCCTTCGCTGCCGGCTGCCAGCGCGCGACGCCGCGACGCTGCGTCTCGGCGAGGCAGTTCGCGAGCGGCGCGAGCTCCGTGACCGACGGCTCGTCGCTGCGCCGTAGCGCGCGGACGGCGGCGACGACGGCCGCGCACGCGATCAGCACGCACGTGGCCTGGAGCGCGGCCCTGCGTGCCGCACGAGCGGAGAAGGCGCGGTGCGTACCCTCGGCCATGTTCGCGACGCCGACGCGCGGAAAGCTGCGGGCTGGTCAGGGTTCGCGACGTCCGGGCGACGATCCTGCCACCGCGCATGTCGCGTGTCAGCCCGGGTTCCGTGGCGTCGTGCATGGGGTGTGGTGCCGACGACCTCGTGCCGCCGGCACCGCGGCCGGTCACGGTTGCCGCGGTCGCTTCGTGGCCGTCGACGATGGACGCGAACGGCCGCGCGGCCGCGCGCGGCCCATCGCGTGCACCCGAGCGGGCGCGCGATGGGCCAAGGGCGCGTCGCGCTCGTTAAAGTTTGGACTTGACTACGGTTCCGGGTCTACCGATGACGGCTCGTCTCGTCTCGGGTCCAGGACCCCGCAGGCCAGGATCGCCACGCGCTTCGGTGTGGCGAGCGCGTGCAGCGTGTAGATGATGGTCGGCTTCGCGAAAGGAAGCTCGGCCGCCACTTGCTCGACGTCGCGTTGACCCGGAGGAATCGTCGTCGCGACGACGTCCATTCCGGCCCGCCGCAGCTTGAGCAAGGCGCGCGCGCACGAGAGGCCGGACGCGATCCTCGGCGTCCCTTCCGAGCCCTCGTAGTCGGTGACGACCAGCTTTGCCGCAGAGCTCTGTGCCGTGGCGCCGCTCGGCACGGCGAGCAGCGATGCGAGCAGAGCGCCCGTGACGATGCGCTTCCCGGAGGCTCTCATGGCAGGCCCCCCCCGAGATCGAAGTCCGTGCCGCAGAACAGGATCGCGCTCTTGTGCCGCGCCGCCTCCGGGGGCGACATCAGCGTGTAGGTCAGGTGATCCGTCGTGCCCTCGACGGCGACGATCTCGAGACCTCGCCGCTCGAGCTTCGCGAGCGCCTCGACGCAGGGCGTTGCGGGCTCCGGGGCAGCGACGTTGATGACGGATGCGAGAAGCACCATCAGCATGTGCTGTGACATGGTACACCCCTCCCTTGTTGCAGCGTGGTGTGCGCCGGCGCGCGCAGTGCAACCGGCGGACCAGCGGCGCGCGTCACGCGCGGCCTCCAAGGCCCGCGTCAGGCAAGGATTTCTGCGTCGACGTGTCGGATGCTGTGTCGCAGGTGCGGTCACGAGCGTGACACGCGACGCGTTTTCGCCGCCCGTGTGCGATGCGCCTCTCGTAGGGCGACGATACGAAGAGCGATCGATCGTGAGCCGTGGCGGACGCCGTACGCTCGAGGCGTCCGCCGTCCGTCAGCTCGCCGGTGCGAACACCTGGAAGCTCTGCTGCGGCAGGAAGTCGTACGCCGCGACCAGGCGGTAGCCCGCGGCTTCCATGTCGCTGCGGATCGTGTCCGCGTTCGTCGAATGGCCGAACGCGCCGCCGAAGAAACCTTCGTCGCGCGTCTCGATGATCGCGATCCGGCCGTCGGGCGCGAGGACTTGCTTGACGCGCGCGAAGTAGGCGCGGGCGTCCGGGATGTGGTGGTAGGTGTTGCAGGTGAACAGCAGGTCGACGCTCCCCGCCGGGAGGCGCGGGTCGTCCGCCGCCGCCTCGACCACGGTCACGTTCGTGTAGCCCTCCTTGGCGGCGCGCTCGCGCAGGTAGCCGGTCATGTCGGGGTCGACGTCGACCGCGTAGACGATCCCCTGCGGGCCGACCGCGTCGGCGAGGCGGAAGGTGAAGTAGCCGCCGCCGGCGCCGAGGTCGGCGACCTTCGCGCGCGGCTCGATCTGCAGCGTCTCGACGACCCGCGCCGGCTGCTGCCACTCGTCGCGTCCGAAGCCCTCGTAGCCGAACCGCTTGATGCTGCTGCAGCCGATGCACAGGCTGAGAAGGAGGAGCGTGCACAAGAAACGGATTCTCATGCCGGCTCTTTCCACGTGATCGAGCGGGCTACGTCAACGCAGCCGACGGCCTGCGGTCCGTGAGCTTGACGGACCGGCCGGGACGATTACAGAGCGTCGACGCCTTTGGGGGAGGGGAGCGATGGCAACGAAGGTGCTGCTGGTCCATCCGAGCCCGCTGTTGTTCTCGGAGATCTACCTGCGGCTGGAACCTCTGGGACTGGAGTGCGTCGCGAGCGCGCTCGCGAGCGCGGGCTGCGACGTCCGGCTCGTCGACCTGCAGACCTCCACGCACGAAGAGCTGCGCGCCGAGCTGCGCTCCTTCCGACCCGACGCGGTCGGCTTCTCGGTGAACTACCTCGCCAACGTGCCGGAGGTGATCGACCTCGCGATCGAGACCAAGAAGCTGCTGCCCGACGCGTGCGTCTTCGCCGGCGGGCACAGCGCGTCGTTCATCGCGGAGGAGATGCTGGCGCACGCGAACGGCGCGCTCGACTGCGTCGTGCGCGGCGAAGGTGAGGGCGTCGCGCCGCTCGTGGTCGAGACCTTCGGGCGCGGCGGCGACCTGCTCACCATCCCCGGCGTCGTCACCGCGGCGGGTCGCGGACCCGAGCCGCAGCTGCTGCGCAACCCCGAGAAGCACCTGCCGCTGCGCCGCGCGCTGCGCCGTCGTCGCAAGTACTTCATCGGCGAGCTCGACCCGTGCGCGTCGGTCGAGCTGACGCGCGGCTGCCCGTGGGACTGCAACTTCTGCAGCGCCTGGACCTTCTACGGCCGCAGCTACCGCAAGTTCACCCCCGAGGCCGCGGGCGAGGATCTCGCGAGCATCGCCGAGCCGAACGTCTTCATCGTCGACGACGTCGCCTTCATCCGTCCCGAGCACGGCATGGCGATCGCGGACGAGGTCGAGCGGCGCGGCATCAAGAAGCGCTACTACCTCGAGACCCGCGCCGACGTCCTGCTGCGCAACCGCGAGGTGTTCGAGCGCTGGACCCGTCTCGGCCTGCGCTACATGTTCCTCGGCATCGAGGCGATCGACGAGGACGGCCTCAAGCGCTTCCGCAAGCGCGTCGTGCTGAACGACAACGAGCGCGCGCTCGAGGTGGCGCGCGCGCTCGGGCTCGTCGTCGCGGTGAACATCATCGCCGACCCGAGCTGGGACCGCCGGCGCTTCGAGATCGTCCGCCAGTGGGCGCTCGAGGTGCCGGAGATCGTGCACTTGACGATCGCGACGCCGTACCCCGGCACGGAGATCTGGCACACGGAGTCGCGTCAGCTCACGACGCGCGACTACCGCCTGTTCGACGTCCAGCACGCGGTGCTGCCGACGACGCTGCCGCTCGAGGAGTTCTACGGCGAGATCGTCAAGACCCAGCAGGTGCTCGCGCGCAAGCACATGGGCTGGCGCGCCGCGTACGACGTGCTCGGCATCACGACGCGTCTCCTGCTGCGCGGGCAGACGAACTTCTTCCGCATGCTGTTCAAGTTCTCGAGCGTGTACAGCGTCGAGCGCCTGCTCGCCGACCACCAGAAGCCGGTGCGGTACTCGATCGGTCTGCCGAGCGCGCGCCTCGAGAGCGGGCAGCGCCCGCGTCCGAGCACGCTCTACGTGCACCAGCCGGCCGCCGCGGCGATGTGAGACAAATCTCTTGACATGAGACAGTGGTCTCATTACGGGTGGTGCGTCTCACAACCCAGGAGGACGCATGGCGCCGACCCGTGATGAGATGAACCGCATGCTCGACGAGCACTTCGGCTACGAGGCGCGCGACGACGTCGCCGGCGTGCTGGCGACCCTCGCGCCCGACGTCGAGCACGACGTGGTCGGCTGGCCGACCGGACCGGTGCACGGCCCGGCGGGCGCGCGCCCGTTCTACGAGGCGCTGTTCCGCGACCTCGCGGACGGTCGGGTGACGCCGCTTCGCCGCCTCTACGGCGACGGCTTCATCGTCGACGAGTCGCTCTGGCGCGGGCGCGCGGTCGGGCGTCCGTTCGGCTGCGAGGGCGGCGGCCGTCCGCTCGAGTTCCGCCTGCTGCACGTGCTCGAGTTCGGCGACGACGCACGCATCACGCGCGAGCAGGTGTGGGTCGACCTCGCGGCGATCCAGCAGCAGCTCCAGGCGGCCTGAGCGCAGCGATGGCGACGCGCGGCGAGAACCAGCGCTACCGCACGCGCAAGGACCTGCTCGAGGCGGCGGCCCGTCTGCTGCGCGAAGGGCGCACGCCGAGCGTCGCGGAGGTCGCGGACGCGGCGCGCATCTCGCGCGCGACCGCGTACCGCTACTTCCCGAGCCGCGAGGCGCTGCTCGCCGAGGCGCCGCTCGACGGCGAGCAGCCGACGCCGGAGTCGCTGTTCGCGGACGACCCGAGCACGGACCCGATCGAGCGCCTCGACCGCGCCGAGGCGGCGATGCACCGCGTGACCTTCGCCAACCCGACGCAGTACCGCTTGATGCTCGCGCGGCTGCTCGCGGCCGACGACGGCGCCGAGCGCGGCGTGCGGGATCGCGCGGATGGTGAGGCGAGCGACGGCGCGGGCGACGGCCCGCCGCGGCGCCAGAATCGCCGCACGGCGCTGATCGACGCGGCGCTCGCCCCGGCGCGCGACCGCTTCGACCGTGCGACCTACGCGAAGCTGCGCGCCGCGCTCGCGCTGATCTTCGGCACCGAGTCGATGATCGTCTTCCGCGACGTACTGCGGCTCGACGAGCGCACCGCGCGCTCCGTCAAGCAATGGGCGATCAGGGCGCTGGTGAATGCCGCGCTCGCCGAGTCGCGCGGCGCGGAGACGCGTCGTGCGGACGCGCGCGCTACGGAAACACGCGCCACGGAAGCGCGCGGCGCGGCGACGTCGCGGCCGGCGGGGACGGCGAAGCGCGCGCGCTCCGGCGCGCACGCCTGAGCGCGCGCGTCAGGCCTGCAGCCGACGCAGCGCGCGCAGGCCGACGCGGCGCGCGCCGACGAACGTCGCGGCGAGCACCGCGGCCGTCACGCCGAACAGCACCGCGACGATCGTCGCGTGCATCGGGCCGAAGGGCAGCGACGCCTTCGAGCGCCAGAACAGACGCGACACCGGCCAGGCTTCGAGAGCGACGATCAGCGCGATGAAGCCGAGGCAGGTGACCATGTAGACGATCGCGCCGAAGCCGGTCGCGATGTGGGCCGCGTTCTGCGTGTCGAGCCGCGGGTAGAGCGCACCGAACGCGAGGCCGAGGCTCACGACCACCGCGATCAGCGGCAGCATGGTGGCGACGAAGATCAACGTGAGGCCGCGCGGCACCTCGAGCAGGTGGTTCGTGATCCCGACCAGCGCGAGCCCGAAGACGACGAGTGGCACGTAGCCGATCCAGAACTTGCTCCACCAGAGCTTCTCGAGCGACACCGGCGCCGTGCGCAGGATCCACCACGAGCGCCCCTCGAGGCTCACCATCGGGTAGACGAAGCGCACCGCGACGGCGGTGGTGACGAACGCCGCGAGCCCGAGGTTGCACAGCGCCGCGACGTCGCGCACCACCGTGGCGAGCGGCGTGCCGTCGCCGATCGGCAGCGCGGTGAAATTGTAGACGTAGATCACGACCAGGACGAGCAGCAGGATGAGCTGCGACCACTGGCTCGCGTCGCGCAGGAAGACGGTCACGTCCTTGACCAGCAGCAGACCCGGCGTCCCCGGCAGCGGGCGCGCGAGCGCGCGCAGCACGCGCGACAGCGTGCGCTCGCCGGCGGCGCCGTGCATGCGCCCCTGCTGCGCCGCCGACCACGCCTTCAGGTACACGCGCTCGACCAGCGCCGCGCTGAGGACGAACAGCATCGCCCCGGTGCTCGCCAGCATCCCGAGGTAGAACAGCGGCTCGCCCGCCTCGACGCGCAGCAGCGGGATCAGCACGTTCGCCGCCCACGTCGTCGGCAGGTACGGCGACGGATCGTCGAGGCCGACGAGGAACGCCGTGAAGCCGACGAGGCCCGTCGGATCCGCGAGCCGCTCGGGCCGCAGCAGACGCGCGCCGAGGAACGCGAGACCGATCAGGAGACCGACGCCGACCAGCATCGCGTCGCGCGCGCGGCGCGCCGGGAAGATCAGCACGAGGCACGTCGTCACGATCACGCCGATCGCCGCCGGGATGACGAGGAACGGCAGCATCATCGCGACCGCGCCGAGGTAGAACTGCGCCCCCGCGCGGTAGACGACGCCGTAGGCGAGGAACGCCGGCAGGCCGAAGAGCAGCACCATCCACGACGACGAGATCAGCGTCTCGACGAAGCGCGCGTGGTGCAGGCGACGGTAGCTCACCGGTGCCGCGAGCAGCAGCGTCACCTCGTCGGCAAGATAAAAGGTCGTCAGCGCCGCGACCGTGTTGCTGATGAGCAGGATCACGAAGAAGCTCATCAGCAGCAGCGACAGAAGACGCTGCGTCAGCAGCGGGCCGAAGTCGCCGATCGTGTTGAAGTAGTAGAGGACGCGGACGAAGAAGAGGAAGCAGACCACCCAGAACGCGGCCGTCAGCAGCGACAGCACGATCGGGCGGACGATGCCGCGCTTGAGCCCGTTGCGGGTCGCGAGCCAGCGCGGCGCGAGCATGCCGCGCAGCGCTGGCGCGGGCAGGGCGGTCGTCGACGCAGCCACGGCCTCGCCCGCCATCACCACGAGCCCTCGGTCGCGCCGATCAGCTGCAGGAACACCATCTCGAGCGTCGCGCCGCCGTTCATGTCGCGCAGCCGGTGCGCGGCCGGCATCGACGCCGCGCGCTCGCGCAGCTCGGCGAGGTTGCCGAGCGCGACCAGCCGCCCGCGGTCGAGCACGCCGATCCGGTCGCAGAGCTCTTCGGCGACCGTCAAGCTGTGGGTCGAGAGAAAGATCGTCGCGCCCTCGGCGGCGAGCTTCGCGAGCAGGCGACGGAAATCGAGCGCGCCCTGCGGGTCGAGGCCGACCATCGGCTCGTCGAGCACCAGAATGCGCGGACGGTGCAAGAGGGCCGCGGCGAGCGCGAGGCGCTGCTTCATGCCGTGCGAGTACGTCTCGACGAGCTCGCCCGCGCGCTCGGTGAGCGCGAAGTCCTCGAGCAGCTTCTCTGCGCGAAGGTCGCGCTCGCGCTCGGGCACGCCGTAGAGCCCGCCCACGAAGCGCAGGAACTCGTAGCCGGTGAGCTTGTCGTAGAGGTACGGATGGTCGGGCAGGTAGCCGGTGATCGCCTTCGCGCGCTCGGGCTCGCGGCGGATGTCGTGGCCGCCGAGCAGCACCGTGCCCGCGCTCGGCTCGAGGAGCCCCATCATCATGCGGATCGTGGTCGTCTTGCCGGCGCCGTTGCGGCCGATGAAGCCGAACACGCAGCCCTCTTCGATCGTCAGCTCGAGCTCGTCGACCGCCGTCAACGGCCCGTAGGTCTTCTTCAGCTTGCGGAACTCGATCACGACCTGCTCCCCTCCGCCGCGAGCTCCAGCTGCCCGATCACCTCGGCGAGCGCGAGGTGGCGCTCGGGTCCCCCTTCCAGCAGCTTGACGTGCGTCGCGTCGGCCGGCAGCTGCCCGAACACCGC
Organism: Candidatus Binatia bacterium; assembly: GCA_036563615.1. Lineage (NCBI taxonomy): Bacteria > Candidatus Binatota > Binatia (SeqCode) > Binatia bacterium. The sequence goes on from DATCMB010000009.1 coordinate 247,079, forward strand.
GTCGGCGCTCACCCAGCCGCCGAGCCAGAGCTCGCTCCACGCGTGATAGTAGAACCCGTCCTGGTCCGGCTCGCCGCCCACGCCGAACGGGCTGTAGACCGCGCCGGCGACGACGCGCGCCGGAATGCCGATCGCGCGCGCGAGCGCCGTCAAGAGCACGGCGTGCTCGTTGCAGTCGCCGCGCAGCACCTTCGCGACCTCGCGCGCGCTCGGCACGGTCAGGCTCGGCTCCTTGGCGACGTTCTCGTGTACCCAGTCGACGAGCTTTCTCGCCGCGGCGACCGGCTCCGTCTCGTCGCCGACGATGTTGCGCGCGAGGCTGACGATCGCCGGGTCGTCGGATTCGACGAACGGCGACGGATCGGTGTACGCGGCGATCTCGATCTGGTCCGATCCTGCGGGCGGTAGCCCGGGCGCCATCGCGCTCGGCACGCTCTCGCGCGTGATGCGCAGCAGGTCGGCCTCGACGCGCTGGCGCGGCGGATCGTCGGGGACGAGCTTCGCGGCGTTGCCCTTCATGCGCAGCACGAGAAAGTCCGCCTCGCGCGGATCCGCGATCCGTCCCTGCGTCGGAATCCGTGTCTTGACGACGAGGTCGATCGGCGCATCGGCGTCGATGCCGGAGAGCGCGTCGTCACGCGACGCCGCGCGCTCGAGCGTGAAGCCGAGCGTCGCCTCCTCGCGCAGCACCGAGCCGTCCGGCGCGAGCCAGGCGCGCGCCGCGATCCCCTGGTGCTTCTCGCTGATGCGCAGCGCCTCGACCGGACCGTCGGGTCCGCGCAGCGTCTCGCGTCCCTCGACGACGAGCGTGATCGGCTCGTTGCGCATGGTCAGCGGGCTGAACACCGACGCGGTGAAGCTCGTGCCGTCGGGTGCGTTGGCGCGCACGAGGCGCGGCCGCAGCGTGCTCGGCAGGTGGATCGGCTCGGCGAGCGGCACCTCGAGCGAGCTCTCGCTGCCCGTCGGGCCGTAGCGCACCTTGAGGACGTCGTCCTCGACCGTGCCGCTCGCAGCGAAGCTCGCGGCCGGCGAGATCAGACCGAAGCGAAAGCTGCGCAGCGCGAACGCGTCGTCGGTCTCCGCGGCCATCGTCGTCTGCAGGTGCTGCAGCGTGCCGAGCATCGCGAGCTTGAAGCTCGAGTCCTCGCCGAGCGCCCAGCCGCCGTCGGTGCGCGCGACGACGCGGTGCGAGTAGCCGATCTTCTGCCCGCCCTGGAAGACGCTGAACCACTCCTCGCGCTCGAGGCTCGCGCCGTCGGGCAGCGCGGCGAGCGGGGCGAGCGATGCCGTCTGCTGCGGCGCTTGCTTGTGCACCAGCCAGGCGACCATCCCGACCCACACGACGACGACGGCGACGGTCACCAGATGCTTCACGCGCGCGCTTCCTTCGGACGATCTGAGACGATGACGGTATCGGCAGATTCACGCAATTCCTTCGCCGCAGCGGCGCGGCGGTCGAGCGGCCGGCGTCGCGCGCGCGTTCGTGCAGAGCCGACACGTCACGCCGCGCACACGAAGTCGACGAGCTCGCGAAAGCCCCAGCCGCGCAGCGCCTCGCGGATCTGCCCGCGCGCCTCGGCGCCCGCGACCGAGGCGACGATCCGGCGCGGCGCGAGCGCGGGCAGCGCGTCGGGCGGGACGACCGGCGCGCCGTGGATCGTCTGGCCGAGCCGCCCGGGGTGCAGCTCGACGACGTGCGACGGCCGCTTGCCGTGCGCGAGCAGCGCGCGGCGCAGCGCACGGCCGGTGTGGCCGTAGCCCCAGAGGACGTAGGTGTCGACGTCGGCGAGGAAGCTCGAGGCGAGGAAGCTCGCCTTGAGCAGCGTGAAGCGCTCGATGCGGTAGGCGTCGGCGGTGTGCGTCAAGCGTCGACCGTGCTCGCGCCAGCAGACCAGACGACGCGGCACCACGCCGACCTCGTGCCCCGCGGCGAGGAGCCGCAGCACGAGGTCGTAGTCCTCCGGCCAGCCGAGGTCGCGGTAGCCGAACGCGCGCAGCACCTCGCTGCGGACGAAGAGCGTCGGGTGCGCGACCGGCGACTCGACGAGCGCGTCGGCGCGCACCTGCGCGGCGCTCGTGAGCGAGTTGAGCCAGCGCTCGTACGCCCGCAGCCCGGGCCCGAGCGCGCTGCGCGGAAAGACTCGTACGTGACAGCCGACCGCGGCGAGCCGAGGCGCGCGCTCGAGCGCCGCGAGCTGTGCCGCGAGACGCTCGCGGTGCATGACGTCGTCCGCGTCCATGCGCGCGACGAACTTTCCTCGGCAGTGCGGGAGGGCGTCGTTCAGCGTCGCGACCAGACCGCGGTGCGGGAACGACAGCACGCGAAAGCGCGGGTCGCGCGCCGCTGCCTCGCGCGCCAGCGCGAGCGTCGCGTCGCGCGAGCCGTCGTCCGCGATCACGCACTCCCAGCGCTGCTCGGTCTGCCGCGCGATGCTGCGCAGGCACGCGGGCAGGGTGCCTGCGGCGTCGTAGGCCGGCAGCAGGATCGAGATCAGCGGTGCGGACACCGTCGACTCCCGGAGCGCATCCCTGCGGACGTCGCACACGCGCGCCGCGCACGCACGTCGCGAGCGACCCACGCACGCCGCCACGCGCGCGACGGGCGTTTGTCGCCGGCCCGGCGATGCGCGAGCATGGCGCAATGTCGCTGCGCCAGGTCCTTCGTTTCGACGCCGTGCGGGTCGCGAGCGACGACCCGTCGGGCGCCGCGCGCGCGTACGCGCAGCTGCTCGGCGTCGCACCCCGGAACACGGCCGACGGCGTAAGCCGCTTCGCGCTCACCCGCGGCGCGGTCGAGATCGTCGCCGGCGCGCCGGGCGCGCTGGCGCTGCGCTTCGCGATCGCGCGCCCCGACGAGCAGGCGCTCGCCGCCGCGCGCCGCGTCCGCTTCCACGGCCTCGACGTCGCGACCGACGCGCCGCTCCCGCCCGGCGCCGATCCCGACGCCTACGCCGAGCTCCCCGCGGACGCGCCGCCCGGCGTGCTCGCGATCGACCACGTCGTGGTCAACACGCCCGACGCCGAGCGCGCGCTCGCGCTGTGGCGCGATACGCTGCGCCTGCGCCTGGCGCTCGACCGCGAGTTCCCTGGACGCGGGCTGCGCATGCTGTTCTTCCGCACGGCGGGCGTGACGCTCGAGGTGGTGAGCCCGCTCGGCGCGCGCGCGGACGGCGACGACACGCTGCACGGGATCGCCTACCGCGTCGCCGGCCTCGACGCGTGGCGCGAGCGGCTGCTCGCCGACGGCTTCGACGTGAGCGAGGTGCGCGACGGCAACAAGCCCGGCACGCGCGTCGCGACCGTTCGCTCGCAGACCGCAGGCGTACCGACCTTGCTCATCGAGGCGCTGCCGTCCACCGGCGGCGCACGCTGAGCGCGCACCCTCGAAGGAGAAGCACATGACGTACGAGACGCTGAAGATCGACCGCGAGGGCCACCTCACGTGGCTGACGCTGAACCGTCCCGACGCGCTCAACAGCATGAACGCGAAGCTGATCGAGGAGGTCAGCGAGTTCTTCCGCACCCTGATCGACGACCGCGAGACCCGCGTCGTCGTGATGCGCGGCGCGGGCCGCGCGTTCTGCGCCGGGCTCGACCTGAAGGAGCACTCCTCGGGCGGAGGCGCGGGTGGCGGCTCGGGCTCGATCTGGGGCGGGCTCCGCGGCCAGCGTCGCGTGAGCGAGATCGTCATGCTGATGCGGCGCGCGCCGCAGCCGATCATCGCCGCGGTGCACGGACCCGCGTGCGGCGGCGGCTTCGCGATGGCGCTCGCGGCCGACGTGCGCATCGCCGGCGAGTCGGCGCGGATGAACGCCGCGTTCATCCGTCTGGGACTGTCGGCCTGCGACGTCGGCGTGAGCTACTTCCTGCCGCGCATCGTCGGCGCGACGGTCGCCGCCGAGCTGCTCTTGACGGGCGACTTCATCGACGCCGCGCGCGCCGAGCGCACAGGTCTCGTGTCGCGTGTCGTCCCCGACGACCAGCTCGAGGCCGCCGCGCGCGAGCTCGCGCAGCGCATGCTGCGCAACTCGCCGCTCGGCCTGAAGCTCACCAAGGAGTGCCTCAAGCACGCGCTCGACGCCGGCAGCCTCGAGCAGGTGATCGCGATGGAGGACCGCAACCAGATCCTCGCCGCGCAGTCGCCGGACTTCCGCGAGGGCGTGATGGCGTTCCTCGAGAAGCGCGAGGCGCGCTTCAAGGACGCGTGAGGCCGTCCGGCACGAGCGCGCCGGAGGTGGCGTCGTCCGTGCCCCGCTGCGTCTCTGGAACGAGCAGCTCCGCGAGCGCCGTGTCGAGGCGCGGCAGCAGCTCGATGATGCGGCGGAAGTGCTCGACCTCGGCGAAGAGCTGGGCGAGCGCTTCCGCCGACCAGTCCGCGAGCTCGCGCGTGCGCGCGGCGTCGAGGTAGGCGACCGCGTCCGCGAGCGCGCGCTCGACGTCGGGGCGCATGCGCCGGTCGAGCTCGCGCGCGCGAGCGCAGGCGGCGTCGAAGGCGCGCGTCCCCGGCGGTGCCGCGGTGTCGCGCGCCTCGAGCATCTCGAGCGCGAGCGCGATGCGCTGACGCACGGCCTCGTGCAGCCGCTCGAGCACATCGCGTCCCGCGTCGGGGAGCGGCGGCCAGGCGATCGTGGCGCGGCCGCGCGCGACGAGCCCCGCGCGCAGCGACACGCGCAGCGCGATGCCGACCGCGCTGACCGCCGCGCCGGGCTCGATGCCGCTCGCGCGCCCTTCGAGCCGCGCCTCGTCGGTGAGCCGCAGGAGGTCGTCGGCGTGGCGGCCGACCGCGAGGCGCGCAGCGATCAGCTCGTCGAGCGGCGCGAGCGGCACGCCGGGCTTCGGCAGGTAGACGAGCGTCATCCGCAGCAGGTCGGCGAGGCGCGCGACGAGCTGGCGCCCCGCGTAGTCGGGCGCGATCAGGCGGAAGACGGTGAACAGGATCGCCGTGCCGACGAAGGTGCCGAAGGCGCGCCACAGCGGCGCCTCGACGTGGAGCTCGGGTCCGATGCCGACCAGCACGAAGAAGTAGGTGACGAGCGCCTGCAGCGGCCCGTACCAGTACGTCGGCCGCGCGAGCACCGCGTGCTGGAAGCAGGTCGTGACGAGGAGCACGATCGCGAGCCAGACCGCGACGTCGTTGCTGTTCGCCAGCACCGCGACGATCGTCACGATCGCGAGCGCGCCGCCGACGATGACGCCGAGCAGGCGCAGCCACGCCTTGCGGATCGTCGCGCCGTAGCTCGACTGCGCGACCAGCACGGGGTTCCAGAGCAGCGTCGAGAGCTCGGGGACGTGCGAGGCGACGCCGACCACGAACGCGATCGTCGCGCCGAGCGCGACCTGCAAGGCGAAGCGCAGCGCGAAGCGGTCGATCGGCAGCAGGCTCCACGGCCACGTCGGCGGCTCCTCGATCTGCTCCTCGACCGCGAAGCGATGCAGCTCGCCGGGTGGCGTGTGCAGGACGTCGGCGAGCTGCACGAGCGACTGCACGACCGCGTTGACGTTCATCCCTTCCGCGACGTCGACGCCGGCGAACGCGCCCTCGCGGCGCAGCTCGAGCTGGCGCGCGCGCAGCGTCGCGACGAGCCCGTCGAGGTCGGGCCACGGCACCGCCGCCGCGCGCTCGTCGATCGCGTCGTGCTCGCTCATGTGGTGGGCGGCGGCGATGAAGCGCACGAGCGCCGCGTCGATCGCCGCGGCGAGCGGCCTCAGCTCCGGCTCGAGGAGCGCGCGGCAGCGTCGCCCGACGTCCTCGCGCGACAGCGTGTCGACCGCGCCGACGTAGGTCGCGACGCGCTCGGCCGCGGTGGTCAGCGTTGCGAAGAGGCGGTCGGTCGCGGCGCTCAAGCCTTCCTGACGCGCGAGGTCGAGGAGCTGCACGTGCATGCCGAACGCCGAGTCGACCTGCGCCTCGCCGGTCGGCGGCGGCGCCGCCGCGAGGTAGCGCTCGAGGCTCTGCGCGAGCCGCGCGCGCGAGCGCTCGTAGCTCGCGGCGAGCGACGCGCCGAGGCGCCTGCGCGCGCTGAGCTGGCGCGACGCCTGCGCGAACGCGGTCGCGACGAAGACCCCGATCAGCTCCGCGCAGACGAGCGTCCCGGTGGAGGTCGTGATCGATGCGGGGTCGTACGTGCCGGTGAAGCAGGCTCCGATGAGCGGAAACGCGATCGACGCCGCCTCCAGCGGCTGACGCGTCATCGGCACGCCGTAGGTGAGCAGCGCGATCGCGAGGAAGAAGATCGGCAGCAGGAGCCACGGAATCTGCACCAGCAGACCGCCGATCGAGATCGCGACGACCCCCGCGACGATGCACAGCGCGGCGCGGCGCACGAAGTTGCTCCAGGTGCAGACCGTCGAGCGCTGCAGCGCGAGCAGCGCGAACACCGGCGCGGCGAAGCTCATGAGCTGCAGCGTCGCCGACGCGCCGAGCGCGACCGTGCACGCGAGCCCGACCACCAGCGCCTCGCGCCAGCGCTCGGGATCCGGCGGCAGCTCCGCGCGCAGGAAGGTCAGCAGGGAGGGGCGCCGCGCCGCCGGCTCGCTCACCCGGGTTCGGTAGCACGACGGCGAACCCGACTTCGACCGCTCACGCTAACTTCGCTGATTGCGACGGCCGACAAGATGGTGCACACGTCCGTCCGCGATCGGAGGAGCATTGGGACACGAGACGTCCGGAAAGTTCACCCGCAAGAAGCGCCAGGGAGAGGCGCCGCTCGACCTCGACGCGATCTTCGAGGCGATCCACTTCCGTGAGTTCAAGATCCTGCTGAAGCCCGAGGCCTTCTCGGACCTCGAGCGCGACGCCCGCGACTACTGGAAGCTCGCCAAGTCGGTCGCGCGTCAGGTGCCGGCGCTGATCGACGAGAGCCCGCGCAGCGACGTGCCGCGCGTGCGCGAGGTGACGTTCTTCGACACGCCGCGCTTCGACCTCTACCGCCGCTCGTACATCCTGCGCCGGCGGACGCCGTACAAGAAGGGCGAGCCGGGCGAGAAGTTCGAGCTCACGCTCAAGTTCCGCCATCCCGACCCCGACCTCGCGTGGCGCACCTCGGTCGCCTGCGCGAAGGGGCTGCCCGGGATCATGAAGTTCAAGGAGGAGCTGCTGCTGGTCGCGAGCCAGCTCGGCGGCATGCGCAGCGTCTTCTCGCACACCTGCCAGCTCAAGAATCAGGCGATGAAGCTCGGCACGACGCTCGGCGACTTCACGCGCATCTTCCCGTCGCTCGCCGCGGTGAAGCTCGCGAAGGGGACGCGCATCGCCCCGGTCAGCAAGGTCGGCATCGAGGAGGTCCTGTTCGAGCTCGGCGTCATCCACTTCGGCGGCGGGCGCAACGCCAAGGCCGACATCGCGGTGTGGCGCGAGCGCGAGACCGGTCGCGTGCTGATCGGCGAGTTCGCGTTCGAGACCGCGTTCAAGCACTACGGGCGCATGCACCCGCGCCCGAAGCACCGCTCGGAGCGCTTCTACCGCCTGCTGCAGCGCGAGACCGGCGCCTGGGTCGACCTCGGCAGCACCAAGACGGCGCTCGCCTACGCGCTGTCCGGCAAGAAGATCGACCATGAGGAATGAGCTGCTGCGCCGGCCCGAGGCGCACGAGGGTCCGGGCGGCGCCGAGGAGACCCGCGCCGCGAAGGCCGCGGCGACGCAGGGCGACGGCTCGCTCGCGGCGCAAGCGGCGCCCGCGCCGGCGGTCGGCGAGTGCCCCTCGCTGTGGCGGCTGTTCCGCGTCTTCCTGGTGCTCGGCGCGACCAGCTTCGGCGGCGGCGTCGTCGCCTACCTGCGTCAAGCACTGGTGGTGCGCGAGCGCTGGCTCGACGACGAGACCTTCCTCTCCGGGCTCGAGCTCGCGCAGACGCTTCCCGGTCTCAACGCGACCAACATGAGCGTCTACGTCGGCGAGCGTCTGCGCGGCGTGCCGGGCGCGCTGGTCGCCTGCCTCGGCATGATGCTGCCGGGCTCGGTGATCGTGCTGCTGCTCGGCGTGCTGTACGCGGGGCATCATCATCTGCCCGACGTCGCGCTGGTGCTGGGCGGCGTCGGCGCGGCGGCGGTCGGCTTGACGCTCGCGACCACGCTGCAGATCGGCCGCAAGCAGCTCGTGAAGCCGCTCGACCTGTCGCTGATCGTGCTGACCTTCGTCGTGATCGGCGTTCTGCGCGTGCCGCTGCCGATCGCGCTGCTGACGATCGGTCCGCTCGGCGTGTGGCTCTACCGGCCGCGCCGCGGCGCTGGCGCGGCGAGCGAGCCGGGCGCGACGAGCGGCGGCCCGGGCGCCGCGGACGGCACGAGTGGCGCGGCGGGCGCTGCGGGCGGCACGAGCGGCGCCGGCGCGGCGAGCGCACCCGACGAGAGCCCGCGATGACGCTGCTGACGATCCTCTGGGTGTTCGGCGCGCTGTCGCTGATGGCGGTCGGCGGCGGCACCGCGGTGCTGCCCGAGATGAAAGCGCTGACCGTGACCTCGCACCACTGGCTCAGCGCCGAGCAGTTCGGCCAGATCTACAGCCTCGGCCAGCTCGCGCCCGGGCCGAACATGCTGATGGTGTCGGTGATCGGCTACCGCGTCGCCGGCTTGCCGGGCGCGCTCGCGGCGCTCGTCGGCTTCTTCCTGCCCGCGGGGGTGGTGATGTTCGCCACCGGGCGTGTGTGGGATCGCTTCGCGGACTCGCCCTGGAAGGTCGCGCTGCAGCGCGGGCTCGCGCCGCTCACGATCGGCCTGATGCTCGCCGGCACCTGGGTGCTGGCGAAGGCGGTGATCGCGGGGCCGACCACGGCCGTGATCGCCGTCGTGGTGACCGTGATCCTGCTCGTGCGCCACATCAACCCGGTGTTCCTGATCCTCGCGGGCGGCGTCGCGAGCTGGGTCGTCGGGGGCTGAGCGCTCCGCACGGCGAGCCCCACGACGTGAGGCTCCGTCTCACGCCCTTCCCGTCGAAACGGCACGAGCCGGACGAAGGGGGGAGAAGGATCGTGAGAACGAAGGCTTTCGTCCTTTGGTCGGGCGCCTGGCTCCTGGCGGCGACGCTCCTCGGGGCGCCGCCCGCGGCGGCGCAGCTGCGCTGCGGCGACGTGGTCGCGAAGGGCGCGCACGTCGTCCTGCAGGGCAACCTGAGTTGCGACGACCAGGAGGCCGAGCTCGTGGTGAACGGCCCCGCGGTGGTCGATCTGAACGGCTCACGATCGACTGCGTCGATCGCAACGGCAACGGCGTCGTCACGGCCACGGGCGTGAAGCTCGACGGCGCGCGCGGTGCTGCGCAACGGCACCGTGCGCGGCTGCCGGGTCGGCCTGCAGCTGCTCGGCACCGGTCGCCACGTGGTCGAGGGCGTGTCGGTGCTCTTCACGGCGAGCGACGGCGTCAGCGTCGAGAGCGACCGCAACCGCGTGCAGGACGTTTCGGTCATGCTCGGCGGTCGGACGGCCTTCGTCGTGCGCGGCACGAGGCGAACGTCCTGCTGGGCAACCTCGCGACCGGCAACCAGGGCGGCTTCGAGATCGACGAGAAAAGCCGCCTCGAGCGGAACGCCGCGAGCGGCTTCGAGTTCACGGGCTTCCGGGTGATCGGGACAAGGCGCTGCTGCGGCAGAACCGCGCCCTGGGCGGTCGTGCAGCGCTGCACCGCGAAGGATGCGCTCCGCGACGGCTTTCTCGTGCAGGGCGAACGGAACCGGGTGCTGCAGAGCCGCGCGGAAGGCTGCGCTCGAGGCATCCGGGTGTCGTCCTCGGCGCGCGCGACCGCCGTGGCCCGTTCGACGGCGCTCGGCGACGCCGAGCGAGATCTGGTCGACGACGCCGCGGACTGCGGCGGCACCCGCTGGCGCAACGACACCTTCGGCACGAGCAACCAGGGCTGCATCAAGTAGCGAATCGCCGGGGAGCGCTCGCTCCCCGGCGGCGCGGGCGGCGCACGTCGGCCGCGCCGCGCCCTGCGCGACGCGCGTCGAGCACGGCGCCCGGCCGTCGGGCCGCGCTCGTCCGCGTCAGGCGGCCGCTTCGGCGAGCACGCGCAGCGCGTTGATGTCCGACGTCGCGGCGAGGATCGTCGTCACCGGACTCTTCTTCCACACCTGCAGGCGCTCGCGGATGCGCTCCTTCGGGCCGACCAGCGAGATCTCGTCGGCGAACTCGTCGGGCACCGCAGCGGCGGCCTCGTCGCGCTTGCCGGCGAAGAACAGCTCCTGGATCTTGTCCGCCGCCTCCTCGTAGCCCATGCGGCGCACGAGGTTGGCGTGGAAGTTCTTCTCCTTCGCGCCCATGCCGCCGATGTAGAACGCGAGCATGTACTTGACGGGCAGCAGCGCTTGCTTGACGTCGTCGTGCACGTTGATGGTGACGGGGCACGCGATCTCGAAGCCCGGCTTCGCGGTGGCGAGCGGGTCGGCGTACACCTCGGGGCGGAACGGCGTGTAGTAGAGCGGCAGCCAGCCGTCGCAGAGCTCGGCCGCGAGCGCGATGTTCTTCGGTCCCTCGGCGCCGAGGTAGATCGGCACGTGGCTGCGCAGCGGCTTGGTGATCAGCTTGAGCGGCTTGCCGAGCCCGGTGCCGCCCTCGTACGGCAGCTGGTAGTGCTTGCCCTTGAAGGTCACCGGACCTTCACGGCGCAGCATCGTGCGCAGCAGTGTGATGAACTCGCGCGTGCGCCCGAGCGGCTTCGGGAACGGCTGCCCGTACCAGCCCTCGACGACCTGCGGCCCGGACACGCCGAGGCCGAGGATCACCCGGCCGCCGGTCAGATGGTCGAGCGTCATCACGGTCATCGCGACGCAGGCCGGCGTGCGCGCCGAGATCTGCAGGATGCCGGTGCCGAGCTTGATCTTCGAGGTGCGCGCGCCGATCCAGGCGAGCGGCGTGATCGCGTCCGAGCCGTAGGCCTCGGCCGTCCACACCGAGTCGTAGCCGAGCCGCTCCGCCTCCTGCGCGAGCGCCGTGGGATCCTGCGGTCCGAACATCCAGTAGCCGACCATCAGTCCGAGCTTCATGGCGGGCTGCTTATCCGCTGCATCGCGGATTGGAAAGCGCGCGGCGCGCCTACGCGTCCGGGGACGTGCGTACCGGCTGTCGCTCGTGCGTCGCGCGCGGTGCGATCGCGAAGGTCGCGAACTTTGCATTGACCGCCGTTCGACGATCGCAGTACGTTCGCCGCCTCGCCCCATGCCGGATCCGGTGCTCGGGCTTCCTCCCTTCGAGCTCGGCGCGAGAACGGGGACGCTGACCTCGGGAGGACGGGTGCGGCGGCTGCGCCCCAAGGCGGCGGCGGTGCTGCGCTACCTGGTCGAGCACGCGGGCGAGGTCTGCACGCACGAGGATCTGCGCGCGGCGCTGTGGCCGGGCCTCCGCGTCACGTCGGGCGTGCTCAAGGTGTACGTCTGGGAGATCCGTCAAGCACTGCGCGAGAGCCGGCACGCGCCGCGCTTCGTGCAGACGATCCCGCAACGCGGCTACCCCTGGATCGCCCCCGTCGCGATCGCGACCGAAGGCGAAGGCGAGCGACGCCGCGGCGAGCGCCACGAGGGCGGCGCGCTCGTCGGACGCCGCGCGGAGCTCGCGACGTTCCACCGACATCTCGAAGACGCGCTCGGGGGCGCGCGGCAGATCGTGTTCGTCACCGGCGAGCCCGGGATCGGCAAGACGACGCTGGTCGAGGCCTTCCTGCGCGCGGTCGGGAAGCGTCGCGACGTGCGGATCGCGTCGGGGCAGTGCATCGAGCGAGCTGCCGCTCCCGTTCCTCGGCGAGGACGACGTCGCTTCCTATTTAATTTAATGGTGCGCCTGCCGGGGCTGCCCGAGGCGCAGGCCCCGCTGCGCGAGCTCGCCCGCGCGATCCACCTCCGTACCGAGGGCAATCCGCTCTTCCTGGTGAACGCGGGCTTCGCCGGCACGAAGACGCTGCACGCGCGCTTCGCCGGCACGTCGGACCTCTCGAGTCGAGCGCCTCGATCGGCGTCGAGGTGGTCGCAGGCGGCGAGCCGGTCGGCCCGGTCGGCGACCACAAGTGCTACGTCGTGCGCACCAAGACCGGCACGCCACGCTTCACGAAGATCCCCGGCGTCCGCATCGAGGACGAGTTCGACGTGCTCGTCGGCGACGTCGGGCGCGAGCGGCAGCTCTGCAACCCGGCGTCGATCGACGACGCCCCGGTTGAGGATCCGACGCAGCTCGCGTGCTACGCGCTGCGCCCGCTCTCGGACGAGCGGCCGGTCACGCCTCCCGACCTGACGATCCGCAACCGCTTCGGCGAGCAGACCGTCCGCTTCCGCCCTGGCGCGGGTCAGCAGACGCTCTGCGTGCAGGCGGAGGCGCACCTCGCCGGCGACGACGCCGACGACGTCACGCTCGACGAACGGGGCTTCCGTACCTCGCCTGCTACAAGCTGAGCCAGGTGCCCGGTCAGCCCGCGTTCCGTCCGCCGGGCACGATCGAGCTCACGAGCGAGCTCGGCGCGCTGACCATCGAGGTGCGCAACGCACAGCGCACCCTCTGCGTCCCGAGCGAGCGCAGCTAGCGCGATCACGCCGTCCGGTCCACGTTGCGTCAACCTTCGAGCGCTGCTCTAGTCTGCGCCCGACGCACGCGATGGCCGGACGGCTCGCCTGCGCCGCGACCGTCGCCTCGCGCAAGAGGAGGACTCCCCATGTCGCCAGGTCGCATGGTCGCTGGTTGCTTGACGCTCGCCCTCGTCGTGCTGGGCGGGGCTGCGGGTGCGCTCGCGCAGACGCCGTCGGGATCGACGCTGTCGCCCGACCTGCAGAGCTACCTCGTCAACAAGGACCTCGGCGCCGAGCGCTGGACGATCAACCTGAACCTCTTCTCGCAGGACCCGAACGACGTCATCAACGTCACCGGCAACATCTTCCGCAGCGACGGCGGTCCGGCGAGTTTCGTCTCGTGTCTCGTGCGCGCCGACTCGACCGGCACGCTCACCGACCCCGACAGCATCTTCCGCTTCTCGTGCAGCGGCACCGACGCGTGCGCGACGACCGCGGAGGACTGCGCTCGCCAGAGCTGGGTGCTGATCTCCGACGACGTACCGGTGCCGGCGAGCTTCTTCCTGCCGCCGGACGGCCTCGGCACGCTGCCGCCTTCGGACGGCGTCGCGCGCGCCGCCCTCGGCGCGGCGGGATGGTCGCCGCCGCGCGCGCCGGCGGCCGAGGTCGGGGTGATCGAGCGTCTCGTCGCCTACGCGCGCGAAGCGCTCGACGACTTCCGGCGCTGGGTCGTCGCGCAGCGCGACTACGACTTCGCCTTCCTGCGGCCGCAGGCCGCGTTCGCCCAGGCCGGCGCCGCGCGCGGCGCGACGCTCACCCCCGACCGGCTGAACTACCTGGTCACCAAGGACGTCGGCAGCGAGCGCTGGTCGATCTCGTTCAGCCTCGAGCCGACGCTCAGCGAGGACGGTCTGGTGGTGAATCGCGTGCTGAGCGTGACCGGCAACGTCTACCAGTCCGACGGCAGCCCGCCGAGCTTCGTCTACTGCGTGATCAACGAGGGCTCGGGCGGCACGCTCGAGGACCCGACGAGCGAGTTCCGCTTCGCCTGCTCGGGCGCGAGCGCGTGCGAGACCACCGCCGCCGAGTGCGCGCAGACCGGCTGGACGCTGATCAACGAGAACGTCGCGCTGCAGGCGAGCTTCTTCCTGCCGCCCGAGGGCCTGCCCGCGACGCCGCAGTCCGATCCCGAGATCCTGGTCATCGGCCGGACGTCGGATCCGCCGTCGATCGTCGTGCAGGAATTTTCGACGGCGCAGAGCATCGCCGCGGACGGACCGGCCGGCGCCTGCCCCGAGGGCGTGGTGTGCTCGGTCGCGACGCTCGGCTCGTGCACGGACGTCGAGGGCGTCGTGGTGAACGTCGAGGGCTTCGGCTGCGGCTGCCAGATCACCGATCCGTCGCCGTCGTGCATCGGCTGCGGCGGTGGCGCGACCGGTCAGTGCGGCGCCGCCTGCGAGTTCCAGGCGGGCAACGCCACCGCGCGCGGCACGTGTCTGCCATTCGACTACGAGAGCGAGGAGTGCGCCTGCTTCGCGGTCGGCGCGGGCCAGCAGCAGACGGTGCAGGGCTGCGGCGGCGTGCTGCACGCCGTCTGCCCGGACGGCGGTTGCTGCGCGACCGACCCGCGCGGCTCGTGCGACACGCTGGGCGGCCTCGTCGAGTGCCCGGGCGTGTGCACGGTCGGCAACGGCTCCTGCTTCAGCGGCGATTGACGTTCTTGACGGACTGACCTAAGCGGAGGGCACGTGGGGTGGGGCGGACCTCCGCCCGCGTGCCCCGATGGGAGGTGGGTCATGCCTGGTCGGTCGTGGTTCGCCGCGGCGTCGCTCGCCGCCATGGTCGCGCTCGTGACGTCGGCGCAGCCGGCGCTGGGTCAGGATGCCGGCTCGACGCTGTCGCCGGACTTCCGCAGCTACCTGGTCAACAAGGACCTCGGTCCCGAGCGCTGGACCATCAATCTCAATCTCTACGCTCGCAGCGTCCGCGCCATCACCAACATCACGGGCAACATCTTCCGCAGCGACGGCGGGCCCGCGAGCTTCGTCACCTGCTTCGTGCGTGCGGACTCGACCGGCTCGCTCGAGGATCCGGAAAGCGTCTTCCGCCTGTCGTGCAGCGGCGGCGACGCCTGCACCACCACCGCCGAGGAGTGCGCGCGCACCGGCTGGACGCTGATCGACGACGACGTTCGCGTGCCGGCGAGCTTCTTCCTGCCGCCGGACGGCAACGGCTCGGCGGCGGGAGGCGTTCACTCGGACGAGGCCGACGCCTTCCTCGACGACCTGATCGCGCGTCTGTCGGCGGCGCTCGCCGAGGCGCGGCGCTTCGCGGTGACGCGCGGCGCGCAGCTCGCGCGTCCGCGCAGCGCCTGGGCGCAGGCGAACCCGCGCGGCGCGACGCTGTCGGCGGACCGCATGAACTACCTCGTCAGCAAGGACGTCGGCAGCGAGCGCTGGGCGATCTCCTACAGCCTCGAGCCGGTGATCCTCTCCGAGGGCGGCCTCGGGCGTAGGTTCTTGTCGGTGACCGGCAACGTCTACCAGGCCGACGGCTCGCCGCCGGCGTTCGTCTACTGCACCGAGCGCGAGGACTCGACGGGCACGCTCTCCGACCCGACGAGCATCATGCGCTTCAGCTGCCAGGGCGCGTCGGCGTGCGCGACGACCGCCGCCGAGTGCGCGCAGACCGGCTGGACGCTGATCAACGACGACGTCGCGCTGCAGGCGAGCTTCTTCCTGCCGCCCGAGGGCCTGCCCGCGGCGCCGCAGTCGGATCCGGAGATCCTGGTGATCGGCCGCACGTCGGATCCGCCGTCGATCGCCTCGAGCGAGTTCGTCCTCGAGGGCGAGAACGGCACGGAGTCGAGCGGGCAGGGCGCGACCGCGCGTCCGGCGGGCGCGTGCCCCGAGGACGCGGTCTGCTTCGTGCCGCAGCTCGGCTCCTGCGAGAACGTGCAGGGTCGCGTGGTCGACGTCGAGGACTTCGGCTGCGCCTGCCTCGTCGAGGAGGTGCCGACCTCGTGCATCGGCTGCACGAGCGCGTCCGAGCAGTGCGGCACCGAGTGCGACTACCCGGTCGGCGACGCGACGGCGCGCGGCATCTGCATGCCGTTCAACGCCTTCGTCGACGAGTGCGTCTGCTACGCGATCGGCGCCGGCGAGGAGCTGCCGACGCAGGGCTGCGGTGGCCCGATGCAGCTGCCGTGCTCCGGCGACCGCTGCTGCGTCAACGATCCGCGCGGCTCGTGCTTGACGCTCGGTGGCGAGGTGTCGTGTCCGGGCGTCTGCGTCGCGGCGGACGGCTGCGACACCGAGACTCAGCAGTGCGGCTTCTGCATGGCGCCGCCCGGCGCGCCGACCCCGACGCCGACGCCCGACGAGACGCCGACGCCGACTCCGGAGCCGAGTCCGACGCCGACCGCAACGCCGACGCCGACCACGACGGCCGCGACGCCGACGCCCGACGGAACGCCGAGCCCGACGCCGAGCGCGAGCCCGACGCCGACGCCCACGCCGATCCCGATCTGCCTGCCGGCCGGGGCCCAGTGCGACCCCGGCGCGGAGCCGTTCTGCTGCGGGAACCTCGTGTGCCTCCAGGAGGCCGGGATCGGCTTCATCTGCGTCGCCGGGTCGCTGCCCTAGAAGGGCGCGCGACAGGGGTTGTCGAGCGGCTCGTGCTCGGCGAGCAGCGCCGCGGCGCGCGCGATGCGGGCGCGCGGGTTCGGCGGCGCGTCGCGCTCGGTGAGCGTCGCGGGCACGGTCTGCGGGCAGGCGCCGGCGTCGCCCGGAATGCGCCGCGGCGGCAGCGGCTCGCCGGGGACGAGCGGCGCGCCGCTCGCGTCGAGGCCGAGCGAGGCGAGCAGCCCCGGGATGCCGAAGTCGCCGGTCCACTTGTACGGGCGCTTCGCGCGCGCCGGGTCGTCGACCAGCTCGCCGTCGCGCGCGACGAACAGCGGACGGTTGTCGCCCGGCGCGTAGAGCCGCGCCCAGCAGCCCGGCGCGATCGCCGAGCGCACGAACCAGCCGACGGCGTCCGGCACGGCGGCGCACCAGCGCCGGTCGCCGGTCGCGCGCGCGAGCGCGAGGAGCGCGTCGAGCATCTCGCGCGACTCCCACGCGGCGTAGCCCGGCGGCTCGAAGCGGCGTCCCGGAGCGGGGCGGCCGTCGGCCTCGTACTGCTGCGCCCACGCGGCCTGCGGTCGCGCGCCCTGCACGCGCAGCAGCCACGCGCCGCCGCGCTCCGCCGCGGCGAGCAGGTCCGGTCGGCCGAGCACGCGCGCGCCGACGAGCAGCGCCTCGATCGGACCGGATGTCGCGGCGTCGTTGGTGCTCGGCAGGTCCTCGAAGCTCGGCGACACGAAGCGCAGGAAGCGCGGCACGCGCCAGGTGAGCGGCCAGCCGCCCTCCGGAAGCTGCGCGGCGAGCAGCAGGTCGAAGGCGCGCTCGGCGGCGTCGCGGTACGAGCGCTCGCCGGTCGCGTCGTAGAGCTCCGCGAGGAAGCGCGCCGCGCCCGAGGTGACGTCGTCGTCGAGCGCCGTCCAGCGGTTCAGCAGCCGGAACCACCACGCGAGGCGCTTGCCGTGCACCGGCATCTCCGACGCCCAGCCGCCCGACGACAGCTGGGTCGCGACCAAGAGGTCGCCGGCGCGGCGCGCAGCGTCGAGCAGCCGTGGCTCGCCGGTCACGCGGTACGCGGCGAGCAGCACCAGACCCGCGGCGGGCGTGCCGGGGCTGCGCAGCAC
>DATCMB010000010.1 GCA_036563615.1 Candidatus Binatia bacterium
CTTGTGCGCCTCATCGATGACGACGAGGTCCCACCGGATGGCCCGCAGTTCGTCCCGGATCGAATGGGCGAAGTTGTAGGACAGGATCAGGATGGCGCCCTGGTCCAGCGGATTGCGGGCTTCCCGGCGGGCCTGCCTGTATGCCCTGGCGTCCAGGACGACCGCGGGCAGGTTGAACTTTTCCTGCAGCTCCAGCGCCCATTGCTTGCGCAGCGACGCGGGGCAAAGGATCAGGAGCCGGCGCCGGCGCTCGGCCCAGGACTGGCACAGTACGATGCCGGCCTCGATGGTTTTCCCGAGGCCGACTTCGTCGGCGAGGATCACCCCCTTGGAGAGGGGGTTCTGGAGCGCGAACAGCGCCGCCTCGATCTGGTGGGGGTTGAGATCCACCGAGGCATCAAAGAGTGCCATCGAGAGGCGATCCATGCCCGAGGCCGCCCGACGGGTCAGGTCATGGGCATAGTACTTGGCGTGGTGCGGGGTCAGGGAGATGACATCAGGCGACGCCATCGAGCACCTCCCTGTTCAACAGCACGATCTGCTGGTCCGCCGGGCTCCGGGTGGACGGGTCAGCGTCTAGGCCGAGACGTTTGATCGCGTAGTAGAGCATGGCCTTGCGGACAGTGATGCTGGCCTTGCCGTTGCGCATGCCATAGTCCAGTGCGATGACCTTCTTCTGCGCATCCGACAGCCCCGGGTGCGGGCCGATTTCCAGCGTGATGTGCGTGTGCCAGTCGGCATCCTGGCTGGGGTCCGCGTCACTGGGGCGGCTGTCCCGGATGCCAAGGATGCGCGCCAGCAGGAAGTCCTTGAAGCAGCCGTCGGTGAAGCAGTACGCCCGGGCATGCCAGCGGAAGCCGTCGAACGCGATCGCATGGGGCGCGATCCAGCGCCAGCGCGGGGGCGGGGCTGGAAAGGGACTGGTACTCGGCCTCAAGCGCCTGCCTGGTACCGGATTGCTTCGATGACGTTGCGCAACGTGTGGGCGTCGATGCCGCGAACGGGACTGGGGACTGTGTCGAAGGCCGGCAACTGGCCGATCCAGGTTTCCTCCTGCGCGGCGATGCCGTCGGAGATCGACCGCAGCTGGGACAGGTAGCTCGCCGGGTCCGGTTTTAGGAACAGGGGCTGGAAGCGGTCGCCCCGGACGTAGGCGCGGGCGCTCTTGTCGTAGACCATGTTGCCCGGCGCCATGCCGAGGTAGCGGTTCAGGTCGGCAGAGGCCTGGTTGATCGAGATCCCGAAGGCGGCCATCAGGTCGCCGCGGTTGACATGGCCTTCCCAGAACAACCGGAACTCGATGAACACGAGCCGGCGCTCAATGCCCCACCGAACGCTACGTTGCGTTGCCCCCA
Source organism: Candidatus Binatia bacterium (assembly GCA_036563615.1). Taxonomy (NCBI): domain Bacteria; phylum Candidatus Binatota; class Binatia (SeqCode); species Binatia bacterium. Next base: position 1,356 of record DATCMB010000010.1, read on the forward strand.
CCATTGCACCCCAGTATCATGCCCGCATCAGACGCGTCCGCGTGGGTCTCGGCACGCGCAGCGCGCGGCCGGGAAAGGCGAGCGCGAGGAGTGGGGCCTCGTCGGGATCGGCCCGGCGGGGCGAGGGGGCGGCTGCCCCTTCGGAGGGATGAATGGGTTTCGTGCACCTGCACCTGCACACGCAGTACTCGCTGCTCGACGGCGCCAACAAGATCGGCGAGCTGCTTCCGACCATCGCCAAGCTCGGCATGCCGGCGGTCGCGATGACCGACCACGGCAACATGTTCGGCGCGGTGCAGTTCTACACCAAGGCCGCGGAGGTCGGCGTGCAGCCGATCATCGGCTGCGAGGTGTACGTCGCGCCGAAGAGCCGCTTCGACAAGAGCTCGGCGCGCGCCGACGATCCCGAAGCCGGCGGCAACTACCACCTGATCCTGCTCGCGCAGAACGAGAAGGGCTACCGCAACCTCTGCCGCCTGGTGACCGCCGGCTACAAGGAAGGGTTCTACTACAAGCCGCGCATCGACAAGGAGCTGCTGCGCGAGCTGAACGAGGGGCTGTTCTGCCTCTCGGGCTGCCTCGCGAGCGAGATCAACCAGGCGATCGCGCGCTCGGATCTGGTGCGCGCGCGCGAGGTCGCGTCCGAGTTCGCGCAGATCTTCTCGGGCGACCGCTACTACATCGAGATCCAGGACAACCACCTGCCGGAGCAGGAAGCGGCGAACCGCGAGCTGGTCGCGCTCGCCAAGCACCTCGGCCTGCCGCTGATCGCGACCAACGACTGCCACTACCTGCACCGCGACGACGCGGAGGCGCACGAGGTCCTGCTCTGCATCCAGACCGGCAAGACGCTGTCGGATCCGAAGCGCTGGAAGTTCGGCACCGACCAGCTCTACGTGAAGAGCCCCGAGGAGATGCGCGCGGCCTTCGCGGAGTTCCCCGAGGCGATCGACAACACGGTCGACCTCGCGAAGCGCTGCGACTTCAAGATGAGCTTCGGGCAGTACCAGTTCCCGGAGTACACGGTCGAGGAGGGCGACACGCTCGAGGCCGCGCTCGAGCGCGCGGCGCGCGCCGGGCTCGAGCGGCGTCTCGCCGCGATCCGCGCGCAGAACAAGAAGTTCACCGACGCCGACGTCCCGCGCTACGTCGAGCGCCTCGAGACGGAGCTCGACGTCATCAAGCGGATGGGCTTCGCCGGCTACTTCCTGATCGTCTCGGACTTCATCACCTGGGCGAAGCGCCGCGGCATCCCGGTCGGACCGGGGCGCGGCTCGGCGGCGGGTAGCCTCGTCGCCTGGGTGATGGAGATCACCGACCTCGATCCCCTCGCGCACGGGCTGCTGTTCGAGCGCTTCCTGAACCCCGAGCGCAAGTCGATGCCCGACATCGACGTCGACTTCTGCTTCGAGCGGCGCGACGAGGTGATCCAGTACGTCCGCGAGAAGTACGGCGAAGACCGCGTCGCGCAGATCATCACCTTCGGAACGCTCAAGGGGAAGGCGGCGCTGAAGGACGTCGGCCGCGTGCTCGAGTTCAGCTTCGGCGACACCGACCGGCTCGCGAAGCTCTACCCGGCGCCGCGCCAAGGCAAGGAGTACGCGCTCGCGAAGGCGCTCGAGATGGAGCCCAAGCTGCGCGAGGTGCGCGACAAGGGCGAGCGCGAGCAGAAGCTCTTCGCCTACGCGCTCAAGCTCGAAGGCTTGATGCGCCACCACTCGAAGCACGCGGCCGGCATCGTGATCGCGTCGAAGCCGCTGGTCGAGTCGGTGCCGCTGTGCGTCGACAAGGACGGCAACGTCCTCACGCAGTTCTCGGGCACCGACATCGAGAAGATCGGCCTCATCAAGTTCGACTTCCTCGGGCTCAAGAACCTGACGCTGATCCAGAACACGGTGAACCGCATCAAGGCGAACCGTGGCATCGAGGTCGACGTCTCGGCGCTGCCGCTCGACGACAAGAAGACCTACCGCCTGCTGTCGCGCGGCGAGACGGTCGGCGTGTTCCAGATGGAATCGAGCGGCATGCGCGACCTCGTGACGCGCGTCAAGCCGACCTGCTTCGAGGACATCGTCGCGATCAACGCGCTGTTCCGTCCCGGACCGCTCGACTCCGGCATGGTCGACTCGTTCGTGCTGCGCAAGCACGGCAAGGAGGAGATCACCTACCTGCACCCGCTGCTCGAGCCGATCCTGAAAGAGACCTACGGCATCATGGTCTACCAGGAGCAGGTGATGCAGGCGGCGCAGGTGCTCGCCGGCTACTCGCTCGGCGACGCAGACAACCTGCGCCGCGCCATGGGCAAGAAGAAGCCCGAGGAGATGGCGCGTGAGCGCTCGCGCTTCGTCGAGGGCGCGGTCAAGAACGGAATCAGCGAGAAGCTCGCGGGCGACATCTTCGACCAGATGGAGACCTTCGCGGGCTATGGCTTCAACAAGTCGCACGCGGCCGCGTACGCGCTGGTGTCGTTCCAGACCGCGTACCTGAAGGCGCACTACCCCGAGGAGTTCATCGCGGCGCTGATGACCCTCGAAATGGACGACGCCGACCGCACGCACAAGAACATCGCCGAGGCGCGCGAGCGGAAGATCCCGGTGCTGCCGCCGGACATCAACGAGAGCCGCGAGGACTTCACGGTCGTCGAGGGCAAGATCCGCTTCGGGCTCGGCGCCATCAAGGGCGTGGGCGCGAAGGCGATCGAGGCGATCCTCGCGTCGCGCGACGCGGACGGGCCGTTCCTCGGGCTCGACGACCTGGTGCGCCGCGTGCGCTCGGCGCACGTCAACCGGCGCGTGCTCGAGAGCCTGATCAAGTGCGGCGCCTTCGACTCGTCGGGCGTCGATCGCGCGAGCCTGCTCGCGGGCCTCGACGACGTCATGCGCTGGGCGAACAACGCGGTGCTGAACCTCGACCAGCACAGCCTGTTCAGCGGCCTGCGCAACGGCGAGCCCGAGCGCTTCAACTTCCCGCGCGTCAGCAACTGGTCGCCGCAGGAGCTGCTCGCCGCCGAGAAGGAGACGCTCGGCTTCTTCATCACCGCGCACCCGCTCGACCGCTACGAGCGCCAGCTCGCGAAGCTCGTCACCTGCCGGACGGTCGACCTGCGCAACCTGCCGAACCAGCAGAAGGTCACGCTCGCCGGCGTCATCCAGGGTCTACGATTGAAGAATAGTCGCAAGGGCGACCGCTACGCGACTTTCTTCCTCGAGGACAAGCACGGTATCGTGGAGGTGATCGCGTGGCCCGACGCCTTCCGGAAGTTCGAGCCGCTGATCACCGGAAGCGAGCCGGTATGCGTGAGCGGACGACTGGACGTGAGCGAAGAGCGGCGACAGATCATCGCCGACGAGCTGACGCGGCTCGAGGAGGCGCGTGCGAGAGCCATCCGCGAGCTGCAGATCTCGCTCGATGCGCGCCGCGTGACGCGCGAGGCGGTGGAGCGCCTGCGGCAGACGCTGACGCGCTACCCGGGTCCGTGTCCCGCGTACGTGCACGTCGTGCGCGAGGAGTACGAGACCCGCATCGCGCTCGAGAAGCACGGTGTCGCCACGACGCACGAGCTGATCGCGGCGCTCGCCGAGCGCATCGAAGGGGTGGAGGCGCGATTCATCTAGTGACCCTGGGAGGGGCGCGATGAGTCGTCGGCGCACGCACGAGGTGCGGCGCGCCGACGAGCGGGCGCTGCTGGTCGGCACCGAGCTGACGAGCGCGCGCCACGACGGCGGTCCGAGCGTCGAGGAGTCGCTCGAGGAGCTCGCGCAGCTCTGCCGCACCGCCGGGGTCGAGGTCGTCGGCCGGACGTGGCAGCGCCGCGCCGTGCCCGACGTCCGCACCTACGTCGGCAAGGGCAAGGTCGAGGAGATCAAGAACCTCGTGCAGGAGCTCGAGGCCGGCGTGGTGGTGTTCGACGACCCGCTCTCGCCGGCGCAGCAGCGCAACCTCGAGCGCGCCATCGGCCTCGGGCCGGGCGGCGAGCCGACCGTCAAGGTGCTCGACCGCAGCCAGCTCATCCTCGACATCTTCGCGCAGCGCGCGCACACGCTCGAGGGCAAGCTGCAGGTCGAGCTCGCGCAGCTCGAGTATCTGCTGCCGCGCCTCACCGGCCACTGGACGCACCTGTCGCGTCTCAAGGCCGGCGTCGGCATGCGCGGCCCCGGTGAGACGCAGCTCGAGGTCGACCGACGGCGGATCCGCGACCGCATCGCGATGCTGCGCCGTCGTCTGGTCGAGGTCGCGCGCACGCGCCGCCTGCACCGCGAGGAGCGCGCGCAGGTGCCGTTCCCGACCATCGCGCTCGTCGGCTACACCAACGCCGGCAAGTCGACCCTGATGCGGCGGCTCACCGGCGCGGACGTGCTGATCGACGACATGCTGTTCGCGACGCTCGATCCCACCGTGCGTCGCATCAAGCTGCCGCGCAGCGGGGTGGCGCTGCTGTCGGACACCGTCGGCTTCATCCACAAGCTGCCGCACCAGCTCGTCGAGGCGTTCAAGAGCACGCTCGAGGAGGTGCGGACCGCCGACCTGCTGCTGCACGTCGTCGACGCGTCGAACGAGGCGCGCGCGCGCCACATCGCCGTGGTCAAGGACGTGCTGAAGGAGATCGAGGCGGACGAGCGGCCGGTGATCCTGGTGCTCAACAAGATCGACCGCCTGAACGACGAGGCGCGGCGGGCGATCGAGCTCGAGGCGCAGCGCGAGGGCGGCGTCGCCGTGTCGGCGGCGACCGGCGACGGCATCGACGAGCTGCGCGAGAAGATCGACGGCATCCTCGACGCGCGCACCACCAAGACCGAGTTCCGCGTGCCGCTCGACCGCGGTGAGGTGCTCGCACGGCTGCACCGGTACGGCGCCGTGCTCGACTCGCGCCTGGACGGCGACGCGACCTTCGTGACCGCGCTCGTGACGCCGAAGCTCGCGGGGCAGATCCGCAAGGCGCTCGCCGAGCCCGCCTGACGCAGCGCGGGGCCCCAGCCAGCGATGCTCAACATTCCGAACACCCTGACCCTGCTGCGCATCGTCGCGATCCCGGCGATCCTGATCTCGCTCGACGAGGGGAGCTACGGGCTCGCGTTCGCGCTGTTCGTCGCGGCCGGGATCACCGACGGTCTCGACGGCGGGATCGCGCGCATGACCAACACGCGCACCGATCTCGGCTCCTACCTCGACCCGCTGGCCGACAAGGGGCTCGTGCTGAGCCTGCTGATCAAGCTCACCTGGATGGGGATGATCCCGCGCTGGGCGCTGACCATCATCCTGACGCGCGACATCGCATGCTTGACGGGCTACGCGATCCTGTTCTTCCTCACCGGGGAGCGGCTCGAGGTGCGCCCGACCCTGGTCGGCAAGCTCGCGACCTTCCTGACCCTGACCGGTCTCGCCGGGGTGCTGCTCGTGCTCACGTACCCCGAGGTGCGGGGCGCGATCCCGACCGAGGCGATCTTCATCGCGGCTGCGGGAGCCACGGCGATCGCCGGCGTGCAGTACGTCGGGCGCGGGCTGCGCTGGTACCAGACGCGACCCACGTGAAGTCGACGCTCCGAGCGACGCATCTTCTCTGCTAGGCTGCTTCGGATGACGCGCTCGACCAACGCGACCACCCCGAGCGGGACCTCCGCCAAGCTCCTCGTTCTCCTCGCCGGCGCGCTCCTCTTGCTGACGCGCGCGGCCGCCGCGCAGGAGCCCGCCGACACGCCCGGCGCAGGCGCCCTCGACGCGGCGCTCGGCGCGAGCCCGAGCCCGTCGGCGAACCCGGCGCGGGCGCTGCTCGACGAGATCAACCACCTCGACGACACCACCCGGCGCTGGACCGACCGCACCCAGCGCCTGAAGCTCCTGATCGTCGACGGACGCGGCACCGAGCGTCAGCGCGAGCTGCGCATGAAGACGCTCAAGCGCGACGGCGGCGAGGACAAGACGATCACCGTGTTCTTCGCGCCGCCCGAGGTACGCGGCACCTCGTTCCTGCAGTTCGCGCACAAGGACCGCGACGCCGAGCAGTGGCTCTGGCTGCCGGCGCTGAACCGCGTGCGTCAGATCTCCGCGCAGTCGAAGAACGAGAGCTTCGTCGGGACCGACTTCAGCTACCGCGACCTCGAGCTGCTGACCGACGTCTTCGAGTGGACCGAGGCCGAGGCCACCTCGCGTCTCGTCGGCAACGAGCAGATCGAGGGTCGCGACGCGGCGATCATCGAGCTCGAGCCGAAGAAGAAGGACGTCGGCTACCGGCGGATCCGGCTTGCGATCACCACGCCGGACAAGGTTCTGCGCCGCATGGAGTTCTGGGCGGGGCAGGGGAGCGCGCCGAAGAAGCTGCTGCACCTCGACGACATCCGCGACGTGAACGGCATCCCGACCGCGTTCCGGCTGGAGATGCTCCAGCCCGCGGCTGGCAGCCGGACGCTCGTCGAGGTGCTCGACGTCCGCTACGACCAGGGGCTCTCCGAGGACGAGTTCACGCAGCGGGCGCTCGAGCGCGGGGCTCTCGATGACGAGTGAGCGTGGCTCCGGCCGTCGCGAAGGCCGCAGCACGGCGGCCGGTCGCGAACGGCGCGGGCGCGGGCTGCTCGCGACGCTCGGCCGCGCGGCGGCGCTCGGTCGCGCGCTGCGACGCGAGCCCGAGGGCACGCCGAAGAGCGAAGCGCCGCCGCGGCCGCCGCTCGACGCCCGCACGCTGACCCGTCTCGCGCGCCGCGCCGGAGCCATCGGTCTCACGCAGTTCCGCCGCGCTTCCGCGGAGCGCAGCGCCGCGGGCACGCTCGTCACCGAGGCCGATCGCGAGATCGAGCGCTGGATCCGCAGCGAGATGGGCAGCGTCGCGCCCGACCTCGCGGTGATCGGCGAGGAGCTCGCGCCGACCGGGAACGCGGCCGAGGGCTGGGCGCTCGCGGTCGACCCGATCGACGGCACCGAGGCCTACGTCGCGGGGCTGCCCACCTGGTCGGTCTCGCTCGGCTTGCTCCATCGCGGCGTCCCGGTCGCGGGCGTGGTCTACCTGCCGGCGTTCGACGACCTCTACCTCGCGTACGGCGGCACGCTGCGCTGGAACGGCGTCGAGGTGCCGCCGGGTGGCGTCGAGCCGCAGCACACGGGCTTCGTGCTCGCGTACTCGGAGTTCCACCGGCGTCCGCTGCTGCGTCTGCGCGGCAAGGTGCGCGCGCTCGGCTCGACCGCGTACCACCTGAGCCTGGTCGCGCGCGGCGCCGCGGAGGCGGCGATCATCGGCCGCGTGCGGGTCTGGGACGTGGCGGCCGGCAAGGCGCTGCTCGACGCCGTGGGCGGAGAGCTCGTCTACCTGCGCACCGGACAGCCGGTCGATCTCTCGGCGCTGCTGCACGGCGCGCCGACGCGTGACTTCATGGTCGCGGCGCGCGCCGGCGCGACGCAGCGGGTCTTGCAGCGCATCAAGCGTCGCTGAGTCGCGTGATGCGGCTTGCGCGCTCCGACGCGCGCGGGCAATAACGAGCGCTCCTCCGGATCACCCGTTCCATGCCACCAGCGAGCGACAACTCCTTCCCGGGGGACGACCGGCTGCTTCGGGTTCTCCTGCCCATCAGCGTGTTCGTCTCCGGCGCCGTGGTGATGATCGTCGAGGTGCTGTGCACGCGGCTCATCGCCCCGGTCTACGGGACGAGTTTGCACGTGTGGTCGGCGACCATCGCGGTCACGCTGCTCGCGCTGTCGGTCGGCTACTGGATCGGCGGCCGGGTCGCCGATCGTTACCCGCGGGCGTCGACGTACTTCCTGGTCTTCGAGCTCGCCGCGCTGCTGATCGTGCTGCTGCCGCTCCTGCGCGAGCCGATTTTGGACTTTACGCAGCCCCTCGGTCTGCGCGGCGGCGCGCTCGGCGCGGCGGTGCTCTTTCTCGGCGCTCCGCTGACGCTGCTCGGCATGATCTCGCCGTATGCGGTGCGCCTCGCGACGCACGTGCTGACCGACCTCGGCCGCACCGCGGGACGCCTCTACGCGCTGTCGACCGCGGGCAGCCTGATCGGCACGCTGCTCGCGGGCTTCTACCTGATCCCGAGCTTCCGGCTACGCTCGGTGTTCCTGGGCTCGGCGCTCTTCCTGGTGGTGCCGGCGGTCGCCTACCAGGCCCTGGCGGCGCGGCGGCACCTCGCGATGCTCGCGCTGGTGCTGGCGGCGTGCGGCCTCGTCGCCGCGAGCCCGACCGCGACGGCGGAGGGCATCCGGCACGTCGAGGAGTCGCACTTCGGGCAGCTCAAGGTGCTCGACTCCGGCGGCGCGCGCACGATGCTCGTCAACGGCACGATCCAGACGCAGACGATCGCCGGCACCAACGTCGCGATCACGGCGTACGCGCCGATCCTCACCGAGCTCGCGTGGCGCGCGCGTCCGCACGGACGGCGCGCGCTGATCGTCGGGCTCGGGGGCGGCGTGCTGGTGCCGCTGTTCAACGCGCTCGGCGTCAAGTGCCAGATCGTCGAGATCGACCCGAAGATCGTCGACGTGGCGCGCGAGTACTTCGCGTTCGATCCGCGGCGGACGCCGGTCGCGATCGCCGACGGTCGGCAGTTCCTGGCCAGCACGGACGACCGCTACGACTACATCATCCTCGACGCGTTCGCGGGCGAGGTGCTGCCGGTGCACCTGCTGACCCGCGAGATGGTGGCGCTGCTCGACGAGCGGCTCGCCAAGCGCGGCGTCGTGGTGCTGAACTACCTCGGCTACCGCGAGGGCGAGCGCGCGCGCCCGCTGCGCTCGGTGGTGCGGACGCTCGAGACGCGCTTCCCGCACGTCGTCGTCTACCCGAGCTACCCGCCGGGCGACTACGGCAACAACATCGTGCTCGCGGCGCGCGAGCCGATCGAGCTGCGCGGCGGGCCGCGTCCGTTCCCGGTGCCGCCGTGGCTCGAGGAGCAGGTGCGCGTCCAGCCGCCGCTCGACGTCACCGGCGACGCGATCGTCCTGAGCGACGACTACAACCCGCTCGACCTCTGGGCGGTCGACGCCGCGGAGGCCTGGCGGCGCTCCGCGCTCCACACGTTCTCGCGCGAAGTCCTCTACGCCGAGTGAGCGGCCGCCGTCTGCTCCTCCTGCCAGGGGAGTGGCACGCGGCGGTAGCTCCCCTGACACGGCGCGCGCGAGGAGTGCAGGAAGCGGAACCCGCCGCGGTCGTCGGCGAGCAGGATGCTCGACGAGCGCGTGCCGAAGGCGTCGGTGTGGATGCAGAGCTGATCGGTCGGCGCGCGGTCGTCGAGCGCGGTCAGATGGTCGCCCAGCACCTCGTGCAGCCCGGCGACGAGCGCGCTCCGATCGCGCGTCTCGATGAAGCGCGTCGCGAGCGCCTGGAAGCGCTGCGCCGAGCGCGAGATGCGCGGGCAGGTGCCGTCGTTCAGGTCGAGGTTGCTGAGCAGGTGCGTGCCGGGCGGCAGCTCCTCCACCACGACTCCCTCGCTGCGGTTCTGCGCGACGATCGCGCTCGAGCGGTCGGCGACGAGGATGTTGAACGGGTTGTGCGCGTCGGGCGGCACTTCGCGCAGCAGCGCCGCCGCGGCCTCGACCGACTCGGCGCGGGCGAGCGTGACGCAGAGCTCGCCGCGCGACTTGCGGGTCGGGTCGGGCGGCTGCGTCGACCGGCGGTTCAGCACCCCGACCACCATCTCGCGCGAGCTCACCGCGAGCCACGAGCCGCCGGCCACCAGGTCACGTCCGCCGATCACCGTCGGCTCGGACGCGAGCAGGGTGGGGCGCTCGGCGGGCCGGGCGTAGAACTCGTCGCGGTTCGCCGCCACGACGAGCGGCAGCCCCGGCAGGACGCGCGTCATCACGGCGAGCGTGCACATGGCAGGCGTCATAGTCGCCTGGGCCGCTGGCGCAAGCGTCGCGGGTACGTGGCGAGCGCGGGGGAGCGTGCAGGGCAGGCGGCCGGCGACCCGACGGGTCTCGGCGCGGTGCGCGGACCAAGCTTCCACGGGCCTGGAGTCGCGCGCCTCGATTCAGAGTTTCCATGGCAGGGCGGCTGTGTTACCCGGACTCATCCGGGCCCGCCCCGACTCTCGCCCATGTTTTCGAGCATCGACGACGTCGTCCAACGATTCGCTGCCGAGAAGTACATCTGCAGTCGCACGATCGCGACCGTGGTGTACCTCGCCACCCAGATGCGCAAGCCGATCCTGGTCGAAGGGCCGGCTGGCGTTGGCAAGACCGAGCTCGCCAAGGTCGCGGCGCGCTGCCTCGGCCACGAGCTGATCCGCCTGCAGTGCTACGAGGGCCTCGACGAGGCCAAGGCGCTGTACGAGTGGGAGTACGGCAAGCAGCTGCTCTACACCCAGATCCTGAAGGACAAGATCGGGGAGGTGCTCGCCGGCACGACGACGCTCAAGGAAGCGGTCGAGCGCATCTCGGCGCAGGACGGCGTTTTCTTCTCGGAGAGGTTCATCCTGCCGCGTCCGCTGCTGCGCGCGATCACGTCGGAGAAGCCGGTCGTCCTGCTGGTCGACGAGATCGACAAGTCGGACGCCGAGTTCGAGGCCTTCCTGCTCGAGATCCTGAGCGATTTCCAGGTCAGCGTTCCCGAGCTCGGCACGATCACGGCGCGTCAAGTGCCGCTCGTCGTGCTGACCAGCAACAACAGCCGCGAGGTCTCCGACGCGCTCAAGCGCCGCTGCCTGCACCTCTTCATCGACTACCCGTCGCAGCAGCAGGAGCTCGAGATCATCAAGCTCAAGGTTCCGGAGGTCTCGGAGGCGCTCGCGGCGGACGTCGTCGCGGTCGTGCAGGCGGTGCGCAAGCTCGACCTCAAGAAGTCGCCGAGCATCAGCGAGACGCTCGACTGGGCGCGGGCGCTCGCTCTGCTCAACGTCGAGACGCTCGGCGAGGAGCTGGTCAACGACACGCTGACCACGATCTTCAAGTACGAGGGCGACGTGCGAAAGGCGCAGACCGAGCTGCGCGAGTACATGGCCCGCCAGAAGGCGCGCGCCCGGACCGAGGGGCAGCCCGACCCCGCGGACAAGGACGTCCTGCACTGACGACGGTGTAGGCCTCCTCCGTGGAAGCGAAGATCATCGAGTTCGCGGGGCTTCTTCGGCGCCACGGGCTCCGGATCTCCCCCGCGGAATCGCTCGACGCGCTGAACGCCCTCGAGGGCACGGGCGTCGCGACGCGCGAGGTCGTCAAGGACGTCCTGCGCGCGACGATGGTCAAGCGCGCGACCGATCTGCCAACCTTCGAGGAGCTCTTCGACCTCTACTTCTCGGCGCTCGGCGAGGCGATCCGCGAGAGCACCGAGCAGACGGCCGCGGCCGTCGCCGGCTCGCTCGCCGACTACCAGAAACTGCTCGAGCAGCTCGAGGAGCTGCTGCGCAAGCGTCAAGAGCAGGGGCAGGAGCTCTCGGAGCTCGCCAAGGCGCTGCTGCGTCACGACGACGGGACGCTCGAGCGCAGGATGCGCGAGGCGGCGGAGAGCGTGCGCTCGAGCTCGGGCGAGCGCAGCAGGCAGGAAGGGCAGATCGGCCACGCGCTCGGCGAGCAGCTTCGCCTGGGCGAGGTCATGCGCGAGCTCGAAGGGCTGTCGGAGCAGCTCGAGGAGCTCGGCGTCGACGGCGAGACCGCAGCCAAGCTGCGCGAGCTCATCAAGCGTCGCCTCGCGGACCTCGCCGATCTGATCAAGCGCGCCGCGCGTCTCGAGGTGGCGCGCGAGAAGCCGAAGCCGCGCGATCCCACGGGGCTCCAGACGCTCGCCGAGAAGAGCTTCTACTATCTCACCGAGGACGAGATCCGCCGGATGAAGGAGGCGGTGACGCGGCTCGCGCAGCGCCTCAAGCACGTCGTCTCGATCAAGCGTCAGCAGGCGAAGCGCGGCAAGTTCGATCTGCAGCGCACGCTGCGGCACAACACGCAGTACGGCGGCGTGCCGTTCGACGTGCACTTCGATCGCCGCAAGAAGAACCGTCCGCAGATCGTCGTCATGTGCGACGTCTCGGACTCGGTGCGCAACGTGTCGCGCTTCATGCTGCAGTTCGTCTACTCGCTGCAGGACCTGTACTCGAAGGTGCGAAGCTTCATCTTCGTCGCCGACGTCGGCGAGGTGACGAAGCTCTTCGAGGAGCACGACATCAACCAGGCGATCGACCTCTCGCTGCGCGGCGACGTGATCAACGTGTTCGCGCACTCCGACTTCGGCCGCGCCTTCAAGAGCTTCCACCGCGATCACCTGGCGGCGATCAACCGGCGCACGACCTTCATCGTCCTCGGCGACGCGCGCAACAACTACAACCTGCCGCACGAGTGGGTGCTGCGGGACATCCAGCGCAAGGCGAAGCAGGTGATCTGGCTCAATCCCGAGAGCAAGACGACCTGGGGCTTCGGCGACAGCGAGATGGACCGCTACATGCCGTTTTGCGACGTGGTCGAGGAGTGCCGGAATCTGAACCAGCTCTACCGCGTCATCGATCGCCTGGTCGTGTCCTGAGCGCCCCGTCCGCACCCGGGTCGAGCGTTGACCCGGGGGACGCCGGTGGCTAGGAATGAAGCGGTGAGCCGCGAGGATTTCATTCTCATGAGCGTGGGCGGCCTGACGCTCGACCCGGTCACGAAGACCCCCATCGTCGTGCTCCGGGACTCCGAGAACAAGCTGAACCTGCCGATCTGGATTGGACTCCTCGAGGCGACCGCCATGGCCACCGAGCTCGAAGGCATCAAGATGGCGCGTCCCATGACGCACGACCTGCTGAACTCGATCATCAGCGAGCTCGGGGCCGCCGTCGAGTCGGTCGAGGTCAACGACCTCCGCGACAACACGTTCTTCGCTCGAGTGCGGCTACGGCATGACGATCGGGTGCTCGAGGTCGACTCGCGGCCGAGCGACGCGATCTCGCTCGCGCTGCGCACCAAGAGCCCGATCTACGTCGCGAAGAAGGTGCTCGAGCAGTCGAGCGTCTTGCAGCAGGCGGAGGAGGAGAAGGAGCAGAATCTCTCCAACGTCTCGCGCGACAAGTGGGCCGAAATCCTCGAGAAGATGGTTCCCGAGGACTTCAAGTACAAAATGTAACGGGGCAGGGCACGGAACCCCGCAAGCACATGACCCAGGCCGCGTCGACCACCACGAAGCGCGAGCGCTTCCGCCGCAAGGACCTACGCCAGCCCGACGAGTTCATCTCGCTGTCGCGTCGTGCGATCGAGTGGGGCCAGCAGAACCTGCGCCTCGTCCAGATCGGCGCGGCGGGACTGCTCGGTGTCCTGCTGCTCGTCGGCGCGATCACCTGGTACGTCCAGGCGCGTGCCGAGCGCGCGGCGCGCGCGTACTACGGCGCCAACGAGCTGTTCAAGCGCGAGCAGTGGGGCGAGGCGTACGAGAGCTTCCGTGCGGTCGCGAACGACTACGGCAGCACCTCGTACGGCAGGCTCGCGAAGCTCTACGCCGGACGCGCCGCGATGAAGGCGGGCAAGCCCGCCGAGGCGGTGCCGATGCTGCGCGAGTTCGCGAACCAGGCGCCGGATCCGGCGCTCGAGCAGCTGGCGCTCGTCGAGCTCGCCGCGGCGCTCGAGGCGAGCGGTGACGCGTCGAGCGCGCGCACCGAGCTCGAGCGCGCGGTGGCCATCGACGGTCCGGCGAAGCCCGAAGCGCAGATCTCGCTCGCGCGGCTCGCGGAGGCGGCAGGCGAGAAGGACAAGGCGATCGAGCTCTACCAGAAGTACCTCGAGGAAGACCCCGACGGCGCTTCCGCCGAGCTCGCGCGCATGCGTCTCGTCGGGCTCGGCGTCACGCCGCCGCCGGCGCCGCCCAGCCTGGGCTTCCCGGGCGGCATGTCGATGCCGCAGATCCAGATCCAGTAGCGCGCTCAGGGTCGCGGTCGGCACGGCCCGCGACGCCGGGAGGCCCGACCGATGGACGACGTTCTCCAGCTCGACGCGACCGCCCAGGCGGAGCTCGTTCGCCGCCGTGAGATCTCGCCGACCGAGCTCGTCGACGCGGCCATCGCGCGCATCGGGCGTCTCGACCCGAAGATCAACGCCGTCATCCTGCCGAGCTTCGAGAAGGCGCGCGCCCAGGCCGCGTCGCGCGATCTTCCGGACGGACCGTTCCGCGGCGTTCCGTTCCTGCTCAAGGACCTCGGCGGACAGTCGGCCGGCGACCCGTACTGCGCCGGAACGCGCATCCTGCGCGACCTCGGGCGACGCGAGGAGGCGGACTCGTACTTCACGGCGAAGCTCCGCGCCGCGGGCTTCTGCTTCGTCGGACGCAGCAACACGCCGGAGCTCGGACTCCTGCCGACCACCGAGCCCGAGGCCTTCGGCGCGACGCGCAATCCCTGGAACCTCGAGCATTCGCCCGGCGGCTCGAGCGGCGGCTCCGCGGCGGCCGTCGCCGCCGGCATGGTGTCGATCGCGCACGCGAGCGACGGCGGCGGCTCGATCCGCATCCCGGCGAGCCACTGCGGTCTCGTCGGCCTGAAGCCGACGCGCGCTCGCAGCTCGTTCGGACCGGACGCCGGCGAGCGCTGGAGCGGGCTCTCGTGCGAGCTCGTCGTCGCGCGCAGCGTGCGCGACGTGGCGGCGGTGCTCGACGTCGTCGCGGGCCCGATGCCCGGCGATCCGTACTTCGCGCCGCCGCCGCGCGAGCCGTTCGTGAAGGCGCTCGCGCGCCGCGAGCGGCTGCGCATCGGGCTCATGACCGAGGGGCCGCGCGGCGTCGCGGTGCACCCCGGGTGCGTCGCCGCGGCCGAGAAAGCCGCGCGCGTCCTCGAGGACCTCGGCCACGTCGTCGAGCGCTCGCATCCCGCGGCGCTGCACGATCCGTCGGGCGTCGAGAGCCTCGTCGTGCTGATCGGCGTCAACACCGTCCGCACGCTCGAGGTCTACGAGGAGATGGCCGGCCGCAAGCTCGGCCCGGACGACATGGAGCCGCTCACCTGGGCGCTCGCCCAGGCGATGCGCGAGCGGCGCGCCTCGGAGCTGCTGGCCGCGCAGCAGAAGGTGCACGCGTTCTCGCGCCGCATGGCCGCCTGGTGGGAGGAGGGCTTCGACGTGCTCGTCACGCCGACCACCGCCGAGCCGCCGCCGCGCCTCGGCTGGCTGACCTCGACCCGCGAGGAGCCGTTCCGGGCGTTCGCGCGCGCTGCGAGCTTCACGGCGTACACGTCGGCGTTCAACCTGACGGGTCAGCCCGCGATCTCGCTGCCGCTGCACGTGACCGCCGACGGACTGCCGGTCGGCGCGCAGCTCGTCGCCGCGTACGGACGCGAGGACGTGCTCTTGAGCCTCGCTGCGGCGATCGAGGAAGCGGCGCCGTGGGCGGATCGGCGTCCGCGGCTCGAGTGACGACGCCGTAGCCGCGCGCGGCGGGAGGCTGCGCTCAGCAGCCCTGGTAGGCCCGTCTTTTCCAGCACTTGGAGCCGGCATCGGCCGCCCCAGAACGTCCGATAAGAGAGATTATGACAAATACCCTCCTGTGGGTTGGGCGCACGGAAAACCCTACTCCCCCGGTGGGCTCGGCGCTGAAACCTGCACGGAGGTCACCGTCTAGCCTCGTCGCGGAAGCTCATCGCGAGCGCGGCTCCGAGGCGCTTACCACCGCGTAGCGCGCCGTCTTGTGGGTCGGGTTGTGGAGCATCGACGGCCCGTCGAGCTGCATGGCGAGGCAGTCGCCCTTGCGCAGCCGGTGGCGCTCCGTGCCGATCGTCACCTCGATCTCGCCGTCGAGCACCCAGACCTGCTGGTGGACGGGCGTCTCGTGTCCTGGGTTCTCGAACGCGACGTGGGCGCCGGCCGGCAGCTGCACCTCGACGATCCGCATCGGCTGCCCGGCGCCTGGCGGCGTGACGTTGCGCCGCACGTAGCCCGAGCCCGGGTCACGCCAGGTGGGCTGGTCCTCGCGGCGCGCCAGCGGGCCGCTCGGGGGGCCGCCGTCGGTCGCCGGGGCCTCGAACAGCGCGGCGAGCGTCACGCCGAGCCCAGCCGCGAGCTTCTCGAGCACGACGACGGTCGGGCTCGTCTCGCCGCGCTCGATCAGGGAGATCATCGAGCGGCTGACGCCGCTGCGGCCGGCCAGCGCCTCGAGCGACAGCCCGCGCTCGGTGCGCAGCGCGCGCACCCGCTCGGCGATGCGGGCGTCGAGATCGCTCGTCGGTGCATCCATGATGCTGGATGAATCTTCCAGTATATTGGAAGCGGAGTGAAGCGCACCACCCTATTCCTCCGGCGCCCCTCCGCCGCCATCCCCCATCGCGCGGCGGCGCAGCGTCGCGCGGATGTGCTCGGCGTCCTCGGGCTGCAAGCGCGCGAGCGCGGTGCGCGCGCGGCGGTCGTTGGGACGCACGGCCAGCACCTGCTGCAGGTACTCGCGCGCCGCGAGCCGCCGGTCCTCGTGCAGCGCGATCTCCGCGAGCAGACGCAGCACCTCGATGTCGGTCGGCGCGACCTCGCGCGCGCGCGTCAAGTAGCGGCGTGCGTTCTCGCGGTCGCGGTGGCGGTAGTACAAGCGGCCGAGCGCCTTCAGGGCGTCGGCGCCGAGCGGCGCGAGGCGCAGCGCTTCCTCGAGCTGTCCGATCGCCGAGCGGACGCGTCCGGCGCGGATCAGATCGCGCGCCATCGCGACCAGGTTGCGGCTCTCTTCGGCGAACTCGCGCACGTCGGCCTCGACCCGCAGCACGGCGTCGTCGAGCTCGACGTGGCGCAGCGTCGCCTGCGGACCGAGGTAGGCCCGCAGCAGCGCGAGCGTCTCGTCGCGGTCGGTGGCGCCGAGAAAGACGCGGCCGAGCGCGTCGGTCTTGTGGTCCTCGCGGTGGATCTCGAGGGTGACCCGGCGCTTCATACCTTCTCGAGCGGATCGAAGAGCTTCTTGTACTCGTCGAGCGCGAAGCGGTCGGTCATGCCGGCGATGTAGTCGGCGATGACGCGCGCGCGGTCCTCCCCTTTCTCGATCAGCGCGTAGACGTGCGGCGGCATCTGGCGCGGCTCGTCGAGGTAGGTGTTGAACAGCCCAGTGATGATCGTTTTTGCCTTGACGCCCATCCGCGTGACGCGCACGTGCGTGTAGAGGTGCGCCATCAGGAAGTCCTTGAGCTCGCGGATCTTCGGCGCCATCTCCGGGCTGTAGTCGACGAGTCGCGGCCGCACCGCGCGTACGTCGTCGATCGACTTGATTCCGTGCTGCGCGAGCTGGCGCTCGACGTGCGCGACCAGGTCCGAGACCATCGCGTCGAGGATGCGGCGCACCGTCTGGTAGCGGAGCAACGAGAACGGCGCCTTGGGCCAGCGGGCGCGCGCCTCCGCGAAGTGCTCGCGCCACAGCGTGACCTGCTCCATCTGCTCCGGGTGCAGCATGCCGGACTGCAGGCCGTCGTCGATGTCGTGGCAGTTGTACGCGATCTCGTCGGCGAAGTCGGCGATCTGCGCCTCGAGGCACGGCGCGAGGTGCGGATCGAAGCGCTTGACCATCGGGCGATCGTACTCGGACGAGTGCTTGACGATGCCCTCGCGCACCTCCCAGGTGAGGTTCAGCCCGGGGAAGTCCGGATAGCGCTCCTCGAGACGCTCGACGATGCGCAGGCTCTGCGCGTTGTGCTCGAAGCCGCCGTACGGCTTCATCAGCGCGTCGAGCACGCGCTCGCCGGCGTGACCGAACGGCGTGTGGCCGAGGTCGTGCGCGAGGACGACCGCCTCCGCGAGGTCCTCGTTGAGCCGCAGCGCGCGCGCCATCGTGCGCGTGATCTGCGCGCCCTCCATCGTGTGCGTGAGGCGCGTCCGGTAGTAGTCGCCCTCGTGATTGACGAAGACCTGCGTCTTGTACTCGAGGCGGCGGAACGCGGTCGAGTGCACGATGCGGTCGCGATCGCGCTGGAACGCGGTGCGCAGCGGATGCTCGGGCTCGGGGAACTCGCGGCCGCGTGATTGCGCGCTGCGCATCGCCCAGGGTGCGAGCAGAGCGTCCTCGCGTGCCTCGTACTCTTCGCGCTTCACCGTCCTCGCACGCTCCCGCGCGCCGATGCGCGCGTACCGGGCGCAGCTATATCGGCAGCCGTCCGAAGCAGCAAGGCGCTCGACGAAGCGCGTGTGAGGAGCGCGCGTTCAGCTCAGGCGACGCGCGTCGCGCGCCCGCTGCCGCCGACGAGCGCGGGCCACGACGGGTGCGCTAAGAGCGCACGCTCGACGTCGGCGACCGACGGCTCGACGAGCGAGACGTCGAGAGGTCCGCGCGGCGGGAAGAACGTCGACGCGCGGTTCGACAGCACGGCGACGCACGGCACGCCGAGCGCGGCCGCGAGGTGCATCGGGCCCGAGTCGGGCGTCACGACGACGGTCGCGGTCGCGAGCAGTGCTGCGAATGCGCGCAGCGGCCGCGGCTCGAGCACGCGGGCGACGCCGGCGAGACGCTCGCGCAGGCGCTCGACCGCGCCCGCCTCGTCCGGGCCGGTGAACACGACGACGCTCGCCCCCTCCCCCGCGACCCGCCGCGCGAGCGCGACCCAGCAGTCCTCGGGCCAGCGCTTCGCGCCGTGCCCGCCGACGAACAGGGCGACGAACGGATGGACGCGCTCGTGGTCCGCGAGCCGCAGGAGCTTCAGCGTTGCGAGAGCATCGGCCGCCTCGGCTTCCGTGACGACGTACACCGGACGCGGCTCGCAGGTGACGCCGAGCCGCTCGGCGAACGCGACCGGACCGTCGTACGCGTGCGTCACCGGCGCGGCCGGCAGCCGGACGTTGAGGAAGCGGTCGCCGCGTCCCGTGATGCCGACGCGGAAGCGCGCGCCGCTGAGAAACGTGTAGAGCCCGCCCGAGAACGAGCCCATCGCGGCTTCGATCGCGACGTCGTACTTGCGGCGGCGCAGACGCGCGAACAGCGCGACGAAGCGCCACGGCCGCGCGACGAAGCGGCGCGAGATGGCGATCCGCTCGTCGATGCCGAGGTGCTCGACGACCGCGAGCGTGCCCTCGCCGCCCAGGTAGTCGATCTGCGCATGCGGGAAGCGCTCGCGCAGCGCCGCGATCAGCGGGCTCGTGATCAGAGCGTTGCCGAGGCGGAAGTTCGGACGCACGAGCAGGACGCGCCGCACGTCGGTCACGTCGTCGAGCGGGATGTTTGGCGTGACCGGGAGAACGAGGTCGAGCAGGCGTCCGAGCAGCCACTGGCCGACGGCCTCGAGGCGGCCGCCGATGGCGGACGCGATTCGCCGGACGCTCCGGGCCCGCGTACGGACCCGCCCTCGGTTTTCCGCCACCAGGCCTCCTCTCTCCCGCCGGGCGTGCCGGTCGGTCCACCGGTGGTAGCGAAACTGGGTCAGGGAGGAAAGCGCAAAGAACGCGCCGCCGCGTTCGGTGAGTGCCCCCGCCGCGATTCGAACGCGGGACCCCAGGATTAGGAATCCTGTGCTCTATCCACCTGAGCTACGGGGGCTCGAGCCGCGAGCGGTCCGTCCCGGTCGCGGTTTCGCTGTTCCTAACACGGCGCGGGCTACCGCCAAACGTCCAGCGCTGGCTCCATGGCGTCACCGACGCAGCCCACAGGAGCGTGACGGCAGCCGCGCACGCACCCGAAAGGACGCAGCAGCGCCCGTCGGGCTTTCACCCCGCGCCGCGAAAGATGGACGGCTCGGGCCGCGGACGCGCCGGTCAGCGGAGACCGCCGCTCAGGCCTTCGCCTTCGCGCGGTGCGCCCAGAGCAGCACGATCGGCGCCGCGATGTAGATCGTCGAGTAGGCGCCGGTCACGAAGCCGACGAAGAGCGTGAACGAGAACGGACGCAGCCCGCTGCCGCCCCACACGAGGAGCGCGATCAGCACCAGCAGCACGGTGCCCGTCGTGAGCAACGTGCGCGACAGCGTCTCGTTGATCGCGCGGTTGATGACGGTCGCGAGGTCCGCCTTGGGGTTGCGCTTCAGGATCTCGCGGATGCGGTCCGAGATGATGATCGTGTCGTTGACCGAGAAGCCGACGACCGTGAGCAGCGCCGCGAGCGTCGTCAGGTCGAAGGTCAACTGGGTCAGCACGAGCGCGCCGATCGAGATCAGCACGTCGTGGATCAGCGCGATCACCGCTCCGACGCCGAAGCTCCACTCGAAGCGCAGCGCGATGTAGATGCCCATGCAGATCGTCGCGAAGGTCACCGCGAGCAGACCTTGCTGGCGGAGCTGCGCGCCGACCTTCGGGCCGACGCTCTCGACGCTGAGGATGTCGAACGCGCCCTCCTGCGGGCGGCTCTTGCGGAACGCTTCGCTGAGGCGCTCCCCGATGCTGCTCATCTCGGCGCCTTCCTCGATGTCGAAGCGCAGCAGGAACTCGCGGCCCTGGTTGCCGAAGTCCTGCACCGTCAGCTCGCGCAGGTCGAGGTCGGCGAGCTCGCTGCGAAGATCGCCGGCGGTCGTCGGCTCGGCGAAGCGGACGCGGACGTCCGTGCCGCCGCGGAAGTCGACGCCGTAGTTCAGACCTACCGTGAAGAGCAGGATCAGCGCGACGATGTTGAGGACCGTCGAGAGCGCGACGAAGAAGCGTCGCTTGCCGACGAAGTCGATGTTGAGATCGCCGGGAATGAGCTCGCGGAACTTCGGCGGGGTCGTCGGCGCGGCCTCCCCTGCGGGGCCCTTGCGGGTCGTGGCTTTCTTCGTCTGCGGCTCTGCCATTGGAATACCGGTCTCTCGCGTCTAGCACCGCCCCCCGGGGCTCTCAACCGAGGGGTCGGCGCGTCACATCTCGCGGCGCCCCTCGAGCGACTTCGACAGCGTGATCGCGTCCGTGTACTCGACGTCGCCGCCCATCGGCAGGCCACGTGCGATGCGCGTCACGCGGACGCCCAGCGGCTTGACCAGACGCGCGATGTAGAGCGCCGTCGCCTCGCCTTCCGCCGTCGGGTTGGTGGCGACGATGATCTCGGCGACGCCGCCGCGCTTGACGCGCTCGACGAGCTCGCTGCAGCGCAGGTGCTCCGGGCCGATGCCGTCGAGCGGTGAGATCGCGCCGCCGAGCACGTGGTAGTGGCCGCGGTACTCCTGGGCGCGCTCGAGCGCGAGCATGTCGGCGGGCTCCTCGACGACGCAGACCTCGTCCGCGCGTCGCTTCGGATCGGAGCAGATGCTGCACGGGTCCTGCTCGGTGAGCCCGAAGCAGCGCGAGCACAGGCGGCTCTGCTCCTTGACGCTGAGCAACGCCTGCGCGAGGTCGGCGGCGTACGAGTGGTCGGCGCGCAGGATGTAGAAGGCGAGCCGCGTCGCGGTCTTCTCGCCGATGCCGGGCAGGCGCTTCAGCTCCTCGACGAGGCGCTGCATGGATGGCGTCAGGGCGGTCGGCATCGGTGGCTGTCGTGAACCTCGCTTCTTGTCAGCCGAGGCCGGGGATGCGCAAGCCTCCGGTGAGCTTCGACATCTCCTCGGCCATCATCCCCTGCGCCTTGCGCAGCGCCTCGTTGACCGCGGCGACGATCAGGTCCTCCAGCATCTCGCGGTCGTCGCTGCGCAGGATCTCCGGGTCGATCTTGACGGACAGCACCTGCAGCTTGCCATTGACCTTGGCGACGACCATGCCGCCGCCGGCCGACGCTTCGACGGTCCGCGCACCGACCTCCTCCTGCAGGCTCGTGAGCCGCTCCTGCATGGCCTTCGCCTGCTTCATGAGGTCGCCCATGCTCGACAGATCGAACGGATTTGCCATTGCTCGACTCTCTTTCGCCGCGTTGCGCGGATCAGTCCTCGCGGCGGTTGCGCGGTAGCACGCCTTCGACACGCCCCTCGAGGATCTCGACGCTGAGCTGCACGATCGGATCTTCGCGCGCGGCACGGTCGAGCGCCGCGTGGTTCGCGGTCGGGCTCGGCACGCTGCCGTCGCCCGGCACGACGGGCTCGAAGCGCAGGCGGCGTCCGAACGCGCGCTCGATCGCCTCTTCGATCTGCGCACGCACGTCCGGCGCGGTGAGCGCCGCGACCGCTTCCTTGCCCGTGACCGCGACGCGCAGCACCTCGTCGCCGACCTCGAGCACCTTGCTGTACGAGAGGCGGAAGAAGCGCGACGCGCTCGCGCGCTGCAGCGCGTCCACGAGGCCCTTCCAGCGCGCCTGATCGGTCGACGCTGCGGAAGCCGTGCCGCGAGCGGCGCTGCTGCCGTTGCCGTTCGTGGCCGTCGTACCCGGCGCGGACGACGCTGCCGTCGCGCGCGCGGGGAACGTCGCCGCATTCGCGGCCGCCGCGCTGACGCCGGCGGCGCGCAGGCCCATGCCGTCGCTCGGCCCGGCCGCCCTGGGCTGAGGCGTCATGGACGCAGCCGACGTCGCGCGCGGGCCCGGCGCCATCGGGGCGGAGCGTCCCGGCGTCGGCATCGGGATCGTGCGCTGCGGACGCCCGCCGCCGCGGCCGTCGTCGCCGCCGCCGCGCTCGAGCGCTTCCAGACGCGCCACGAGCTCGTCGAGCGGCACGAGCGGCGCGAGCGTCGCCATCTGCACCACCGCCATCTCCAGGACCAGGCGCGGGTACGGGCTCTTCGAGATCTCGTCGAGCGCGTCGAGCAGGATGCGGAACCAGCGCTGCAGGTCCGATTGCGGGACGCCGCGCTGCGTGGCCTCGAGCTCGTCGATCGCCGCGGGCTCGAGGTCGGCGAGCGCCTGGCGACCGGCGACCGCGAGGACGGTCAGGTTGCGGATGCGCTCGAGCATCGCCTGCCCGAAGCGCGCCATGTCGATGCCCTGCGCGCACACCCGCGCCACGACCTCGAGCGCCTTGCCCGGATCGCGCGCGATCGCGGCGTCGACCACCTCGCGCACGGCGCGCTGGTCGGGCAGACCGAGCGCCGCGTTGACCGCCTCGACGTCGACCCTCCCCGAGGAGAACGCGAGCACCTGATCGAGCAGCGAGGTCGCGTCGCGCAGGCTGCCGCCCGCCTCGCGGGCGATCGCGCGCAGCGCCTCCTCGTCCGCCTCCATGCCCTCCGAGCGCACCATCGCGCCCAGCGTGCGGACCACCGTCTCGGTCGCGACCGAGCGGAAGTCGAAGCGCTGGCAGCGCGACAGAATGGTCGACGGCAGCTTGTGGACGGCGGTCGTCGCCAGGATGAACTTCGCGTGCGGCGGCGGCTCCTCGAGCGTCTTGAGGAACGCGTCGACCGCCTGCTTCGAGAGACCGTGCGCCTCGTCGATGATGTAGACGCGGAAGCGTCCGCTCGCCGGCTGGTACTTGACGGTCTCGAGGAGCTCGCGGGTCGCGTCGATGCCGGTCTGCGAGGCGGCGTCGACCTCGAGGACGTCGAGCGAGCGTCCTTCCGTGATCTCGATGCAGCTCGCGCAGCGGTTGCAGGGCGTCGGCGTCGGACCCTCGGCGCAGTTGAGCGCCTTGGCGAGGATGCGCGCGGTCGTCGTCTTGCCGACGCCGCGCATGCCGCTGAACACGAACGCGTGCGCCAGGCGACCGGTCGTCAGCGCGTTGATCAGCGTCTGGGTGACGTGCTCCTGGCCGACGACGTCGGCGAAGGTCTGTGGCCGCGCGCGCCGCGCGAGCACCTGGTAGGCGCCGCCGGCGCCCGTCCCTCGACCGGATGCGGGCTGTGGGAAGAGTTCCCGCTCGTCAGTCATGGTGCCGCTCGCGGACAACGACCGGGCCGTCGTCCGCGGTCGGGTCGACGCGCGCGGTCACGTAGACCTACTTGCTGCGAGCACGTCAGTGATAGCTAGGCACCCCCGCGGCACAGAGGAGAAATCGGTACCGTTGCTCCCTTCCGGGCCTGGCGGGGTTCGCGACCTCCTCTTGCGCAGGACCTAGCTATCACTGACATGCCCGATGCGGAAAACCGTAACCCCTACCCTGCGGGGGCGCAAGCAGGAGGACACCGCGCGCACGTCTCAGGATCTCTGCGAAAGCACGCGCGCGAGCCGCAGGTGGTAGGCGACGCCCGACCACAGCGCGAGGAAGAGCGCGATCCACAGGAACACCATGCCCGCGGCGTGGAAGTCGATCCGCCAGATCGGGTAGTGCAGCAGCAGCGCGACCAGCGCCACGACCTCGAAGGTCATCTTCGCCTTGCCGAGCGATTCCGCGCCGAGCACGATCCCCTCGTCGCGGGCGATCGCGCGCAGCCCGGTGACCGCGACCTCGCGCGCCGCGATGATCGCCACCATCCAGCCCGGGACGCGCGGCGTGCGCTGCATCGCGGCGAGCATGATCAGCGCGCTGATGATCAGCACCTTGTCGGCGAGCGGATCGAGGAACTTGCCGAGGTTGGTGATCAGACCGCGTCGACGCGCGAGGTAGCCGTCGAGCCAGTCGCTGATGCACGCGATGAGGAAGGCGACGGTCGCGGCGATGGCGGCGATCCGCCCCTCGTAGGTCAGGAGCCAGATCAGCACCGGCGTGATCGCGACCCGGCTCAGCGAGATGACGTTGGGCAGGTTGAGCGCCCGCGGCCGGCGTGCGCCGGCGACCGGCGGCCCCGCCGCGCGCTCCCCTGCTTCGGTCATCGGGACGCGACGACGACTCGCGATCGCGTCGGCTGCACGCCGCGCTGACGCAGCAGGTACTCCTGCCGGAAGCGGAACACCCGCTGCAGGTACTCGATCGTCTCCGGATACGGCGGCACGCCGCCGTAGCGCTCGACGGTCGCGGGCCCGGCGTTGTACGCGGCGAGCGCGAGCTGGATGTTGCCTCCGAAGCGGTCGATCATCTGCCGCAGGTAGTATACCCCTCCATCGAGGTTCTCCTGCGGATGAAAGGCGTCACGCACGCCGACGTCGGACGCGGTGCCCGGCATGAGCTGCATCAGGCCCTGCGCCCCGGCCGACGAGACCGCGAGGTGGTCGAAGTCGGACTCGGCGCGCACCACGGCGTGCACGAGCGCCGGCTCGACGCCGTAGCGCAGCGCCGTGTCGACGATCATCTGGGCGAGATCCTCGGGAGGCTCGCGCCACGCGGTGTTGCGGCGATTGACGAAGGTGACGCCGCGTCGTGCCGTGCGCTTGCCGTCCTTGTCCGGCGTGTACGAGATCCGCGTCACGCGCGCCCGCTCGAGAGGGACCGGCTTGTAGCGGCTGTCGTTCGGCACGTTGGTGAAGTGCACCACGCCGCGCCGATCGCGGAACGAGTACACCTCCGCCGCTGCCGTACCCACGAGCAGCACGCCGAGGACCGTCGCCGCGAGCGCGCCGCACGCGCACGCCGCACGGACCCCCCGCAAACCTGCCGCACCCCTCCGGTGCGCGACGATCCTGCTTCCCCCAAGCTGGGTCATCGGCCCAACCCTCCTATGGGGGAAGCGTCCGACGGTCAAACCGGAAACGACCGAGAGCGCGGGACGGCTTTCCCTTTCACCGGCGACGCTCGATGCGTACGCTTCGCGAGCGCCGCACGAGCCACTTGCCGCCTGCGGGCCCCGCGCCCTAGTCTCCCGATGGTGACGCTGCTTCCCCCTCACACCGCCTCCACCTCATGGCCCGCGATCCCCCCGCGGCCGGCCGGAAGGATAGCCGATCGCGCGCGACGCGCCTACCCCCCTTCGGCCCAACGATGCCGCACGGCGGCTGCCGCGCCGAGCGCGACGCCGCCGACCGCCGGGCTCTGACGTGGAATTCGACTTCCTGGTTATCGGAAGCGGCATCGCGGGCCTTAGCTTCGCGCTCGAGGCGGCGCGCAGCGGCACCGTCGGCGTCGTGACCAAGGACCGCGTCCCCGAGGCGTCGAGCAGCTACGCCCAGGGCGGCATCGCGAGCGTCTGGAGCCCGGAGGACTCGTTCGCCGCCCACGCCGCCGACACCGAGGAGGCCGGCGCCGGGCTGTGCGACCCCGAGATCGTCCGGCTGGTCGTCGAGGAGGGGCCGGAGCGGGTGCGCGAGATGATCGCGCTCGGGACGCGCTTCTCGCTACGTCCGGACGCCGAGGACGTCTACGACGTCGACCTCGGGCTCGAGGGCGGGCACTCGCAGCGCCGCATCCTGCACGCGCTCGACGCGACCGGACGCGAGATGATGCGCGCCCTGCTCGAGGCGGTGGGCAAGAACCCGTCGATCCGGATCCTCGAGCGGCACATGGCGGTCGACCTGCTGCTCGGCTCGAAGTTCGGCGTGCCGGGTCCCGAGCACTGCTGGGGCGCGTACGTGCTCGACGTCGCGTCCGGCGAGGTGCGGACGATCCGCGCTCGCGCGACGCTGCTCGCGACCGGCGGCGCGGGGAAGGTCTACCTCTACACGAGCAATCCCGACGTCGCGACGGGCGACGGCGTCGCGATCGCGTACCGCGCCGGCGCGCCGATCGCGAACATGGAGTTCATCCAGTTCCACCCGACCTGCCTCTACCACCCGCAGGCGAAGTCGTTCCTGATCAGCGAGACCGTGCGCGGCGAGGGCGGCATCCTGAAGCGTCCGGACGGCACGCCGTTCATGAAGGCGTACGATCCGCGGGCCGAGCTCGCGCCGCGCGACGTCGTGGCGCGCGCGATCGACCACGAGATGAAGCTGCACGGCTTCGACAACGTGTACCTCGACATCTCGCATCGCCCGGCGGAGTTCCTCGAGAAGCGCTTTCCGACCATCCTCGCGCGCTGCCGCTCGTACGGGATCGATCCCGTGCGCGAGCCGATCCCGGTCGTGCCCGCGGCGCACTACACGTGCGGCGGCGTCGTCACCGACCGCGACGGGCGCACCTCGATTTCTGGCCTTTACGCGGCGGGCGAGGTCGCGATGACCGGTCTGCACGGCGCGAACCGCCTCGCCTCGAACTCGCTGCTCGAGGGCCTGGTGTTCGGTCGGCGCGCCGCGCTCGACGCCGTGCGCCGCCTGCCCGCCGAGCGCCCTCGCCTGCCCGACCTGCCGGCGTGGAACCCCGGCCGCGCGCGCGACACCGACGAGTCCGTGCTGATCAGCCAGAACTGGGACGAGATCCGCCGCTTCATGTGGAACTACGTCGGCATCGTGCGCAGCGACCAGCGCCTGGCCCGCGCGCGCGCGCGCATCGACCTCGTGCTCGAGGAGATCGAGCGCGACTACTGGGACTTCCTGCCGACGCTCGACCTGCTCGAGCTGCGCAACATCGCGACGGTCGCAGACCTGATCATCGCCTCGGCGAGCTACCGGCGCGAGAGCCGCGGGCTGCACTTCAACCTCGACTGCCCGCAGCGCGACGACGTGCACTGGAAGCGCAACACGGTGCTCGTGCGCGATCCAGAGACGCACCGACCGCGGCCGGTGACGTAGCTCGCGCGGCCCGCGCTCAGGCTGCCGTGCGCGGCGCCGCGTCGAACAGCTGCAGCTGGCGCGGCTCGGGCTCGGAGTTGACCTCGGTCGGGTAGCGGCCGGTGAAGCAGGCGTCGCAGAAGTCGCGCTCGCCGCCCTCGAGGAACGCGTAGAGCCCCGACTCGCTCAGGTAGCCCAGCGAGTCGGCGCCGATGAACTTGCAGATCTCGTCGACCGACTGCGAGGCGCCGATCAGCTCCTCGCGGGTCGGCGTGTCGATGCCGTAGTAGCAGGGGCTGATCGTCGGCGGCGAGCAGATGCGCATGTGCACCTCCTTCGCCCCTGCCCCGCGCAGCATGGTGACGATCTTCTTGCTCGTCGTGCCGCGCACGAGCGAGTCGTCGACCACCACCACGCGCTTCCCTTCGAGCAGCTCCGGCATCGCGTTGAGCTTGACGCGCACGCCGAAGTGACGGATCGAGTCGGTCGGCTCGATGAAGGTCCGCCCGACGTAGTGGTTGCGGATCAGGCCGAGCTGGTACGGGATGCCCGACTCCTCGGCGTAGCCGATCGCCGCCGGCACCCCGGAGTCCGGCACCGGCGTGACGATGTCCGCGTCGACGTGGGTCTCGCGCGCGAGCTGACGGCCGAGCTCACGCCGCACCTGGTACACCGTGCGTCCGAACACGCGGCTGTCGGGCCGCGCGAAGTAGACGTACTCGAACACGCAGCGACGGTGCGGCACGGGCGGGAACGGGTGGTACGACTGCACGCCGTTCTCGTCGATCACCACGATCTCGCCGGGCTCGATCTCGCGCTCGTAGGTCGCGTTGATCAGGTCGAGCGCGCAGGTCTCGGAGACCACGACCCAGGCGTCCTTGACGCGTCCGAGGACGAGCGGCCGGAAGCCGAGCGGATCGCGCGCCGCGACGAGCTGGTCCTTCGACAGAAACACCAGCGAGTAGGCGCCGCGCACCTCGCTCAGCGCCGAGATCACGCGGTCGATCAGCGGGCCGCTCGCCTGCGCGATCAGGTGGATCACCACCTCGGTGTCGGAGGTCGACTGGAAGATCGACCCCGACGCCTCGAGCCGGCGCCGCAGCTCGTTGGCGTTCACCAGGTTGCCGTTGTGCGCGACCGCGAGCGCGCCGCCCGCGTACTCGACGACCAGCGGCTGCGCGTTCTTGAGCACGGTCTCGCCGTGCGTCGCGTAGCGGTTGTGACCGATCGCCGCCGTGCCGACCAGGCGGTGGATGATCTCGGGGTGGAAGATGTCGGCGACGAGACCGAGGCCGCGGTGCGAGATCAGCGCGTCGCCGCGCGAGGAGACGATGCCCGCGGACTCCTGACCGCGGTGCTGCAGCGCGTACAGCGCGAGGTAGGCGAGGTTCGCCGCCTCCGGGTGGCCGTACACGCCGACCACGCCGCACTCTTCATGGAAGCGATCGGCGTCGGGTGAGAACATCTCAACCTCGCATCAGCTTCTCGAGCGCCGTGTCCCAGATCTCGAACAGCTCCTGCACCGAGACGCTCGCGACCCCCTCGAAATCCAGCATGCCACCGCCGACCTCGCCGAGCACGGTGACGGCGACGCCGGCCTCGTTCGCGAGGTCACGCAGCGTTGCCGCGTGCTCGCGCTTGACGCTGACCAGCATGCGCGCCTGGCTCTCGCCGAAGAGATAGGCGTCGGGACGCATGCTCTCGTCGATGCGCACGCGCGCGCCGAGCTTGCGCACCCCGTCGGGCGCGAGGAAGCAGCACTCGGCGAGCGCGATCGCGAGACCGCCTTCGGAGAGATCGTGCGCCGAGCGCAAGAGCCCACGCTCCGCGGCTTCCAGCACCACCGCGTGCAGCTGGCGCTCGGCCTCGAGGTCGACCCACGGCGGCGAGCCGTGCGTGATGCCGTGCAGCACCGCCGCGTACTCGCTGCCCGAGACCTCCTCGCGTGTGCGGCCGAGCAGGATGATGACGTCGCCCTCCCCCTTGAACCAGGGCGTGACCGGCTTGGGAGTGCGCAGCAGGCCGACCATCGCGATGGTCGGCGTCGGCGGGATCGCCCGGCCCTCGGTCTCGTTGTAGAAGCTGACGTTGCCGCTCACGACCGGCAGGTCGAAGGCGTTGCACGCGTCGCGGATGCCGGCGATCGCCTGCTCGAACTGCCACATGATCTCCGGCCGCTCGGGGCTGCCGAAGTTGAGGCAGTCGGAGATCGCGAGCGGCTCGGCGCCGGTCGCGACCAGGTTGCGTGCCGCCTCGCACACCGCGATGCACGCGCCGAGGTAGGGATCGAGCGAGCAGTAGCGCGCGTTGCAGTCGACCGTCATCGCGACGTGCTTGTCGGTGCCGAGGACGCGGATCACGGCCGCGTCGGCGCCAGGATGAACCACGGTCGCCGCGCCGACGTAGTGGTCGTACTGCTGGTAGACCCAGCGGCGCGAGCACAGGTTCGGCGAGGCGAGCATGTCGCGCAGCGCCTGCCCGTAGTCGCGCGGCTCGGGCAGCTCGTCGAGCACAAATTCGACGGTCGACTCGGCAGGCTCTGCCGACGGCCGCTCGAGCGCCGGCGGGTCGGCGAGCAGCTCGATCGGGACGCGGATCACCTCCTCGCCGTGGTGACGGACGCGGAGCAGACGATCGTCGGTGAGCTTGCCGATCACCGCGGACTCGAGGTCCCAGCGGTCGCAGATCGCGCGGATCGCGTCGACGTTCTCGGGCTTCGCGACCAGCAGCATGCGCTCCTGGGACTCCGAGAGCATGATCTCGTACGCCGACATGCCGGGCTCGCGCAGCGGCACGCGGTCGAGGTCGAGCTCGATGCCGAGCCCGCCGCGGTGCGCCATCTCGACGCTCGAGCTGGTGATGCCGGCGGCGCCCATGTCCTGCACGGCGAGCGCGAGATCGGCCTTCTGGATCTCGAGCGTCGCCTCGAGCAGCAGCTTCTCGAGGAACGGGTCGCCGACCTGCACGGTCGGGCGCTTCTCCTCGCTCTTTTCGTCGAACTCGGCGGACGCGAGCAGGCTCGCGCCGTGGATGCCGTCGCGTCCGGTGCGCGAGCCGAACATCATCACGACGTTGCCGACGCCGGTCGCCCGCGCGCGCATCAGCCGCGACTCCTCGACGACGCCGAGCGTGAAGGCGTT
The DNA here is from genome assembly GCA_036563615.1 of Candidatus Binatia bacterium. Taxonomy (NCBI): domain Bacteria; phylum Candidatus Binatota; class Binatia (SeqCode); species Binatia bacterium. The sequence goes on from DATCMB010000010.1 coordinate 31,593, forward strand.
CACCAGGCAGTTGAAGTCGTAGCCCGAGTCGAAGACCAGCTCGCCGCCGACCGTCGGCACGCCGATCGAGTTGCCGTAGCCGCCGATGCCGGCGACCACGCCCTTCACCAGGTAGCGCGTGCGCGGGTGCGACAGGCTGCCGAAGCGGATCGAGTCCATCGACGCGACCGGCCGCGCGCCCATCGTGAAGACGTCGCGCAGGATGCCGCCGACGCCGGTCGCCGCACCCTGGTAGGGCTCGATGTACGACGGGTGGTTGTGGCTCTCGATCTTGAAGACCAGCGCGAGCCCGTCGCCGATCGACACCGCGCCGGCGTTCTCGCCCGGTCCCTGCACGACGCGGCGATGCTCGGTCGGGAGCTTGCGCAGGTGGATGCGCGAGCTCTTGTAGCTGCAGTGCTCGGACCACATCACCGCCGCGACGCCGAGCTCCTCGATGGTCGGCGTGCGCCCGAGCGTCTCGGTCAGGCGGCGGTACTCGTCGTCGGTGAGCCCGTGCTCGCGGGCCGTCTCGAGCGTGACCTGTGGACGCGCCACCGTGTCACCGCATGGAATCGACCGCCGCGCGCTGACCCAGATCGGCGATCCAGCCGGCGATCGATTGAAAGACGCGCAGCCCGTCGGGCACGCCGGCGTCCGGCCAGGAGACCTCGCGCAGGCTCGGATCGGCGCCGTGCTCGGGGTGCGGCATCATGCCGAAGACGTTGCGCGTCGCGTTCATCACGCCCGCGATGTCGCGCATCGAGCCGTTTGGGTTGTAGTCGGACGCGTCCTCGCCCTCGCGTGCGCGCGAGCCGTCGGGTCGGCAGTAGCGCAGCAGCACCTGGCCGTCGCGCTCGAGCTGGTCGAGCGTCGCCTCGTCGGCGACGTAGCAGCCCTCCCCGTGCTTGACCGGGATCCGCCAGACGTCGCCGACCAGCGCCCGATTGACGAACGGGTTGGCGACGCTCTCGACCCGCAGCGTCGCCTCGCGACAGATGAAGGACAGCGTGCGGTTGCGCACCAGCGCGCCCGGCAGGAGCCCCGCCTCGCACAGCACCTGGAAGCCGTTGCAGATGCCGAGCACGAGACCGCCGTGCGCCGCGAAGTCGGTGATCGCGGCCATCACCGCCGAGAAGCGTGCGATCGCGCCGCAGCGCAGGTAGTCGCCGTACGAGAAGCCGCCCGGCAGGATGACGCAGTCGACGTTCGCTAGATCCGAGCTCTTGTGCCACAGCGGCACGGCCTCGTGACCGAGAACGTTGCGCAGCACGTGCAGCGTCCCGAGGTCATCGTTCGAGCCCGGGAAGCTGACGACGCCCCACTTCACGCGTCGCGCTCCGAGTGCCCGTTGGCCTCGTGGTCGATCTCGAAGCGGTAGTCCTCGATGACGCCGTTCGCGAGGAGCCGCTCGCACATCGCGCGCACGCGCTCCTCGGGCTGACCGTTCGCCTGCGCCGGGTCGAGGCGGAGCTCGAGATACTTGCCCATCCGCACGTCGGTGACCTCGCCGAAGCCGAGCGCGTGCAACGACGACGAGATCGCTCGGCCTTGTGGATCGAGCACCCCCTTCTTGGGAGTGATGAACACTCGCGCGATCACGTGACGATGCGTCTATACACTTCCTGGTACGCTTCCTCCACCCTACCGAGGTCGCGCCGGAAGCGATCCTTGTCGAGCCGCTCGCGCGTCGCCGTGTCCCAGAGGCGGCACGTGTCGGGACAGATCTCGTCGCCGAGCAGGATCGCGCCGTCGGCGGTGGAGACGCCGTACTCGAGCTTGAAATCCACGAGCGTGAGATTGCGCTCGGCGAGGAACGGCTGCAGGACGGCGTTGACGCGCAGGCTCGTCGCGACGACCGTGTCGAGCTCCTCGCGGCTCGCCATGCCGAGCACGGTGACGTGAAAGTCGTTGATCATCGGATCCCCGAGCGCGTCGTTCTTGTAGTACAGCTCGACGATCGGCGACGGCAGCTCCCTGCCCTCCTCGAGCCCGAGGCGCTGCGCGAGGCTGCCCGCGACCACGTTGCGCACGACGACCTCGACGGGGAAGATCCGCAGCCGCCGCACGAGCATCTCGCGGTCGGAGAGCCGCTCGACAAAATGTGTCTTGACGCCGCTGTCCTCGAGCAGGCGGAAGAGCCGCTCGGAGATCGCGTTGTTGAGGATTCCCTTCGAGGCGATCGTGCCGCGCTTCTGCGCGTTGAAGGCGGTCGCGTCGTCCTTGAAGTACTGGACGACGAGGTTCGGGTCGTCGGTCGACCAGACCTGCTTCGCCTTGCCCTCGTAGAGCAGCTCTCTCCGCTCGACGGCCGCCATCACGCGACCTCGAGGAGCGGCGGCGCCGGCGGCAGCTCCGGCCGCACCGCGAGCGCGCGCTCGACGATCTCGCCCGTGTGCGCGAGCGCGCGCCCGGGGTCGAAGGCCTTGTCGATCTGCTCGGACGAGAGCACGCGCTTCACGTCCGGATCGGCGGCGATCAGCTCGCGGAACGAGCCCTTGCCGTCGCGGGCCGCGAACGCGCAGCGCTGCACCCAGCGATAGCCCTCCTCGCGCGCGACGCCGGCGTGGACCAGCGCGAGGAGCACGCTCTCGGAGTACACGAGATCGCCAGAGACCGCCGCGTTGGCCGCCATGCGCTCGGGGTAGACGACCAGGTTGGTGAGGATGCCCGTCAGGCGCACGAGCATGAAGTCGAGCACGATGTTCGCGTCGGGCGCGATCACGCGCTCGACCGACGAGTGGCTGATGTCGCGCTCGTGCCACAGCGCGACGTTCTCGAGCGAGCTCAGCGCGTAGCCGCGCACCAGGCGCGCGAGCCCGCAGAGGTTCTCCGCCATCCACGGGTTGCGCTTGTGCGGCATCGCCGACGAGCCCTTCTGCCCCTGCGTGAACGGCTCCTCGGCCTCGAGCACCTCGGTACGCTGCAGGTGGCGCAGCTCGGTCGCGATGCGCTCGATCGACGCGGCGATCAGCGCGAGCGTTCCGAAGTAGGCGGCGTGCCGGTCGCGCGGCACGACCTGCGTCGCGACCGGCTCGGGCGTGAGCCCGAGCTTGCCCAGCACCTCGGCCTCGACCTCGGGCAGCATGTGCGCGTACGTCCCGACCGCGCCCGACAGCTTTCCGGTCGCGATCTCGCGCGCCGCCGTGCGCAGGCGCTCGAAGCCGCGGCACAGCTCGGCGTACCAGCTCGCGACCTTGACCCCGAAGGTGATCGGCTCGGCGTGCACGCCGTGCGTGCGGCCGATCATCGGCGTGTCGCGGTAGCGCTCGGCGAGCCCGCGCACGGCGACCAGCAGAGCGTCGAGGTCGCGCAGCAGCAGGTACGCCGCGTGGCTCAGCTGCACGGCGAACGCGGTGTCGATGACGTCGGACGAGGTGAGCCCGAGGTGCAGCCAGCGTCCCGCCGGGCCGACGCTCTCCGCGGCCGCGGTGACGAACGCGATCACGTCGTGCTTGACCTCGGCCTCGATCTCGGCGACCCGCGCCGGGTCGACCTTCGCGCGCGCGCGGATCTCCCGCACCGCGTCCTCGGGAATCTTGCCGCGGCGCGCGAGCGCCTCGCAGACCAGAACCTCGATCTCGAGCCAGATCGAAAGACGGTGCGCGTCCGTCCACAGACGCGCCATCTCCGGGCGCGTGTACCGCGCGATCATCGCTCCTCCCCGCGACCGCCCACAGCGTCTGCGCCGGCGCCCGTGTGGCCGAACCCGCCGGCGCCGCGACGCGTCCACAGCGCGTCGCCCTCGGCGGGCGCTTGCTCCAGGAGCTGCCACTCGGCGCGCGCGACCGGCGCGACCACGAGCTGCGCCACGCGGTCGCCCGGTCGAATCGTGCGCGGCTCGTTGCTCAGGTTCACGACAATGAGCTGGATCTCGCCCCGGTAGTCCGAGTCGATCGTGCCCGGCGTGTTCAGCAGGCTGAGCCCCTCGCGCAGGGCGAGGCCGCTGCGCGGGCGGATCTGCGCCTCGAAGCCCTCGGGCAGCGCGATCGCGAGCCCGGTGGGCACGAGCTTGCGCTCGAGCGGCGCCAGCGTGACGGGCGCGTCGAGGTCCGCGGCGAGGTCGCAGCCTGCGGCGCCGGGCGTCATGTAGCGCGGCAGCGGTGCGTCGCCGCCGCGCGGTCGCCAGATCGCGACCCGCACTGCCGTGCCAGCCCCTGCTCCGACCATCGTCGCTCCCGGCGGGCCGCCGTCAGGCGGGGGCGAGCGCCGCCTCGGTCACCTTGATGCCGGTCAAATCGCCGAGCAGGGCGAGCCCGGCGCGCGCCGAGAACAGCTCGCGCGCGAGCGCCTGGACGTCCTCCTGCGTCACCCGCGAGATCGCGTCCGCGACCTCCGCCGGCTCGATGTTGCGCCCGAAGTACATCTCGTTCTTCGCGATGCGCGACATCCGGCTCTCGCTGCTCTCGAGGCTCAGCAGGATCGTGCCTTTGATCTGGCTCTTGGCGCGAGCGAGCTCGGCGGGCTCGAGGCCGTCCTGCGCGAGCTTGCGCATCTCGTTGCGCACGACGTCGATCACCTCGTCCACCGAGTCGGCGGAGAGGCCGGCGTTCACGGCGAGGTAGCCGGTGTGGTGGAAGGACGCGAGGTACGACGAGATCGTGTAGGCCTTGCCCCGCTTCTCGCGCACCTCCTGGAAGAGGCGCGAGCTCATGCCGCCGCCGAGCGCGGTGTTCATCACGTAGGCCGCGTAGCGGCGGGGGTCGGTGTGCTTGAGGCCCGGCACGCCGAGCACCATCTGCACCTGCTCGAGCTCGCGCTCGACGAGCGTCAGGCTCGGCTTGGGCTCGGGCAGCGGCAGGTCGGGCTTGGAGCTCGTTCCCTGGAGCGAGCCGAACGCTGCGCTCACCTGATCGACGAGCCAGTCGTGATCGACCGCACCGGCCGCGCAGATCAGCACGCGGTCCGGACGGTAGCGCTCGTCGAGGAAGCGCAGGAAGTGCTCGCGGCGCATCGCGGACACCGTCTCCGCGGTGCCGGTGATCGGCAGCGAGATCGGATGCCCGGGCCAGAAGCCGCGGTCGAAGACGACGTGGACGTGATCGTCCGGCGTGTCCTCGGACTCCATGATCTCCGAGAGGATCACGCCGCGCTCGCGCTCGATCTCCTCGGCGGCGAACGTCGAGTGCAGGAACAGATCGGAGAGGACGTCGAGCGCGAGCGGCAGGTCCTCACGCAGGACCTTCGCGTAGTAGCAAGTGTACTCCTTGCTCGTGAACGCGTTGAGGACGCCGCCGACGCCGTCGATCGACTCCGCGATCTCCTTCGCGGTGCGACGCTCGGTCCCCTTGAAGAAGACGTGCTCGAGGAAGTGCGAGATGCCGTTCAGCTCGGCGGGCTCGTAGACCGAGCCGTTCTCGACCCAGATTCCGAGCGTCGCCGAGGTGAACTGCGGAACGGTCTCCGAGAGCACCCGAATCCCGTTCGGCAGGACGCTCTTGCGGACGGTGCTCGGGTCGCCGAGGCTGGGCACCCCTTCTTCTACTCCTGAATGCCTTCTTCCGCCATCGCCTCGCGGCGCGACAGCCGGATCTTGCCCGAGCGGTCGACCTCGAGGACCTTGACGCGGACCTCGTCGCCTTCCTTGAGGACGTCGCTCACGCTGCGGATGCGCTCGCGCGAGATCTGCGAGATGTGCAGCAGCCCGTCGGTGCCGGGCATGATCTCGACGAAGGCGCCGAAGTCGACGATCTTGCGGACCTTGCCGTTGTAGATCTTCCCGACCTCGGCCTCGGCCGTGATCGCGAGGATCCGGTCGATCGCCTTCTGCATCGAGGCGCCGTCGGACGACGCGATCTGCACCGTGCCGTCGTCCTCGATGTCGATCTGGCAGCCGGTCTCCTCGACCAGCGCGCGGATCACCTTGCCGCCCGGGCCGATGACGTCGCGGATCTTGTCCGTGCGGATCTTGATCGTCGTGATGCGCGGCGCGTACGGCGACAGCGACTCGCGCGGCGCCGGCATCGCCTTCGCCATCTCGGCGAGGATGTGCAGACGTCCGGCGCGCGCCTGCTCGAGCGCGGCGTGCATCACCTCGCGCGACACGCCGCTGATCTTGATGTCCATCTGCAGCGCGGTGACGCCTTCCGCGGTGCCGGCGACCTTGAAGTCCATGTCGCCGAGGTGGTCCTCGTCGCCGAGGATGTCCGACAGGATGGCGAAGCTGTCGCCCTCCTTGATCAGGCCCATCGCGATGCCGGCGACCGGAGCTTTGGTCTTGACGCCGGCGTCGAGCAGCGACAGCGAGCCGCCGCACACCGTCGCCATCGACGACGAGCCGTTCGACTCGAGGATCTCCGAGACGATGCGGATCGTGTACGGGAAGTCGTCGCCCTTCGGCAGGACCGGCATGAGGGCGCGCTCGGCGAGCGCGCCGTGGCCGATGTCACGCCGGCTCGGGCCGCGCAGGAACTTCACCTCCCCGACCGAGAACGGCGGGAAGTTGTAGTGCAGCATGAAGCTCTTGTGCGTCTCGCCGAGGAGCGCGTCGATGCGCTGCTGATCGGACGAGGTGCCGAGCGTCGTGGCGACCAGCGCCTGGGTCTCGCCGCGGGTGAACAGCGCCGAGCCGTGCGTGCGCGGCAGCAACCCGACCTCGCAGGTGATCGGCCGGATGTCGGCGAGGCCGCGTCCGTCGAGGCGCTTCTTCTGCTCGACGATCATGCGGCGCACGGCCTCGTACTTGAGGTGCGAGAAGGCGTTCGAGATCCCCTTCTCGCGGCCGGGAAACTCCTCGGCGAGCTGGGTGAGCGTCGCGTTCTTCGCCTCGTCGAACTTCGCCGCGCGCTCCTGCTTGGCCGGCGTGGCGAGCGCCTCCTGCAGCAGCGGCTGCGCGATCTCGCGCACGCGCGCCTCGAGCGCGGGATCCTCGGCGACCGGCGGCACCGGACGCTTCGGCTTGCCGATCGCCTTCTGCAGCTCGAGCTGCAGATCGATGATCGGCTGCAGCGCGGCGTGCGCGGTGAAGAGCGCGTCGAGCATCACGTCGTCGGGGACGATGTTCGCGCCGCCCTCGACCATGACGATCGCGTCGCGGGTGCCCGCGACGACGAGGTTGATGTCGCTCTTCTCGCTCTGCTCGGCGGTCGGGTTGATGCAGAACTGACCGTCGACGCGCCCGATGCGGACCGCGGCGATCGGACCGTCGAACGGGATATCCGAGACGGTCAGCGCCGCCGACGCGCCGCACAGCGCGACCATGTCGGGGTCGCTGTCCTTCTCGGCCGAGAGGACGGTCGCGACGATCTGGGTCTCGTAGCCCCAGCCCTTCGGGATCAGCGGCCGGATCGGTCGGTCGATGAGACGCGAGGTGAGGACCTCCTTCTCGGAGGGCTTTCCTTCGCGCTTGAAAAAGCCGCCGGGGATCTTCCCGGCGGCGAACGTCTTCTCCTGGTAGTCGACGGTGAGGGGCAGGAAATCGACTCCCTCACGCGCGGTCGGTGCGGCCGTGGCCGTGACCAGGACGACCGTGTCGCCGTAGCGGACGAAGGCCGCGCCGCCTGCCTGCCGCGCCACCTTCCCGACCTCGATCGAGAATGGTCTACCGGCCAGCTCCAGCGATACTAGCTTGGGCTCCATACAGTTCTCCGTACGTCACCGACGACCGGCGCCGGTGACCAAAGCGGGAAGTTTGGCAGTGGAGAGGGGCGGCCTACTTGCGTAGTCCGAGCCGCTCGATGACCTGCTTGTACCGCTCTGGGGCCGTGCGCTTCAGGTAGTCGAGGAGCCGTCGCCGTTGCCCGACCAGCATGATGAGGCCGCGCTGGGAGGCGTAATCCTTTGCGTGCTTCTTCTGATGCTCGGTCAGGTAGTTGATCCGTTCACTCAGGAGGGCGATCTGCACCTCCGAGGAGCCCGTGTCCTTCTCGTGGGACCGGAAGCTCTCGATCAACTCGCGCTTGCGTGCCGCGGCTAACGCCACTGTTCTTCCTCCATTTTCGTTGCCGGGTGACCTAACACCCGTATCAGGACCTGTAAAGTTCGCTTGCTTCCGGCATAACGACGCGTTTGAGCGTCCACCGACCGTCCTCAGCCTCGAGGACGGCGAGCAAGCGTCCGTTGGGTGCCAGGACCGCGGCAAGGCGTTCGCCTGGGCGCGGTGGTGCGATGCCGACGAGGGCCCCGCGCTGTCCGCTCGCGATGGCGAATGCCTGCGAGCGTCCGACCTCGACCCGGCGTGCCGAGCGCAGCGCCTCGTGCGGCGGGATCACGGGCAGATCCCCCGGCGGGCGCTCGAGCACCTCGTCGAGCGGGTGGGCCTCGTCGAGGCGGAAGTCGCCGAACTCGGTGCGCCGCAGCGAGGCGAGCGTCGCGAGCGTGCCGAGCTCGCGACCGATGTCCTCGGCGAGCACGCGGACGTACGTGCCCTTCGAGCAGGTGACCGCGAACGCGACCGTCGCGGGCTCGTCCGCCACCGGCGCGAGCTCGAGGGACACGATCTCGATCGGACGCTCCGGGCGCTCGACCGTCACCCCGGCGCGCGCGAGCTCGTAGAGCTTCCTCCCCTTGTGCTTCACCGCCGAGTACATCGGCGGCTTCTGCATGCGCTCGCCGGTGAGCGAGCGCGCGACCTCGGCGAGGCGGTCCGCGTCGAACGTCGGCACCGGAGCTTCGGCCACCACCTGCCCTTCGAGGTCGAGCGTGTCGGTCGCGACGCCGAGGCGGATCGTCCCGGTGTAGCTCTTGCGCTCGCCGCCGAGGAACTGCGCGATCTTGGTGCCGGCGCCGATGCAGAGCGGCAGGAGCCCGGTCGCCATCGGGTCGAGCGTGCCGAGGTGGCCGATGCTGCGCAGCCGGTGCGCCCGCTTGACGTCGCGCACCACCCCGGCGGACGTCATCCCGGCTGGCTTGTCGACCAGCAGGATGCCGTCAGCGCTCGGGGTCGGTGTCGTCATCGTGCTCGGCGTCGCCGTCGTCGCTCTCGTGGTCGTTATCGTCGTCGCCATCGTCGTCGCGCTCGGGAACGTCCTCGCCCGCGGCCGCCCGCTCGGCCTGCTCGCGCTCCTCGCGCTCCCGCTGGATGTCGCGCAGCAGCGCGTCGACGCGCCGCGCGCTCTCGAGCTCCTTGTCGAAGGCGAAGAGCAGCTCGGGCGCGTGGCGCAGGCCGAGCTCGCCCGCGACCACGCGGCGGAAGAACGGCGACGCGCTCTCGAGACCGCGCTGCGCCTCCAGGCGGCTCCCCTCGTCCATCGCGAGCAGCGTGAACGAGATCTTCGCGAGGCGCAGGTCGTCGTTCACGTGCACGCGGGTGATGTTGACCTCCGCCACCCGAGGGTCGCGCACCTTGTAGAGCAGCAGCTCGGAGAGGATGCGCTGGATCTCGGCGGCGACGCGGTCGGCCCGGCGGACGCCGCCCGCCGCGCCGCGCGAGGGGGGCCGTCCGCCGGATCGTCTGGCGGTCAAGCGTAGCGCTCGACGGGCTGCGCCTTCTCGGTCCCGGAGGACGGCTGGATGCGACGCGCCACCTGCTCGAGCTCGTAGACCTCGATGACGTCGCCCGGCTTGATGTCGTTGAAGCCGTCGAGGCCGATGCCGCACTCGTAGCCGGCCGCGACCTCGCGAACGTCGTCCTTGAAGCGGCGCAGGCTCGCGATCTTGCCCTCGTGGACCACGGCGTGGTCACGCAGCAGACGCGCGAGCGCGCCGCGCACGATCTTGCCGTCGATCACGCTCGAGCCCGCGATCACGCCGGCGCCGCTGATGCCGAAGGTCTGACGCACCTCGGCGCGGCCCACCGTGCGCTCGCGAACCGTCGGCTCGAGCATGCCCTCGAGCGCCTCGCGGACCTGATTGATGGCATCGTAGATGATCGTGTAGAGCCGCACGTCGACGCCTTCGCGCTCGGCGAGCTGCGCGGCCTTCGGCTCCGGACGGACGTTGAAGCCGATGATGATCGCATTCGACGCCGACGCGAGCAGGACGTCCGACTCCGTCACGCCGCCGACCGACGCGTGGATGACGGACACCTGCACCTCGTCGTTCGACAGACGCGCGAAGGCCTCCTTGAGCGCGTCGACCGAGCCCTGCACGTCGGTCTTGAGCACGACGCGCAGCTCCTTGACCGCGCTCTTCTCGAGCTGCTTGTAGAGGTCGTCGAGCGAAACCTTGCTCGACTTCGCCATCTCGCTCTGGCGCTGCTTGCTGCGCCGGTGCTCGGCGACCTGACGCGCGGTCGCCTCGTCGGCGACGACGACGAACGCGTCACCCGCCTCCGGCACGCCCGAGAGGCCGAGGATCTCGACCGGCGTCGACGGCCCGGCCTCCTCGACCTTGCGGCCCTGCGGATCGAGCATCGCGCGTACGCGCCCGTACTGGATGCCGACGACGAACGGATCGCCCGGCTTGAGCGTGCCCTCCTGCACGAGCACCGTCGCGACCGGGCCACGGCCGCGGTCGAGCTTGGCCTCGATGATCGAGCCGCGCGCGCGCGAGTCGCGCCGTGCCTTGAGCTCGAGCACGTCGGCCTGCAGGAGCACCATCTCGAGCAGGTGGTCGATGCCCTCGCCCGTCTTCGCCGAGACCGGCGCGAAGATCGTGTCGCCGCCCCACTCCTCGGCGACCAGACCGTGGTCGGCGAGCTGCTTCTTGACGCGCTCGGGATCGGCGTCGGGGCGGTCGATCTTGTTGATCGCGACGATGATCGGCACCTCGGCGGCGCGCGCGTGCGCGATCGCCTCGATGGTCTGCGGCATGACGCCGTCGTCCGCGGCGACCACCAGGATGACGATGTCCGTCACCTTGGCGCCGCGCGCGCGCATGGCGGTGAACGCCGCGTGGCCGGGCGTGTCGATGAAGGTGATGCGGCGGTCCTTCGCCGTCACGGTGTAGGCGCCGATGTGCTGCGTGATGCCGCCCGCCTCGCCCTCGGCGACGTTGGTCTTGCGGATCGCGTCGAGCAACGACGTCTTGCCGTGGTCGACGTGGCCCATGACCGTGACGACCGGGTCGCGCGGCAGCTTCTCGCCCTCGCTCGCCTCGTCCTCGGGAGCCTCGAGCTCCTTGTCGGCGTCGAAGGCGACGTTCTCGACCGTGTAGTCGAACTCCGCCGCGACCAGCGTCGCGTGATCGACGTCGAGGACGTGATTGACGGTCGTCATCACGCCCATCTCCATCAGCTTCTTGATGACCTCGCTGGCCTTGAGGCCCATCGCCTTCGCGAGGTCGCCGACGGTGATCACCTCGCTGATGCGGACGAGACGCTTGCGCGCCGACGGCGTCGTGATCTCGGTGCGCTTCTGCTCCTTGCCCGGCGCCGCGCGCTTCTTGACGGGCTTGCGGCCGCCGCGCATCGCGCCCCGGTCGGCGACGCTGTACGGGTCGAACTGACCCGGCTTGCGCACGACGCGCTTGCCGCGCTTGCGCCGCGATCCGTCGTCGGCGGCCTCGCCCGGCAGCGGGGCGGCGCCCGGCGCGATCGGCGCGCCGGCAGGGCGCCGGGCCGGGGCCGGCTCGGGCTTCTTGAGGTCGATCTTGCCCAGCACCTGGACGCGGCGCATGCCGTCGTCGAGCATCGGCGCCGAGGACGGCGCGCGGCCGAGCGGACGCACGGTCGGTGTGGTCGACGTCGACGCAGCGGCGGTGTCGCTCGACGCCACGGTCGGCGCGGCGGGCTGCGCCGTCGCGGCCGGGCGGACGATCGTGCGCTTCGGCGTCGGCTCGGGCGCGGGCGCTTCCGCTGGCGAGGGCGTCGGCGCGGCCGGCTCTGCGGCGGGTGCGGGCTCCGGCGCCGCGGCGGCAGCCGGCTCCGCAGCGGGCGCTGCTTCGGCGGCGGGTGCGGGCGCGGGGATGTCGACGATCGACTCGTCCTGCGCGGGCGCCGAGGACTCTGCCGACGGCAGCTCGGGCGCCGTGAACACGACGTCCTCGAGGCCGACGCCGGACGCGCTCGAGCTGTCGGCGGTGTCGACGTCGGGGAGGTCGAGATCCGCGCCGAAGTCGGTGAACTCCGCGGCTGGCGTGGGCGCTGGCGGCGGCGGTGGCGGCGTCTCCTCGACCACCTCGACCCGCTGCGTGCGGCGACGAATGACGTTCGGACGGACGCGCGCCTCGATGATCTGCTCACGCGCGCTGCCGTCGCCTTCCGCGACGACGCGCTCGCCGACGACCCGTTGGCTGCCGACCGTGACCGTCGGCTTGGGTCCGAGACCCAGGCGCTCCTCGACGCGCTTGATCTCGTCGTCCGTCAGGGTGCTCTGCGAGCGCTTCCCCCGGACGCCGAGCTCGTCGAGCTTCGCGATGAGATCCTTCGTCTGGATCCCCCACTCTCGCGCCAACTCGTGGATCCGCTTCGGCATACTTTTAGGTCCTTCTCGCGTTCCCCGCCGCGAGCCCGACAGCCGCTCCGGTCGATAGGAGGTCCATTCGCGCCTGCCTGCTCACCCGTGCGCGCAACCCGCGCACGAGCGGCTTCCCTGCCTCGAAGCTGCGCGCGCACTCTTGATCGTCGTGCAGATACGTACCGCGGCCACCGCGCTCCCGCCACTCGAGGCCGCCGCGGGCGTCGAGCGCGATGCGGCGCAGAGCGCTGCGTGGCGCGCGCCGGCCGCAGCCGGCGCAGGTTCGGATCGGTACGTGTCCCCTCGTCAAGCTTCGTCCTCGCTCCGACTCTCCGCTTCGGCCGGAGCCTCGGCGAGCTCCGCGCCGGTGTCGCCGCCGTCGAGGTCCGGAATCAGCTCGCCGCCCTCGAGGGCCGCCTCGGCCTCGGCCTCGCGCGCCGCCGCCGCCTCGCGCTCGGCCTGCGCCTCGAGCTCGCGCTTCTCGGCGACGTGCTGGCGCGCCGACTCGACGATGCCGACCGCACGCTCGGGACCAATGCCCTCGACCTCGGCGATCGACTCGGGATCCGACTCCGCGACCTCCTCGGCCGACTTGAAGCCGTGCTGCATCAGCAGCTCGGCGGTCACGTCGCTCACGCCGGGGATGGCGGTCAGCGAGGCGCGGGCGCGACGCGCCTCCTCGTCGGCCTCCGACTCGCCGCGGACGTCGAGACGCCAGCCGGTGAGGCGCGACGCGAGCGTCACGTTCTGGCCCTTCTTGCCGATCGCGAGCGAGAGCTGATCGTCGGGGACGATCACCTCCATCGCGTGCTCTTCCTCGTCGATGATGATCTTCGACACCTTCGCCGGCGCGAGCGCGCGACAGACGAACTCGGCGGGATCCGGCGTCCAGTGGATGATGTCGATCTTCTCGCCGCGCAGCTCCTGCACGACCGCCTGGACGCGCGTGCCGCGCATGCCGACGCAGGCGCCGACCGGGTCGACGTCGCGGTCGTGCGAGATCACCGCGATCTTGGCGCGGCCGCCGGGCTCGCGCACGGCGGCCTTCACCTCGACGATGCCCTCGTAGATCTCGGGCACCTCCTGGCGGAAGAGCTCGATGAGCAGGTTCGGGTGCGTGCGCGACAGGATGATCTGCGGGCCCTTGGCCGTCAGGTCGACGTCGTAGATGTAGGCGCGGATCCGGTCACCCTGACGGTAGCGCTCGCGCGGGATCTGCTCCTTCTCCGGCAGGATCGCGTCGGTGCGCCCCAGGTTGACGATGATGTTCTTCTTCTCGAAGCGCTGCACGATGCCCGAGAAGATCTCGCCCTTGCGATCCTTGAACTCGTTGTAGATCAGCTCGCGCTCGGCGTCGCGAACCTTCTGGATGATCGCCTGCTTCGCGGCCTGCGCGGCGATGCGGCCGTCCGGACGCGGCAGCTTGGCGAGGAACTCGTCACCGATCTCGGCTTCCTCGTCGTACTCGCGGCGCGCCTGCTCGAGCGTGATCTCGCTGTCGGGCTCGTTGACGACGTCGACCACCCGCTTGATCTCGAACAGCTCGACCTCGCCGATCTCCGGGTTGTACTTGGCTTCGATCTGGCGGGTCGGACCGTACTGCCGACGAGCGGCCTGCAGCATGGCGCCTTCGATCGCTTCGATGATGACGTCGCGATCGATCTGCTTCTCCTTGCTGACCTGCTCGATCACGCGGCTGAGCTGAACATCCATGGTGGCTCCCCTCCTGGGTCTCCTCAGGATCGCCCACCGCGCAACTCGGCATCGAAGTCGTGCTCGTAGTGCGCCCGCTCGATGGAGCGGAACGGCACCTTCACACGACCCTGCGTCTCGTCCTCGATCTCGATGCCTTCGCTCGAGGCCGAGAGCAGGCGGCCGAAGAAGTTACGCGAGCCAGCGATGGGTGTGGTCGTGCGCACGCGGATCGACTTGCCGCAGAAGCGCTCGAAGTCGACCTGCTTGCGCAGCCGGCGGTTGATACCGGGGGATGAGCACTCGAGGGTGTAGGAACCGGGGACGGCGTCGTGGGCGTCGAGCAGCGTGCTCACCTCGCGGCTGAACGAGGCGAGGTCGTCGAGGCTGATGCCGCCGGGACGGTCGAGATACACCCGCAGAACGGATCGCCGGCCCTTCGGCTGGAACTCGACGTCGACCAGGTCGAGCCCGCGCTCACACGCGATCGGCTCCACCAGATCGGCGACCTTGTCGGCGACGTTCGTGCGCATACACCCTGCCCCCGGCCATCCATCTGCGACCCGCGTTCGTTCGGAAACATCTGTACCCAGAAACAAAAAAAGCGGGCGGGGGCCCACTTTTTGGACGGCCGAAGGTAGGCGGTTCTGTAACACGGCCCTGATCGCGCAGCAAGCAAGCGATCCGGCGGGGAAATCGTCGCAGAGGCTCGGGCGAGCGCCGAGAGGCCCGGCGCTCAAGCGTCGCGGTACATCTCCTGGATCAGGTCGGCGTAGCGCGCCTCGATCACCTTGCGCTTGATCTTGAGCGACGGCGTCAGCTCGCCGTTCTGCTCCGAGAGCTCGCCCGGCAGCAGCCGGAAGTACTTGATGCTCTCGAACGAGGCGAGCTTGCGGTTCACCTCGGCGACCTGGGCCTCGACCAGCTGCAGCACCTCCGGGTGGCGGACGAGCTCGTCGCGCCGCCCCTGATCGATGCCGAGCTTGGCGTGCATCTGCAGCGCGGTCTCCTCGTCGATCGCGAGCAGCGCCGTGACGTACTTGCGGTTGTTGCCGATCACGATCGCCTGGCTGATGTGCGGCCGGGTCTTGAGCAGGTTCTCGATCTTCTGCGGCGCGACGTACTTGCCGCCTGAGGTCTTGATCAGGTCCTTCTTGCGGTCGGTGATGCGCAGGAAGCCGTCGCTGTCGAACTCGCCGATGTCGCCGGTGTGGAACCAGCCGTCGGCGTCCCACGCGGCGGCGGTCTCCTCGGGACGCTTGTAGTAGCCCTGCGCGACGTTCGGACCCTTGGCGTAGATCTCGCCGTCGGGCGCGATCGTGATCTGGCAGCCGGGGATCGGCTTGCCGACGGTGCCGAACTTGTAGTCGTCGATCCGGTTGATGGTCAGCGCCGGCGTGGTCTCGGTCAGGCCGTAGCCCTCGAGGATCAGCAGCTCGAAGGCGTGGAAGAACTCGAGGATCTCGCGCGCGATCGGCGACGCCCCCGACACCATGACGCGCACGCGTCCGCCGAGCAGCTCCTGCACGCGCGAGAACACGAGCTTGCGCGCGACCAGGTTCAGCGCCTGCAGCCAGATCGGCACCGGCTCCCGCGCCTGCTCGTACGTGCTGCGCTGACGACCGATGTCGAGCGCCCAGTCGAAGATCTGCTGCTTGAGCGGGCTCGAGTCCTGACGCGTCGCCTGGATGCGCGCGTAGATCTTCTCGTAGATGCGCGGCACCGCTGGGATGACCGTCGGCTTGGTCGCCGCGATGTCCTGCTGCAGGGTGTCGATGCTGCGCGCGAACGCCGTCAAGCTGCCGACGTAGATGCCGTAGTACGCGATGAAGCGCGCGAACGAGTGCGCGAGCGGCAGGAAGAAGAAGTCGACGTCGTCGGGCTCGACGAGCGCGATGGTCGACACGTTCTCGACCATCGACAGGTGGTTGTTCTGCGTCTGCACGACGCCCTTCGGCGAGCCGGTCGTGCCCGAGGTGTAGACGATGGTCGCGAGGTCGTCGCGCTGGATCGCGGCGACGCGCCGGTCGACCTCGGCGAGCGCCGCGCGATCTTCGCGTCCGCGGCGCCGCAGCTCCTGGAGCGTGATCACGTCCTCGGCGCCGCCCGCGTCGCCTTGCATGAGCAGGATGCGGTCGAGGCGCAGCGGCGCGCGGCTGCCGTCGTCGAGCTCGACGCCGTTCGCGAGCGCTTCGCGGACCTTGGCGAGCGGCTTCTCGCCGTCGACCCACACCATGCGCGACTCGGAGTCGAGCATGATGAAGCCCGCCTCGTTGGCGAGGTTCGAGTGGTAGATCGGAATCGGGATCCCGCCCGCGGCCTGGATCGCGAGGTCGATCTCGACCCACTCGGGACAGGTCGCGGCGAAGATCGCGACGCGGTCGCCGCGCTCGATGCCGAGGCCGATCAGACCGGCCGCGATCTCGCGCACCGCCTGCTCCATCGTCCGCCAGTCGACGTCGACCCAGCGGCCGTCGCGGTGGACGCGGTACCGCGGCCGGTCGGCCCACTTCGCGGCCCGCGCGAAGAACATCTGCGGAAGGCTCTGGAACTTCTCGATCTCGACGGTTCGCTCCATGCTCCCTCCGTTCCCCGCGGGCGCATGCGCCGCGGTGTCAGTCGCCGGACGGCTTCGAGTTGCTCATCCGGTCGTGCAGCGTTTCGAGGTCGACGACCTCGTAGGTTTTGCGCCCGCTCGGCGTCTGCACGACGACCTCGTCGCCGGGGGCCTTGTTCATCAGCGCCTGGCCGATCGGCGCGCTGACCGAGATCATCCCGGCCGACGCGTCGATCTCCTCCGGAAAGACGAGCTGGTACTGCACGCGCTCGCCCGTATCGACGTCTTCGAGCGTGACCTTGCTGCCGTAGGAGATCTTGTCGCGGGGAATGCGCGCGAGGCTGTACATCGACAGCTCGCGCAGGCGCGCCTGCGTCTGGCCGATGCGCGCACGCAGGACGCCTTGACGGTGCTTCGCCGCCTCGTACTCCGCGTTCTCGCGCAGGTCGCCGTGGGCGCGCGCTTCCTCGAGGCGCGCCGGCAGGTCCTGCGAGAGCTCGCGCTGCAGCTCCGCTAGCTCACGTTTGAGACGCTCGACGATCGGTAGCTCCATCTAGTCCTTTCCCTTGCGCGTCTTGGCGTGGTTGCGCAACCGTGCTGCGTATCCCGCGCGCGAGCGGAACGCACGCGCGCGGCACGTCGACGGGTGACCGGGCGGT
This sequence comes from Candidatus Binatia bacterium, assembly GCA_036563615.1. Taxonomy (NCBI): domain Bacteria; phylum Candidatus Binatota; class Binatia (SeqCode); species Binatia bacterium. Next base: position 48,755 of record DATCMB010000010.1, read on the forward strand.
CAGTTGCGCCCGATCAGCTCGTTGGCCGCGCGGCGGTGGTGCTCGGCCGAGTACGACACCGCGGCGCGCGCCAACCACGACTCGATCTCGTCACGAAACGGAATCTGGCCCGTGAGGAACCAGTACATCGTGACGGCCCCTACCGCGACGCCAACGATAAAGCGCAACATCGCCCTCTCCCCGCCCCGAGGACCGCGAAGAAAGGAATTGTCTTCGCTGCCCTGGTCTTGCCCCCGCTGTCGGGATTAGGCCGACAGCGTTGGCCATCCTAGACCTTTTGCTGACGCTTCTCTACCCACCGCGCTGCGCGGGCTGCCTGCGGGAGCTGCGCCGGACACCGCCCTGCGGCTTGTGCCGCGGCTGCGTCGCCGAGCTCGCCGGGATCGACGCCGCCTGCCGTCGCTGCGGCGAGCCGGGCGTGACGTCGCTCTGTAGCGTCTGCCGCCGCACACCGCCGCCGTTCGGACGCGCGCGGGCCTGCTTCCTCTACGTCGAGGGTGGTCTCTCGAGCGCGCTCGTCACGCGCTGGAAGTTCCACCGCGACCACGTGGCCGGCGCGAGCCTCGCCCGACTCCTCGCCGCGCACAGGCAGCGGGACGGCGAATGCTATGACGTCGTCGTGCCCGTGCCGCTGCACCGCTCGCGCCTCGCGGGTCGGGGCTTCAACCAGTCCGCGCTCCTGGCACGCGCCGCGCGCCTGCCGGGCGAGCGCCTCGGCATCGACGCGCTCGCGCGCACCGTCGCGACGCCGCACCAGCTCGCGCTCGGGCGCGGCGCGCGAACCGGCAACGTCCGCGCCGCGTTCGCGGTCCGCGATGCCGCGGCCGTGCGCGGATGCTCGGTCCTGCTCGTCGACGACGTCCTCACCACCGGCGCGACCGCCGCCGCGTGCGCGCGCGCGCTGCTCGACGCCGGCGCCGCGCGCGTCGACGTGTGGACGCTCGCGCGCACGCCGCGTCCAGCGCACTGGACGCTCGACGTCGCGTCGCGTGCCCAGATCGCGAGCGTTGCCTCATGAGCGGGCGCGAGGAGTGGGAGCGGCGCCACCGCGCGCGCCCCGAGCGCGGCGCGCCGTCGGAGTTCGTCGCGCGCCACGTCGCGCGGCTGGCGCATACCTCGGCGGGCGGAGCGGCGCTCGACGTCGCATGCGGCGCCGGTCGGCACAGCGCGCTGCTCGTCGAGCACGGCTTTCGCACGTTCGCGCTGGATCGATCCGTTGCCGCGTGCAAGCGCGTCGCGGCGGAGATTCCGGGCGTCGTCGCCGTCGTCGGCGACGCGCTCGCGCTGCCGTTCGCGGACGCGCGCTTCGCGGTGATCGTCGTGACGTCGTTCCTCGAGCGCGCGATCTTCCCCCGGCTGCTCGACCTGCTCGCGCCGGGCGGCCTGCTTCTTGCGGAGACCTTCCTCGTCGCGCAGCACGACGCGACGGGTCATCCGAGACGGGAATGGTGTCTGGCGCCGGGAGAGCTGGTAAAGCTGTGCACGACGAGCGGACGGCGTGTCGCCGTCGTGGACGCCCGGGAGGGACCGGTTGCAACCCCCGGCGGCACGCAACACCTCGCGTCGGTCGCGGTGGCGTCCGTAATAAATTTGCCGACGGGATGATCCCCCTTGCCCGTCGCCACGACTCCGGATAGTCATGCGCCGTGGCTTGACGGCATGGTTGGTTGGTGGAGGGGCGGTACAGCGTGGACCTGGGAATCCTGATATCCGGCCGGGGCTCCAACCTCGGTGCGATCCTGGGAGCTGTTCGTGAGCAGCGCCTCACGGCGCGCGTCCGCATCGTGATCAGCAACCGCGCCGGAGCCGGCGGACTCGACATCGCACGCGAGCACGGCGTGCCGACCGCAGTGCTGTCGCACCGTGACTACGCCGACCGCGAGAGCTACGACGCGGCACTGGTCGAGACGCTGCGCGCACACGACGTCGACACGGTCGCGCTGGCCGGCTTCGATCGGCTCGTCACCAGCGTCTTGCTGCGCGCCTTCCCGGGCCGCGTCGTCAACATCCACCCCGCGTTGCTGCCGGCCTTCCCCGGTCTGCACGCGCAGCGCCAGGCGCTCGAGTACGGGGTGCGCATCACCGGCGTCACGGTGCACTTCGTCGACGAGCAGATGGACCACGGGCCGATCATCGCGCAGGCGGCCGTGCCGGTGTTCGACGACGACACCGAGCAGACGCTCTCGGAGCGCATCCTGCGAGAAGAGCACCGGCTCTACCCGCTCGCGCTGCAGCGCCTCGCCAAGGGCGAGCTTCGACTGGAGGGCCGCCGTGTGATCGGAGGTCTCTCATAGCTCCCCAGGGTCCCCAGGACGCCCGCGACCCGCGGATCGCCGAGCGGGTCGCGGCCGTGCGCGCGCTGCGCGAGCGCGGCCAGCTGCGCGAGGTGCTGTCGCGCTACGGGAACATCGACCAGGAGCGCGGTCCGCTGTGGAACGACGTCGAGTTCGTGCTCGAGATCGCGCGCACGTACTCGCTGGTCGGCAACGACGCGAAGGTCGAGCAGTACTTCCTGCGCTGCGCGCAGCTCAACCCGCGACGCGCGGCGCTCTACCGTTGCCAAATCGGCTGGTTCTTCCAGCGCAAGAAGCGCTGGGCGCGCGCGCTCGCCTGGTACGACCGCGCGCTCGAGACCTTCCCGAGCTACCACCTGTGCCTGTTCCGCAAGGGCTACTGCCTCGAGCGTCTGCACCGCCCGCGTCACGCGGCGGCCGCCCTCGAGGCCGCGACCGCGGCGTTCGATCGCGCGCCCGCCGACCAGCGCGAGCGCAGCCGCGGCATCCAGGTCCAGGTGCTGTTCCACCTCGCACGCAACCTGCGCGAGATCGGCGAGACCGAGCGCGCGCGTGAAGCGCTCGATCGCTGCGGCGAGCTCGACGACGCGCTGCAGGAGAAGGTGATCAAGCGCGAGCACCGCCTCGCGAGCTACGGCGAGACCTACCTGCGCGACGGCAACGCCGAGGCGGCGATCGAGAAGCTGCTCGAGGCGCGCGACATCGATCCCAACTCGGCGGTGATCTGGGAGCGTCTCGGACGCGCCTACCAGCAGGCCGGCCGCTTCGAGGAGGCCGAGCAGGCGCTCGTGCGCGCGACGCAGCTCCCGAAGGGCGCCGTCGCGCTGATCGCGCTCGCCCGGTTGCAGATGGCGACGAAACGCTGGCTCGACGCCGCGCGCTCGCTGGTCGACGCGCTCCGTCTGCACCCGCAGGGCGAGGTGCAGATCCGGATGGAGCTCGCCGAGCTGCAGCTCGCGCTCGGCCGCACGCGCAGCGCCCTCGCCGACCTCGAGCGGCTCGCGGGCGGACGCGTGCCGCCGTTCTCGACGCTCGCCGTCGCGGTCGAGTCGCGGATCGCGAGCATCCTGCTCGAGCACGGCATGCGCACCCGCGCGCTCGAGCACCTGCGGGCGGCTCTCGAAGCCGACCCCGACCGCGCCGAGATCCGTGCCCGCGTCGAGCAGCTCGAGAGCGCGATCGCCGCCGGCGCGAAGGACGAGCCGCGGCCGCTGGTCGACGCGGAGCTCGATCCCGCGCTCGCCTCGCTGCTCGGCGACGGACGCGAGCAGCGCCGTCCGGGCCAGGTGGTGAGCTACTTCCCCGAGCGCGGCTACGGCTTCATCGGCTACGGCGAGGGCAAGACCGTGTTCTTCCACGTCAGCCAGTGCGAGGCGGGCTCGAGCGAGGGGATCGGTCCCGGCGCTGCGGTATCGTTCGTGCTCGGCGTCAATCACCGAAGCGGCAAGGAGCAGGCGGAGCGCATCCGCCTCGAGCCCGACGCGCGCAGGGTCGCCGACGCCCCGAGCGAGCACGCGGCCGACATCCCGGTGCCTTCGCCGATGTGGCCGACGCTGCGCTCGCCGCGGCAACGCACGCTGTAGGCCGAGTCGACGCATACGCGCCCGCGCGGGCCGTGACTCAATGGCAGATGAGCGCCCGCGAGCTCGTCGCGAGCCGTGACGAGAGAAGCGCGACCGCGCGTCAGCGCTTGCGGCGACGCCGGTAGGCGCGCGCGCACCATTCGGGCGACGCGCCGCACGCGTAGGCGAAGCGCAGCCACCACATCAGCACGATCGTCCGCGCGACGCCCTCTTCCTCCCAGCGCCGCGCCGAGGTGCTGACGCGCTCGCGCAGCGGCGCGAGCCGACCCGCCCGGCGCAGCCGCGTGCCGAGCTCGACGTCCTCCATCAGCGGGATCGGCGCGAAACCGCCGAGCCGCGCGAAGACGTCGCGCCGCACGAAGATCGCCTGATCGCCGGTCGAGATCCCGGTCCAGCGCGAGCGCGCGTTCATCAGCGTGGCGATCACCGGCAGGAACGGGTGCGTGCCGCGCAGCTCGACGTCGAAGCGCCCGGCGATCGCGCCCTCGGCAATCGCACGCTCGACGGCCTCGGCGAAACCTTCCGGCAGCCAGGTGTCGGCGTGCAGGAAGAGCAGCACGTCGCCGCACGCGCGGCGCGCGCCGGCGTTCATCTGCAGGGCGCGTCCGCGTGGCGCGATCAGCACGTCGTCGGCGAGCGGACGCGCGCGCGCCACCGTGTCGTCCGTGCTGCCGCCGTCGACCACGAGCAGCTCGACGACCTGCGGCGCGCGCGCGCGGCGCAACGTGGCCTCGATCTCGTCCGCCTCGTCGAGCGCCGGCACGATCACCGAGAGCCTCACGTCAGCTCGCCCCCGCGAATTGTCTCATCGGGCGCGCGAGAGTATCAGGCGGCATGGACGCCGTACGGGATCGCACGAGCGCCGCACGCCGCACGGCGCGCACGCTGCTCGCTCTCCTGCTGCTGCCGCTCGCGCTGATCGCCGGCGCGCCGTGGCCGTCCCCGGCCCAGGCGGGGGTCGACCTGGTTCGCCTCGAGGGCGTGCTGCGGGAGACGAACCCGCCCGGGACGATGGTGCAGACGACCCTCGCCGTCGGCGACCAGAGCATCCCCTTCGCGGTGTACGCGGCGCGCAGGATCTCGGGCGACCCGTTCGAGGGACCGGGCGTCCTGCTCGCGCTCGGCCCCGGGCCGCCGCCGATCCGCGTCGAGGGTCGCGACGAGACGGTCGGCCAGCTCACCTCGGCGGCTCCCGGGACGCGCGTCTCGCTGACCGGCAGCCTGAACGTCGGATCCGCCTTCCTGACGCTCATGAGCGTCGAGGTGGTGCCGTCCCCTGCTCCGTCGGCGGCGCCGTCGCCGTCAGCGGCGCAGTAGGACGACCAGCACGACGAGCTGCAGCACCGCCGTCGCGACCAGCAGCAGCGTGAGGACGTAGCGGCTCTTGCCGAGCGACTGCGCCTCGGCCGCGCTCTTCTCCTCGAGGCGCGCGATCTCGCTGCGCACGTTGCTGGTCTCGACGTAGAGCCCGCGCACCTCGTCGCGCATCGGGGTCGCGACCCCCTTGAGGTCGCCCTGCGCGGCCTCGAGGCGGTCGAGGCGCTCGCCGAGCTCGGTGATGCTCGTGCGCAGCGCGCCCAGCGTCGCGTTGATCTCGCGCAGCTCGGCGATCACGTTCTCGATCTGACCGACGAGCGGGTTCGGGGTCGGCGACGGCTTCGGCGCCGAGCGCTTGGTCTGGGCGTCCGCCGCGCTGACCGCGAGCGTGAGCAGCACGGCGAGCACGAGCAGCGTGCTGCGTGCGAGGCCTAGCGGGAAACGGCGTGCGAAGGAGCACGTGTGCACGCCTTGGCGTGCGCTCGTCGCTCCGCCACCCGCCACACCCTGGGTCTGCCGCGCTCGGTCCATCGGACGGTCCCCACCTCGCATGAGCCGGACCGCAAGCCCCATCCCCGTGCGTCGTGCGCGGTGGGGTGAGGCGCCGCGCACCGCGCGGTCACCAAAACCCTCGTCCAGCCTGGCCCGGCGAACGTAATGCTCGGCAGGCAGCGAAGCAAGAAAGCAGAGTTCCCCCGCTGCGACGCAGACGCTTGACGCAAGCCCCGCGTCGGACGTACGCGTCGGAGCAGCGCCGGGTGGAGCGAGGAGGCCGGGGATGTCGTTACGCGATCTGCTGCTGGTGGCCGGGACGCTGCCGCTCGTCGGTGTCGTCGCCTTGCGGCTCGCCGCCGAGGTCGGGCTCGTCCGCAACGCGCCGCCGCCGGAGGCGGTCAACGCGACGCTCGGGCTGTTCGGCGTCGTGTTCGTGCTCTACGTCGCGCTCACCCTGCGCGCGATCGCGCGCGCCACGCGCGAGATCCTCGAGCGCAGCGCCGAGCCGGTCGCGAACGAAACCGAGCAGCGCACCGCGGCGGTGACCGACTTCGCCGTCCACCTCGACCGGCGTCCGGAGATCGACCTCCGCGGCGACGCGGGCGCGGAGGACGCTGCACCTTCGAGCGAGGAAGCGGCGGCGCCGCCGCCGGAGCAGCGCTCGGCGCTGCTCGGTCAGGTCGGCAGCCTGCTCACCCGCATCCCGTCGGCGCGCTCGCGCTGAGATCCGTCCGCGCTGTGGCCGTCAAGCGCCGAGCTCGCGCACGAGCCGGCGGACGAGCAGCGGCCCCTCGTAGACCAGCGCCGTGTAGAGCGCGACCAGGTTCGCGCCCGCGGCGAGCTTCTCGCGCACGTCGTCCGCGGTGAAGACGCCGCCGACGCCGATGATCGGCACGTCAGGCCCGCACGCTCTGCGCACCAGCGCGACCATCTCGGTGGCGCGCGCCCGCAGCGGCGCGCCCGAGAGCCCGCCCGTTTCCGCCGCAGCCGCGCTCGAGCAGCCGGGACGCGCGATCGTCGTGTTGCTCGCGATGAAGCCTGCCGCGCCGGCGTCGAGCGCGGCGGCGCAGATCTCGGGCACGGCGTCGTCGGCGAGGTCGGGCGACAGCTTGACGAGCAGCGGCGGCGCGCTGCGTCCGCCGACCGACGCCGCCACCTCCTCGCGCAGCGCGGCGATCAGGCGGCCGAGCCGCCGTGGCTCGTGCAGATCGCGCAGCCCCGGCGTGTTCGGCGAGCTGACGTTGATCGCCAGGTAGTCGGCGAGCGGCGCCAGCAGACGCGCCGACGTCCGGTAGTCCTCGACCTCCGCGCTCTCGTCGCCGACCGCGACCCGCGAGCAGCCGATGTTGATCCCGATCGGGATCGAAGGCCGCACGCTGAGCCGGCGCGCGAGCGTCCGGGCGACCTCTTCGGCGCCGAGGTTGTTGAAGCCGAGGCGGTTCACGATCGCGCGCTCGGCCTCGAGCCGGAACATCCGCGGCGTCGGGTTGCCGGGCTGCGCTCGCGCGGTGACCGTGCCGAGCTCGGCGAAGCCGAAGCCGAGACGCTCCCAGAGGTGCGGCGCGATGCCGTTCTTGTCGAAGCCCGCCGCGAGCCCGATCGGGTTCGGAAACCGGCAGCCGAGGAGCTCGATCGGCTTTGCCCCGCCCGTTGCGCCCTCGGCCGCCGGGCGCGCGAGCGGGACGTGCTCGAGCGTCCACTCGGCGAGCTGCGCCGCCGACAGCGCCAAGTGGTGGGCGCGCTCGGGGTCGAGCCGGAAGAGCAGCCGGCGCAGCGCCGGGTAGAAGTTCACGCGCGCGGCTCCATGCGCGGTGCGGCCGCCGCGCTCGGGCGCGCGACCATCGCAGCGCGATCGGCGCACGCGGAGGAGCGCCGGCCTCGGCTCACGACGCGCGCAGCAGCTCGTCGAGGCGACCGCTGCGCTCGAGCTCGGAGAGGTCGTCGTAGCCGCCGATCGGCGTGCCGTCGATGAACACCTGCGGCACCGTGCGGCGTCCGCCCGCGCGCTCCGCGAGCTCGGCGCGCGCCGCGCTGTCGCCGGTCACGTCGATCTCCGTGAACGGAACGTTCTTCTTCGTGAGCAGCGCCTTGGCCGCGTGACAGTACGGGCAGTAGCTCGTCGTGTAGATCGTGACGTCGGCCATCGCGTGCGTCCGTGACCTCCAACGCCTAGACGTACTCGTCGCACGGCGGGCCGGCAACGGCGGTCCGAAGGGAGCCCGATGAAGGAGTTCGACGAGCTGGTTTCGGTGATGGCGCGGCTGCGCGCGCCCGGCGGCTGCCCGTGGGACCGCGAGCAGACCCACGAGTCGATCCGCAAGTACGTCATCGAGGAGGCCTACGAGGTCGCCGAGGCGATCGACCGGGGCGACCCCGACGAGCTGTGCACCGAGCTCGGCGACCTCCTCCTTCAGGTCGTGTTCCACGCCGAGATGGCGCGCGAGGCGGGCCGCTTCGACGTCGCCGAGGTCTGCCGGCGGATCGTCGACAAGTTGCAGCGCCGCCATCCGCACGTCTTCGGCGACGTCTCGGTCGAGGGCGCCGACGAGGTGGTGCGCAACTGGGAGGCCATCAAGAAGCGCGAGCGTGGTGCCGCGGCGTCCGCGATCGACGGCGTGCCGCGCGCCCTCCCCGCCCTGCAGCGCGCCGAGCGCATCGGCGAGAAGGCCGCGCGGGTCGGCTTCGACTGGCCGGATGCAGCCTCCGTGCTCGCCAAGGTCGACGAGGAGCGCGCGGAGCTCGGCGCCGCGCTCCAGAGCGGCGACCGCGAAGCCATCGAGTCCGAGCTCGGCGACCTGCTGCTCGCCGCGGCGAACCTGGCCCGCAAGCTCGACATCGAGCCCGAGCGGGCACTCGCGCGGGCGGTCGATCGCTTCGACGCCCGCTTCCGCCGGGTCGAGGCGACCGCGCGCGCCGAGGGACGCGAGCTCGAGCGCATGACGCCCGACGAGCTCGACCGCCGCTGGGAGCAGGCCAAGGCCGGCGACCGAAGCGAAGGGGCGCCTTGAAGCCTCCGCCACGGCAGGCTAAGCACTCACGCTTCACGAGAGGTCTGCATGGCGAATCATCCGTCCGCTGAGAAAAGGCACCGTCAGTCCGTCAAGCGCGCGGCGCGCAACCAGGCGATCCGCAGCCGCGTCCGCACCGCGGTCAAGAAGCTGCGCGGCACGGTCGCCGGAGGCGACGCCGAGCAGGCGAAGAGCATGCTGCCGAAGGTGGCGAGCACGCTCGACAAGGCCGTGAGCAAGGGCGTGCTGCACAAGAACGCCGCCGCCCGGCGCATCTCGCGGCTCGCCAAGCAGGTCGCGAAGCTCGGCTGACCCGTCCCGCCCGGCTGGGGCAACCTACGCCGGGCGGCTCGTCCGCGGCGGCCGGAGCTTGAGCAGCACCGCCTCGAGGCGCGCCGCCGCCGCCCCTGCGCCGGTCTTGGCGGCGACGTCGACCTCCGACAGCTCGCACAGCGCCCGCTCGAGCTCGCGCCGTCGCCAGTGGCGCGCGCGCGGCACGACGTAGAAGCCGCGACCGCCTCCGAACGCGCGCTTGGCCGCCTCCTCATCGAGGCCCGAATCGAGCAGCGCGCGCGCCCGGAGCAGCGCGCGCAGCTCGGAGGCGATCTGCCCGACGAGCAGCTCCGGACGCTCGCCCCGGGCGAGCGCACGGCGCAGCGCCGCGATCGCGTGCGCGATGCGCCGGTCGCGCAGCGCCCCCTCGAGCGCGAACGCCTCGAGGCTGCGCTCGCCGCTCACCGTGTCGAGCACCTGCTCCGGCGACACGGGCGCCGAGCCGAAGCGCAGCGCGAGCTTCTCGAGCTCGCGCGCGAGCATCTGCGGCTCGTTGCCGACGTGGTCGGCGAGCGTCTCCGCCGCCTGCGGCGCGAAGCGAACGCCGAGCTCGCTCGCCATCTTGTCGATGAGCGAGATCAGGGCGCGGCGGGTACCGGCCGGATCGCGGGCGGCGCCGATCTCGAGCCGCTCGACGAGGTTTCGCTTGCTGAGCGCCGCGAACAGCGTCTTGCGCATGTCGGGCTCGTTCGCGAGCAGCACGAAGGTCGTGCCCGGCGGGATCTCGTCGAGCAGCGCCGCGACGCCACGCTGCGCCTCGTCGCGCAGGCGATCCGCACGGCGCAGGACGACGAGCCGCTTGCCGGTCGGCGAGACCATCTTGACGGCCGTGACGATGGTCTCGAGGTCGGCCTGATCGCCCTGCAGGACGTCGTGCGCGCCGAAGCCGGGGGTGGCGCCGACGGTCTTCGCCTGGATCTCGGCGAGCCGTCGCTCGACCAGCAGCGGATCGCCGACCAGGAGCAGCGCGCGGCCGTCCGCCGCGCCGTCTCGCGCCGCCGCGCTCAGAAGTCTTCCACCATCGCGTTGTAGAGGTCGCGCGACGTGTTCTCGAGGACACGGTCGAGCGCCTCGCGCTGCTGCGACTCGGAGAGCTGGACGTCCGACAGCTGGTTCAGGTCGTTCGGGTTGAGCGTCGAGCCGGTGATGAAGTCCGGCGAGTCCGTGACCACCGTGTTCGCGACGGCGCCGTAGGAGTCGCTCTCGCGCAGCGCGCTGATCCGCCACACGACCCGATTGGTCTTCGGATCCCGCAGCAGCGCGCTGACGGTCATGAACGTCTGGTACTGCAGCGCCTCGTCGGCGCTCGAGAAGGCGACCGGGCGGGTCTCGAGCGAGAGGATCGTGCCCTCGAGCACGAGCTGCGCGGAGCTGCGGTCGGGCGCGAGCTCGAACTGGCCGCGGCGCGCGACCTCGGCCTGCAGCGACTCGAGGACGAAGTTGTCGAGCCCGGCCTCGCGCGTGCGGTTGTCGAACTTCTCGATGTAGAGCGACGTCGCGCCGCCCGGCAGCGTGCGTCCCTCGCCGGGGAAGTGGTAGCCGCAGTCGGCGAGCGCGAGCGTCAAGAGCGCGACGAGCAGGCTCGAGATGCGCGACATGGCGCGTCGCTTCATATCACGACGTTGACGATCCGTCCCGGCACGACGATCACCTTGCGCACCGGCTTGTCGCCGACGATCTCGCGCACCCGGGCGCTCGCGAGCGCGATCTCGCGCAGCGCCGCCTCGTCGGCGTCGCGCGGCACCATGGCGCGGTCGCGCACCTTGCCGTTCACCTGCAGCACGATCTCGATCGTGTCGGCCGTGAGCGCGGCCTCGTCCCAGGTCGGCCAGCCGGCGTCGTAGACGCTGCCGGTGCCTCCGAACCAGCAGTGCAGCTCCTCCGCGAGGTGCGGTGCGAACGGCGCCAGCAGCCGCGCGAAGTTCCACGCGGTCACGCAGAAGAGCGGCGTCGGCGATCCTGCCGCCGCGCGCTGGCGCGACGCCTCGTTCAGCAGCTCCATCAGGGCCGCGAGCGCCGTGTTGAACGCGAACTGCTCGGTGTCGACGGTGACCTTCTTGATCGTCGCGTGCAGCCGCCGGCGCAGCGCCGCGCCCGCCTCGTCGAGGCCGTCGCCCTGGTTGGCGATCGCCTCGAAGCGCTCGGGACCCAGCTCGGCGCGGAGCCTCGCGATCGCCTCGCGGTCGGCGCCGAACAGCGCGACGATGCGGTTCAGGAAGCGCGTCGCGCCGCCCACACCTTCGTCGCTCCACTCCATGTTGTTCTCGGGCGGAGCCGCGAACAGGATCGTGATGCGCGCGACGTCCGAGCCGTGCTCGCGCACGAACGGCCCCATCGGCACGCCGTTGCCGGCGCTCTTGCTCATCGTGACGGGTCCGCTCTGCGCGCAGAGCGTGCCGTCCTTCTCGATCAGCGCGTGGCTGCGCTCGCGCAGCTCGCGCTCCATCTCCTCGCGCGTGAGCGGTCCCGACGGCAGACCGATCGACTTGACCAGCTCCTCGGGCGCGACGAGCTTGCCGTCCGCGGTGCGCTCGAGCGGCGTCGTCACCCGGCGCTGCACCATGCCCTGCGTGAACAGCGCGCGGAACGGCTCGTCCTCGGGGACGAGGCCCTCGTCGTAGAGCACCTTGGTGATGAAGCGCGAGTACAGCAGGTGCAGGATCGCGTGCTCGATGCCGCCGATGTACTGGTCGACCGGCATCCAGCGGTCGATCGCTTCCTTCGACCAGATCTGGTCCTGGTTCTGCGCGTCGGCGTAGCGCAGGAAGTACCAGGACGAGTCGACGAAGGTGTCCATCGTGTCCGTGTCGCGCAGCACCGGCTCGCCGGTCTCCGGATCCTTTGCGTGGACGAACTCTTCGCTCGACGCGAGGGGCGATTTGCCGCGCGGCAGGAAGTCGTCGATCGCCGGCAGCAGCACCGGGAGATCCTTCTCCGGCACCGGGACGATGGTGCCGTCCGCGCGGTGCAGCATCGGGATCGGCGCGCCCCAGTAGCGCTGACGGCTCACCAGCCAGTCGCGCAGGCGGTAGGTCACCTTCGGACGCGCGCGTCCGCTCTCGCCGAGCCACTCGACGATCGCGCGTCCGGCGGCGCGGTTCTCCTGGCCGTCGAACTGCCCGGAGTTCACCATCACGCCGTCCTCGGCGAAGGCGGCCTCGAGCGTCGCGCCATCGAGCTTCTGCCCGGGCGGCGAGATCACGACCTCGATCGGCAGGCCGAACGTGCGGGCGAACTCGAAGTCGCGCTGGTCGTGCGCCGGCACGGCCATGATCGCGCCGGTGCCGTAGCCCATGAGCACGTAGTCCGCGATCCAGATCGGGATCTCGCGCCCGTTCACCGGATTGATCGCGTTGGTGCCGAGCGCGACGCCGGTCTTCTCGCGCTCGGTGCTCTGGCGGTCGATCTCGCTGCGACGGCGCGCCTGCGCGACGTACTCCTCGACCCGCGCGCGGTTCTCGGGGGTCGTCAGCTCGGGGACCAGCGGGTGCTCGGGCGCGAGCACCAGGAAGGTCGCGCCGAACAGCGTGTCGGGACGCGTCGTGAAGACCGTGATGCGGTCGTCACGTCCGGCGATGCCGAACTCGACCTCGGCGCCCTCGCTGCGCCCGATCCAGTTCCGCTGCATCGCCTTGACCTTCTCGGGCCAGCCCTCGAGCTTGTCGAGGTCGTTGAGCAGGCGCTCCGCGTAGGCGGTGATCTTGAAGAACCACTGCTCGAGCTCGCGCTTCTCGACCAGCGCGCCGCTGCGCCAGCTCCGGCCGTTGGCGTCGACCTGCTCGTTCGCGAGCACCGTCTGGTCGACGGGGTCCCAGTTCACCGTCGCCTTCGCCCGGTACGCGAGCCCGCGCTTGTAGAGCAGCAGGAAGAGCCACTGCGTCCAGCGGTAGTAGTCCGGCTCGCAGGTCGTGACCTCGCGCGACCAGTCGTACATCACGCCCGCGATCTCGAGCGACTGCTTCGACTCCTCGATGTTGCGCAGCGTCCAGTCGCGGGGATGGGTTTTGTACTTGATGGCGGCGTTCTCGGCGGGCAGGCCGAACGCGTCCCAGCCGAACGGATGGAGCACGTCGTAGCCGCGCATCACCCAGTAGCGGGTGAGCGCGTCGCCGATGAAGTAGTTCTTGCCGTGCCCCATGTGCAGGTCGCCGCTGGGGTACGGGAACATCTCGAGGATGTAGCGCCGCGGCGCGTTCGGACGCCGACCGGCGCGGAAGATCCCCTCGCGCTTCCAGAACTCGCGCCAGCGCGGCTCGATCGCGGGATCGAAGCGCAGCGTGCTCATTCCGCCCTCCCCGCGCGCTCCGCGGCGAGCGCGCGCGCCACACCGTCGAGCACGCCGTTGACGAACGCGCGTGACTCGTCGCCGCTGTACTCGCGCGCGATCTCGATCGCCTCGTCGATCACGACCGGCGTCGGCGTCTCGCCGCGCACGAGCTCCGCCGTCCCGACCCGCAGGATCTGCGCGTCGAGCCGCGCCATGCGGTCGAGACGCCAGTTGGCCGACGCGGCGGCGATCAGCGCGTCGAGCCGTGCCTTCTCCTCGGTGACGTAGCGCACGAGGTCCTCGGCGTAGCGAACGTCGACCTCTTGCGCAGCAGCGTCCGCCGCGCCCTTGCCGGACTCGCCCTCGAGCTCGCCGCTCAGGCGCAGCGCGGTCGCGAGCGCCTGGTCGGGCGCCGCCCCGGCGACGTCGACCTGATAAAGCGCCTGCACCGCCAGCACCCGAGCGCGGCGGCGCGCGTTGAAGCTCGCCTTCACCGCCCCGCCTCGCTCAGCTCGACTGCGCGTGCGCTCGTAGCAGGGCCGCCATCTCGAGCGCCGTGACGGCAGCCTCGAACCCCTTGTTGCCGTGCCCCTCGCCGGCGCGCGCGAGCGCCTGCTCCATGGTGTCGGTGGTGAGCACGCCGAAGGCGACCGGGATGCGATGCCGGCAGGCGACCTCGTTGACGCCGCGGCTCACCTCGCGGGCGATGAACTCGAAGTGCGGCGTCTCGCCGCGCACCACCGCGCCGAGGCAGACCAGCGCCGCGTAGCGTCCGCTCGCCGCGCAGGCCTCCGCAGCGACCGTGATCTCGAAGGCGCCCGGCACGCGCAGCACGTCGATCGCGTCGTCCGCGACACCGTGCGCGCGCAGCCCCTCGAGCGCGCCGTCGAGCAGCGCCTCGGTTACCGCGCGGTTGAAGCGCGACACCACGACCGCGACGCGCAGCCCGGCGCCGTCCGGCTTGCCGACGATCTCGCGCATCTCAGGCGCCCTCTCCCGACTCCGCCGCGACGTCGAGCGACGTCAGCATGTGGCCGAGCTTCGCCCGCTTGGTGCGCAGGTAGCCGATGTTGAGATCGTGCGGCCGGACCTCGAGCGGGACGCGCTCGACGACCTCGATGCCGTAGTTCGTGAGGCCGCTGATCTTGCGCGTGTTGTTGGTCAGCAGCTTGACGCTCGAGATGCCGAGGTCGCGCAGGATCTGCGCGCTGATGCCGTAGTCGCGCGGGTCGTCGGTGAAGCCGAGCTTGAGGTTCGCCTCGACGGTGTCGAGCCCCTGGTCCTGCAGCGCGTAGGCGCGGATCTTGTTCGCGAGCCCGATGCCGCGTCCCTCCTGGTGGAGGTAGACCAGCACGCCGCGGCCGGCCGCGTTGATCATCCGCATCGCCGCCTCGAGCTGCTCGCCGCAGTCGCAGCGGCGCGAGCCGAGGACGTCACCCGTCAAGCACTGCGAGTGCACGCGGACCAGCACCGGCTCGCCCGGCTTCGGTCGTCCGCGCACGAGCGCCATGTGCTCGCTGTCGTCGACCTTGTTGCGGTACGCGATCGCGCGGAAGCGTCCGCCGTAGGCGCTCTCGAGCTCCTTCTCGTCGAGGCGCTCGACCAGCAGCTCGGTGCGCAGGCGGTGCTGCACCACCGCCTCGACCGACACCATCTTGAGCTTGTGCTTGCGCGCGAACGCGAGCAGCATCGCGCCGCGCGCGATCTCGCCCTCGGGATCGAGCACCGTGCACACCGTCGCCGCGGGACGCAGCGCCGCGAGGCGCACGACGTCGAGCGCGGCCTCGATGCGTCCCGGACGCTCGAGCACGCCGCCCGGCGCGACCTGGATCGGCGGCACGTGGCCCGGCATGACGATGTCGTTCGGCCCGCTGCGCTCGTCGATCGCGACCCGGATCGTCGCCGCGCGGTCCGCGGCCGAGATGCCGGTCGACACCCCGCGCCGCGCCTCGAACGACGTCCCGTAGGGCACGCACTCGCCCGCCGTGCGGTCGGCCGGCATGAGCGGGATGCCGAGGCGCTGCATCGCCGTCGGCAGCATCGCGAGGCAGACGAGCGCCCGCGCGTGCACCGCCATGAAGCTGATGTGCTCGGGGGTCGTGAGCTGGGCGGCGACGCAGAGCTCGCCCTGCCGCGGGTCGTCGAGGTCGTCGACGACGAGAATCATGCGGCCCGCCGCGAGATCCGCGATCGCGGCCTGCAGCGTGTGCTCGCCGCGCGCGATGCGGCTCTTCACTTCTCCCGTCGGCTTCATGGTGTTCTCAGCGGGCCTCGACGCGCGCCGTGTGCAGGAGATCGTCGCCTACGCGCTCGACCCGCAGATCGGCGAGGGGATAGGCGCCCTGCAGCGAGCGCACGCCCAACGGACCGATCATCGGCAAGCCGTCGCCCCCGATCAAGAGCGGCGCCGAGAACCAGCAGAGCTCGTCGACCAGACCGTTCGCGAGCAGCGCCGCGGCGAGCCCGGAGCCGCCCTCGACGAGGACCGACGTCACGTCGCGCTCGCCGAGCTTCCGGAGCAGCTTGGCGAGGTCCAGGTGAGCGCCGCGCGCCGGCACCGGGATCAGCTCGGCGCCGCGCCGCACGAGGCGACGTGCGCGCGCGGCGTCGTGGCGCGTGCGGGTCGCGATCCACACGGGACCCGAGCCCGCGCGCAGCAGGCGCGCCGTCGGCGGGGTGCGCAAGCCGCCGTCGACCACCACGCGCACGGGATCGCGCCCACCCGCGCGGCGACACGTGAGCTCGGGGTCGTCCGCGAGCAGGGTTCCCGAGCCGACCATCACGGCGTCCATCTCGTCGCGCCAGCGGTGCACGAGACGGCGCGCGTCGGGGCCGGTGATCCAGCGCGAGGCGCCGGTCCGCGTCGCGATGCGCCCGTCGGCCGAGGCCGCGAGCTTGAGGCGCACGAACGGACGACCGGTCGTGACGTGGCACGCGAAGCCGCGGATCAGCTCCTCGCCCGCTTCCGCCTCGAGGCCGGTCTCGACCTGGATGCCGGCGCGGCGGAGCATCGCGATGCCGCGCCGACGCACGACGGGGTTCGGGTCGGGCACCGCGATCACCACCCGCTTGACGCCCGACGCGATCACCTGCGGGGCGCACGGCGGCGTGCGTCCGGTGTGCGTGCACGGCTCGAGCGTCAAGTAGAGCGTCGCGTCGCGCGCCTCCTTGCCGGCCGCGGCGAGCGCGATCACCTCGGCGTGCGCGGTTCCGGCGCGCTTGTGCCACCCCGTCCCGACGACGCGTCCGCCGCGCACCACGACGGCGCCGACCGGCGGGTTCGGCCGCGTGCGACCCAGGCCGCGCCGCGCGAGCGCGAGCGCGTGCCGCATGTGCTCGACGTCCTGCGCGGACCAGTGCGGTCCCGTCTCCCGGCGCATCAGCCGCGCTGGGCCCGTCGCGAGTTCGGCCGCGCCGCAGGCTTGGCCTTGGCGGCGGCGCCCGTGGCGCGCTTCCGGGGCGGCGGCGCCTGCTCGCGCTGCGCGCGCTGGCTGCGACGCTCGCGGATGATCTCCTCGAGCTCGTCCATGAACTCGTTGACGTCCTGGAACGAGCGGTAGACCGACGCGAAGCGGACGTAGGCCACGGTGTCGAGCTCGTAGAGCGCCTGCATCACCGCCTCGCCGATCATCGAGCTCGGCACCTCGCGCTCGCCGCGGTCGAGCATCTTGCGCTCGATGCCGTCGACCACCTGCTCGATCGCTTCGAGGCTGACCGGCAGCTTCTCGCAGGCCTTCTTGAGGCCCGCGACGATCTTCAGCCGGTCGAACGGCTCACGCCGGCCGTCCTTCTTGATGACCGCCGGCAGGTACTCCTCGACCCGCTCGTAGGTCGTGAAGCGCCGCCCGCACTTCTCGCACTCGCGCCGCCGGCGGATGACGTCGCCGTCCTTGCCCAGCCGCGAGTCGATGACGCGGTTGTTGAGGTCCCGGCAGGCGGGGCACTTCATGGCGTCTCGGCCGTCAGTGCCGGTAGAGCGGGAAGCGGCGGCAGAGCGCGGTGGTCTCCTCCGCGATCTTGGCGAGCGCCGTCTGGTCGCCGACGTGCGACAGCGCCCGCGCGATCAGGTCGGCGATCTGATCCATCTCGGGCTCGCGCATGCCGCGGGTGGTGACCGTCGGCGTGCCCATGCGCAGGCCGCTGGTGACGAACGGCGAGCGCGGGTCGAACGGCACCGTGTTGCGGTTCGCGGTGATGCGCGCCTGATCGAGCGTCTCCTGCGCGACCTTGCCGGTGATGTCGCTCTTGCGCAGGTCGATCAGCAGGAGGTGGTTGTCGGTGCCGCCCGAGACCAGGCGGAAGCCGCGCCGCGTGAGGCCCTCGGCGAGCGCCTTCGCGTTCTTCACCACCTGCTTCTGGTAGTCGCGGAAGGCGGGCTGCGCCGCCTCGTGCAGGGCGACCGCCTTCGCGGCGATGACGTGCATCAGCGGTCCGCCCTGGTTGCCCGGGAAGACCGTGCTGTTGATCGCCTTCTCCTCGCTCGCGCGGGCGAGGATCATGCCGCCGCGCGGGCCGCGCAGCGTCTTGTGCGTCGTCGTGGTGACGAACTCCGCGTACGGCACGGGCGACGGATGCTCGCCGGCCGCGACCAGCCCCGCGAAATGCGCCATGTCGACCATCAGCTTGGCGCCGACCTCGTCGGCGGCCTCGCGGAACGGCGCGAAGTCGACGATGCGCGGGTACGCGCTGTGGCCGGCGACGATCAGCTTCGGCCGGTGCTCGCGCGCGAGCTTGCGCACCGCATCGTAGTCGATGCGCTCGTCCTCCTCGCGCACCCCGTACGGCACGACCTTGAACCACTTACCGGAGAAGTTCGCCGGGTTGCCGTGGGTCAGGTGCCCGCCGTGCTGCAGATTCATCGCCAGGATCGTGTCGCCCGGCTGCAGCTGCGAGAAGTAGACCGCCATGTTCGCCTGCGAGCCGGAGTGCGGCTGCACGTTGACGAACTCGGCGCCGAACAGGGCCTTCGCCCGGTCGATCGCGAGCTGCTCGACGACGTCGACGTGCTCGCAACCGCCGTAGTAGCGCTTGCCGGGATAGCCCTCGGCGTACTTGTTGGTGAGAACCGAGCCCTGAGCCTCGAGCACCGCGCGGCTCGCCGCGTTCTCCGACGGGATCAGCTCGAGGTTGTCCTCCTGGCGTCGGCGCTCGCGGGCGATCGCGGCCGCGATTTCCGGATCGACGTCGGCGAGAGATGCGTCGATCGAGCTCACTTGTGGCTTTCGATGTAGGCGACGACGTCACCGACGGTGCGGATCTTCTCCGCTTCCTCGTCGGAGATCTCGAGGTCGTACTCCTCCTCGAGCGCCATCACGAGCTCGACGATGTCGAGCGAGTCCGCTCCGAGGTCCTCGATGAACGAAGCGTTCGGCTGCACCTCGTCCTCGCTGACGCCGAGCTGCTCGCAAACGATCTCTTTGACCTTCGCCTCGACTGCTGAAGCCATGGAGTTTCCTCCCCTGCCCTGGTCCACCGGGTCCGAGCGCGTGATTTGGGCTCGCTTTACCGTGTCGCGGCCGTGCGCGCCACAACGTGGCGCCGTACGGCCGCGAGCGTTGTCTCACATGTACATCCCGCCGTTGATGGCGAGGACGTGGCCGGTGATGTAGCCGGCCGTCGGGCCGGCCAGGAACGCCACCGCGGCGGCCACCTCCGCGGCGGTGCCGAGTCGGCCGAGCGGAATGGTGCTCAGGTACGTGCTGCGCACCGCTTCCGGCAATGCGGCCGTCATCTCGGTGTCGATGAAGCCCGGCGCCACCGCGTTGACGGTGACGTTGCGCGACGCGAGCTCGCGCGCGAGCGCGCGGGTGAAGCCCTCGACGCCGGCCTTGGTCGCCGCGTACGGCGCCTGCCCGGCGTTGCCGATCGCGCTGACGACCGAGGTCACGTTGATGATCCGGCCCGAGCGCGCGCGCACCATCGACCGCGCGGCGGCCTTGCTGCAGTGGAAGACGCCGCTGAGATTGACGGCGAGGATGCGCTCCCAGTCCTCGGTCTTGTAGCGCAGCACGAGACCGTCGAGCGCGATGCCGGCGTTGTTCACCAGGATGTCGAGCCGGCCGCGCTCGTTCACCAGACCGGAGATGGCGGACGCGCTCGCCTCGGGGTCGGCGACGTCGAAGCGCAGCGGCGCCGCGCTGCCGCCCGCGGCCGTGATCGCCGCGACGCACTCGTCGGCCGCTTGCTGGTTGCTGTTGTAGTTGACGGCGACGTGCGCGCCCTGGCGGGCGAGCTCCTCGGCGATCGCTCGGCCGATGCCGCGCGAGGCGCCGGTGACGAGCGCGACCTGTCCTGCGAGGGGCCGTGCGTCGCTCATGCCCGCACCCTCTCGAGCGCGGCCCGCACGCCGGCGACGTCGTCCGTCGGCACGCAGGTGAACTGCGGCGCGATCCGCCGCAGGAGCCCGCACAGCACCTTGCCCGGCCCGGCCTCGATGCCGGTGTCGGTGCGTGCCGCGACGCCGCGCGCGCAGTCCTCCCAGCGGACCGCCGCGGTGATCTGCGCGCAGAGCTTCGCGCGCACGTCGCCGGCGCTCGCGTAGGGCTCGCCGTCGACGTTGGCGAGCACGGTGCCGCGCGGCGCCTTCACCGGGACGTCACGCAGCAGCTCCGCCATCCGCTCGCGCGCCGGCTCCATCAGCGGGCTGTGGAAGGGAGCGCTGACCTTGAGCCGCATCGCGCGTACGCGGCGCGCCGCGGCCGCCTTCTCGAGGCGCTCGACCGCGGTCGCGTGCCCGGACACCACGATCTGGCCCGCGCCGTTGATGTTCGCCGGGACCACCATTTCGCCCTCCGTGCTCGCGCCCGCGCACAGCTCGGACGCGACCTCGAGGTCCGCGCCGAGCAGCGCCGCCATCGCGCCGACGCCCGGCGGCACCGCCTCCTGCATGAAGCGTCCGCGGGCGCGCACCGCGCGGACCGCGTCCGCGAGCGCGATCGCCTCCATCGCGACCAGCGCCGACCACTCGCCGAGGCTGTGCCCGGCTGCGACCTCGGGCACGATGCCGCCCTCGCTCGCGAGCACGCGCGTGATCGCGATCGAGGTCACGAGCAGCGCGGGCTGCGCGTTCTCGGTGAGCGTGAGCTCGTCCTCGGGGCCCTCGAAGCAAAGCTTGCTCAGCGACTCGCCGAGCGCCGCGTCGGCCTCGTCGAACGTCTCGCGCGCGACGGCGAACTCGCGGCACAGGTCCTCGCCCATGCCGACGCGCTGCGAGCCTTGCCCCGGGAAGAGCAGCGCCGGTGCGCTCATTTGTCCCTCGTGTCCCTCGACGGTGCGTCGGCGGGCTCGTCCGCCGACGCTTCGGACGGGCGCGGATCCGCGCTCTCGGGTGTGGTCTCCGGCTCCGGCGACGACGACGCCGCGGTCTCTCGGCTCGCCGTGCTCGGCGTGCTCGCTGCGCTCGACGCACTCGACGCGCCGTCGCCCGCGCTCGGCGAGACGACCGGCGCGCTCGTGGCCACGGCGGCCGGCTGCGGCGGCTCCGGGCTCGCCGCGGGTTCGTTGCGCAGCGGCTCGGCGGTCGCGGGCGGCGCCGGCGGAGGTGGAGGAGGCGGCGCGGCCGGCTCGGCGGCACGCTCGCTCGCCTTGCCGTCGCGGCGCAGGCGCTCGCGGATCGACTGCCAGAAGCGGCGCGCGCGCGGCGTCTGCTCGGCGGCCGCGGAGGTGTCGAGGCCGACGGTCGCCGCGATGCCGCTCGCGACCTGCTGGGTGACACCGCTCTGCGCGAGGCTCGCCGCGACCGCGACCGCGTTGCGGATCGCGCGCGCATCCGACGAGCCGTGCGCCTTCACCGCGATGCCGTTCAGACCGAGCAGCAGCGCGCCGCCGGTCTCGCGGGCGTCGAGGTCGTGGCGCAGCGCCTCGATGTCGCGCTTGAGCAGCAGGTAGGCGAGCTTGCCGCGCAGGCTACGCTCGAAGGTCGAGCGCAGGCGCTCGCCGATCAGCTTGCCGAAGCCCTCGAGGCTCTTCAGCACCAGGTTGCCGACGAAGCCGTCGCAGACCACGACGTCGGTCGAGCCGCTGTTGATCTCGCGACCCTCGACGTAGCCGACGAAGTTGATCGGCAGCTGGCGCAGCATCGGCGCCGCGGCGCGCACGAGGCTGTTGCCCTTGCTGTCCTCGAGGCCGTTCGAGAGCAGCCCGATCCGCGGCGCCGGGATCTGGCGCACGGCGCGCGCGTACGCGTCGCCCATGACCGCGAACTGCGTCAGGTGGATCGGTCGGCAGTCGACGTTGGCGCCGGCGTCGAGCAGGATCGTGTGGCCGCGCGGCGACGGCACCAGCACCGCGATCGCGGGACGCTCGACGCCCGGCGTGCGTCCGAGCAGGTGCGCGCCGAGCACCATGCCGGCGCCGGTGTTGCCGGCGAACACGAACGCCGCCGCCTCGCCGTCGCGCAGCGCGGTCAGGCCGACCCACATCGAGGAGTCCGCCTTGCGCAGCGCGGACGTCGGCGCCTCGTCCATCGCGATCGTCTCGCTCGCGTGACGCACCTCGAGGTCGAGGTTCGTCGTGCGATGACGCTTCAGTTCCGGCTCGATGCGGGCGCGGTCGCCGACCAGCAGCACCGCGACGCCGAGCTCGCGCGCGGCCGCGACCGCGCCGTCGACCGTCGCTTGCGGGGCGAGGTCACCGCCCATCGCGTCGAGAGCGATCCGCATCGCTCAGCACCGCCCCCGTGCGCAGCGGGGCACGGTCATTCGCCGCGCGCTTCGATCACTTTCCTGCCGCGGTACACCCCGCAGCTCGGGCAGGCGCGATGCCGCAGCCGCGGCTCGCCGCACTGAGGGCACGCGATGAACGCGGGCGCCGACAGGGCGTGGTGCGAGCGCCGCTTGTTGCGCTTCGACACCGAGGTTCGTCTCTTCGGGACGGCCATTTCTCAGTTTCCTTTCGTCGCGGTGCGGCTCGGGTCGGCGACGGCCCGACGATCCGCGTGTCCGCGTCGTCTCGCTCGGCCACGCGCTCGCCGGCGCGCCGGACAGGTCTAGCTGCGGCGCCTCCGCATCGGGGCGCTCACGGTTCCGTCCGCACCCGCACGCGCGAAAGCACGGCGAAGCGGGGATCGGGCGACGCCGGGCTGCAGGTGCACGGGTCGGTGTTGCGATTCGTCCCGCAAGCGGGACACAGTCCACGGCAGTCCTCGCGGCACACCGCACGGGTCGGCAGCGCGAGGATCGCCTGCTCGCCGACGAGCGGCGTCAGGTCGATCTCGTCGCCGCTGTAGAAGCTGAGCGCGAGGTCCTCGGTCTTGAGCTCCTGCTTGACCTCGTGCGGCAGCGCCTTGGTGAGCACGAACTCGAACGGGGTCGCGAGCGGGAGCGAGAAGGTCTCGAGGCAGCGCGCGCAGGTGCCTTCGGCGACGGTGCTGCAGTGTCCCTCGAAGTACAGGTCGTCGCCCGCGCGGTAGTACGTGACGTCCACCTCGAGCGGGCTCGCGAGGCTGAAGTCGTGCGCACCGGCGTCCTCGAGACGCTGGTTCAGCTCCTCGACCGACGCTTGGAACACGCACTGCGTGGCCTCGTCGGTGATGCGATCGACCCGAAGCTTCATGGGGATTCACCGGATAATAGGGGTCGGGACCCGGAAATCAACGCGGTTCGGGGCGTGTGGCGCGTTCGCGTCGGTGAACCGTCGCTCACTCGTCGCGTGCGTCCGACGTGCGCGCGACGCCCGTCGCCCGCTCGAGGCGGCGCACCCGACGCAGCAGATCGGGCAGCCGCTGCACGGCGGCCGACACGCGCCGCCAGAGCCGCACGTCCATCGCCGGGTAGCCGCCGATCACCGAGCCCGGCGGGACGTCGTTGTCGATCCCGCTCTGCGCGGCGACCCGCACGTCGTCGCCGATCGTGAGGTGGCCCGCCGCGCCGACCTGACCGCCGAGCTGGACGCGGGCGCCGAGCGTCGTGCTGCCGGCGAGCCCGGTCTGGCCCGCGAGCAGCGACTCGCGCCCGATCCGGCAGCCGTGCGCGATCATCACCAGGTTGTCGAGCTTGACGCCTGCCTCGAGCCGCGTCGCGCCGATGGTCGCGCGATCGACGGTGGTGTTGGCCCCGATCTCGACGTCGTCGCCGATCTCGACGGTGCCGATCTGCGGCAGCTTGAACACGCCGCCGCCCGGCAGCGGGATGAAGCCGAAGCCGTCGCCGCCGATCACCACCCCGGGTCCGAGCGTCACCCGGTTGCCGATGCGGACGCGCTCGCGCACGACGACGTTCGCGTGCGCGACGAAGTCGTCGCCGATCGTGGTCTCGGGATAGATGACCACCCCGGGGTAGAGGCAGGCGCGCGCGCCGATCTCGACGCCGTCGCCGATCACCACGCCCGGCGAGATGCGGGCGCCCTCCCCGATCCGCGCGCTCGGCGAGACGTGCGCCGCCGGCGACACGCCGAGCGGCGGCAGCACCGGACGCGCGAACAGCCCGAGCGCGATCGCGAACGCGCGGTACGGGTCGTCGACCCGCAGCACCGGACAGCCGGGTCCCTCGACGCCCTTGCCGAGGATGAGCGCTCCCGCGCGCGTCGTGGCGAGCTGCGACGCGTAGCGCTGGTTCGAGAGGAACGACAGCGAGCGCGGCCCGGCGCTGTCGAGCGGCTGCAGGTCCTCGATCTCGAGCTCGCCGTCTCCTTCGAGGGTGGCGTCGAGGGCTCGCGCGAGGTCGGACAGCTTCATCGCGCCCCTCTATCAAGCGTCACGCGCGTTCTCCATGCTCACGGTCGTCGCGACGGTGACATTGCGTTTTCGCCGGCTCGTCGATACGTAGCCCGGCGTGCTGACGCGCGTGCCTCGTGGCGGCGCCGGTGCCCGCCGGCTCGCGTTCGGAGCTCTGCTGGTCGCCCTCGTCGCGGGCGCGGCCGCTTGCTCTGCGCAGCGTCCGGTGGTGCCGCCGCGGCCCGAGCTGCCGGCCGTGCTGTTCGTGCCGCCGTGCGATCCGCAAGCGTCGATCGGCATGACGGAAGCCGGCGTCGCGCAGCTTCGCGCGCGCGACGAGGCGTGGCGCACGCACGTCGAGATCCTCGAAGCCGTGATCCGCGGCGAGCGCTGAGAGTTAGGCAGGGAACGTCGTGGAGCTCGACTTCAGCAAGGGGTTGATCCCCGCCGTCGTGCAGGACCACGCGACCGGCGAGGTCCTGATGGTCGCCTACATCAACGAGGAGGCGTGGCGCGAGACGCTCGCGACCGGACGCGCCTGCTTCTGGAGCCGCTCGCGCGGGCTGTGGCGCAAGGGCGAGGAGTCGGGCCACTACCAGGAGATCAAGGAGCTCCTCGTCGACTGCGATCGCGACACCGTCATCTACAAGGTGGTGCAGCACGGTGGCGCCGCCTGCCACAAGGGCTACCGCAGCTGCTTCTTCCGCCGCCTCGAGAACGGCGAGTGGCAAACGATCGCCGAGCCGGTGTTCGACCCGGCCAAGGTGTACAAGAAGCCGCATCCATGAGTGCGAAGCTCCCCACGCCGCTGAAGCTCGGCATCCCGAAGGGCAGCCTCGAGAACCAGACCATCGAGCTGTTCGCCAAGGCGGGCTGGCGCATCACGACCAGCGGCCGCAGCTACTTCCCGTCGATCGACGATCCCGACATCCGCTGCTCGTTCATGCGGCCGCAGGAGATGTCGGCTTACATCGAGGCCGGCGCGCTCGACGCCGGCGTGACCGGCCAGGACTGGATCATCGAGAACGGCTCGCGGGTGCACACGATCTGCGACCTCGTCTACTCGAAGGTCAGCCTGCAGGGGACGCGCTGGGTGCTCGTGGTCCGCGAGGACTCGCCGGTGCAGAAGCCCGAGGACCTGCAGGGCAAGCGCGTCGCGACCGAGCTCGTCAACGTGACGCGCAGCTTCTTCGCCGGACGGGGCATCGACGTCGACGTCGAGTTCTCCTGGGGCGCGACCGAGGCCAAGGTCGCCGAGGGGCTGGTCGACGCGATCGTCGACGTGACCGAGACCGGGTCCACGCTGCGCGCGAACAAGCTGCGCATCGTCGCCGAGCTGCAGAAGTCCAATCCACAGCTCGTGGCGAACGAGGCGGCCTGGGCGGATCCGGCGCGCCGCGAGAAGCTCGAGCAGATCGCCCTGCTGCTGCAGGGCGCGCTCGCCGCGCAGGGCAAGGTCGGCATCAAGCTCAACGTTCCCGAGTCGAAGCTCGACGCCGTGATCGCGCTGCTGCCGAGCCTCACCGCCCCGACGGTGTCGAACCTCTTCCAGACCGCGCAGCTGCGCAGCGAGAAGTGGTTCGCGGTCGAGAGCGTGATCGCCGAGGCGACGGTGCGCGACCTGATCCCGCAGCTGATCAAGGCCGGCGCGACCGGGATCATCGAGTACCCGCTCAACAAGATCGTTTAGCGGGGCTCGCTTCGCTCGGCGCTTGGCCGCGCGCTTCGAGCGCGCGCAGGCTGCGACGCGGCGGACGCCGTCACGCGGCGGAGTCGGCTTCCTCGAGCGTGTAGCCGAGGCTCGCGAGGAAGGCCTCCTTCTCGCCGCCCGGCATGATGTAGATGCCGTCCCAGCCGCAGACCTCCTCGCACAGCTTGCAGCCGACGCAGGTCTTCTCGTCGACCTCGACCTTGCCGAGGTAGGTCGCGACGTTGCCCTCCGACGGCGTGATGCAGTCGAACGGGCAGACGTCGATGCACACCCCGCAGCCGTTGCAGTTGTCGGGGTGCGGGACGGCGATCGGACGCTCGGCGCGCTTGAGCACGCTCGTCATGTTGCCCCAGGTGTCGAGAATCGCCTCGTCGGGGCAGATCACGCCGCACGCACCGCAGTCGATGCACATCGACGGCTCGATGAAGTAGGCCTTCTTCGGGTCGCCGCTGATCGCCCGCGTCGGGCAGCGCTTCTCACACGCGCTGCAGCCCGTGCAGTTCTCGGCGATGATCGTGAACGGCATCGTTCACCTTTGCATGTCGCTCAGGATCTCGTCTTCGCGACCCTGCGCGATCAGCTCGTCGTTGCGCCGTGCTTCCCGAAAGCCGAGGTACGTGAACCAGAAGACCAGAAAGAACATCCCGACGATCGGGAGGTTGTCCGGCCGGGTGAGCATCTCGAAGAACTCGCTCCAGGCGGACGCATTCGGATCCGGTCCCGTCATGGTGCCGAGCTATCAACGGCCCCGGGGGGAGTCAAACCGCGTCCTGCTGCCCGGCGCGGGCCTCGAGGCGGGATTCGACGATGGCGTCGAGCCGCTCGTCGCCGAGCGCCGCCTTCATCTCGCCGAGGGTCGCGATCCAGCGCGAGATGAGCCGTAGCCGGTCGAGCAGCGTCGAGATCTGCAGCAGTGCGGCGTCGATCTCCTGCGCGGCCAGGGTGTCGACCGCCGCTCGTACCTGCTCGTACAGCACGACGAGCTCGTCGACCCCGCGTATGCCGCGGTTCGAGAGTCGTCTGTTGAGCTCGCCATAGAGGCGAACGAACTCGTCCGCCTCGCGCCGGAAGGCTTCGTCGTCCCGCATGCGCTCCGTGTCCTGGTCGTGGTGGTTCTCGGGTGTAGGTGGACTATGTCGGAGTGCATAGCCCGCGCGCCGGGCGCGCGGAAGGACCTTTTCGCGCCGAAGGGGGAAGATTCCCCTGGCGCACGGACACGGACGAGGCTCGGGCCGACGGGCGCGCGCTCAGGCGTCGCCACGCGCACGCGCTTCAGAACAGCGTGTAGACGAACGGCGACGAGGCGCTCGAGCGGCCGAAGTACATGAGCAGCCCGGTGATCAGTAGAACGCTGATCGCCGGCATCAGCCACCAGATCTTGTGGCGCCACAGAAAGGCGAGCAGTCCCGAGTTCTCGTCCTGAGCCATGGAGGTCCTTTCGCGGGTCGCCTGTTTAGCTCGACCTCAGTGCTGCGTCGAGTTCGGCGGCGTGCTCATCTGGAAGATCGGCGTGTCGGCCTTCGAGCCACGCATGCGGAACTCCTCGCGGCGCAGGCCGTAGGACTTCATCTTGCGGTGCAGCGTCGCGGCGTCGACGAGCGCGTGCTTGGCGCTCGAGTTGATGCCGCCGCGGTACTTGCGCAGCACGTGCCCGAGGTAGTCCTTCTCCGCGCGACGCAGGAACTCCTTGAGCGGAACCTCGTAGTCGAAGCCGCGCCGCGACGAGCTGTCGGACGTCTTCTTGACGTCGTTGCCCGGCAGGTCGACCTCGCGGATCATCGGCCCCGAGGTGCGCAGGATCGAGCGCTCGAGCACGTTGCCGAGCTCGCGCACGTTGCCCGGCCAGCTGTAGCTCATGAGCTGCTGCAGCGCGCGGTTCGAGACGCGGTTGATGCCCTTCTCCTGCGCCAGCGGCGAGTTGCGCAGGAACTCCGCGACCAGCAGCGGCACGTCCTCGATGCGGTCGCGCAGCGGCGGGATGCGGATCGGCACGACGTTGATGCGGTAGTAGAAGTCCTCGCGCATCGAGCCGTTCGCGACCAGCGCCTCGAGGTCGACGTTGGTCGCCGCGATGACGCGCATGTTCACCTTGATGCGGCGGTTGCCGCCGAGGCGCTCGATCTCACGCTCCTCGAGGACGCGCAGCAGCTTGAGCTGCATGTTGAGCGAGATGGACTCGATCTCGTCGAGGAACAGCGTGCCGCCCGACGACAGCTCGATCTTGCCGACGCGGTCGTGCACGGCGCCGGTGAACGCGCCGCGCTCGTAGCCGAAGAGCTCGCCCTCGAGGAGCGCCTCCGGGAGCGCGGCGCAGTTCAGGCGCAAGAGCGGACCGTTCGCGCGGGCCGAACGCGCGTGGATCGCCTCCGCCGCGTAGCTCTTGCCCACGCCGGTCTCGCCGAGGAGAAGCACGCTGAGCTCGCTCTGCGCGACGACCTCGATGAGGCGATCGACGGCCTTCATCGGATCCTCGTCGCTCGCCCGCTGCGCGGCCGCACGCGCGATCGCCCCTGCCGAAGGCGCGCCGCGATCGCGCGGTGGATGGAGGACGACGATCGCCCCGCCGAGCTCGATGACGTCGCCCGGCCTCACGGGGACGGGCTGGCCCACGGGGATGCGCTGCCCGCGGACGCGCACGCCGTTCATGCCGCCGATGTCCTCGATCGTCGCAAGGTCGTCCGAGCCGGGCGGCGCCCCGCAGAGGCGCGCGT
This sequence comes from Candidatus Binatia bacterium, assembly GCA_036563615.1. Taxonomy (NCBI): domain Bacteria; phylum Candidatus Binatota; class Binatia (SeqCode); species Binatia bacterium. The sequence goes on from DATCMB010000010.1 coordinate 77,125, forward strand.
GACGGCGGGACACGCTCGGAAGGTCGATCACGATCTCGCA
>DATCMB010000011.1 GCA_036563615.1 Candidatus Binatia bacterium
CGATGACGTCGACCTTGCCCGCGTCGATGTCAGCCATGAGGCGCTGGAACGCGGGGCGGTCGGTGTTCGCGCCGGTGAAGCCGCCGTCGTCGTAGCGCTCGTCGACGAGGGTCCACCCGGGCTGGCGCTGGATGTACGCGACAGGCCTCGCGCTGCGCGTCGAGGCTGTTGAAGTCGGAGTCGAGGCCGGTCGACGTCGACTTGCGCGTGTAGATCGCGCAGCGCTTCGTCTCCGGCGTCGGTTGGTCACGGGTGCTCGACTTCGCGGGACAGTCCAGGCGATCGGACAGCACTTTCGCTGTTGAATCTGTCCAGCACCTTCGTGGCGCGACGCGCGCGTGGGAGCCGCACCGAGAGACGGACGAGACGATGAACGCGTGCCGTCCCGCAACCGAGCTCTGTCCCGCAGGAATCGCCATCGAAGCCGGGAGCTTCGCGGAGCAAGAGAGCTTCAGGTCGGGCACCGACATCGAGGCCGTCCCGCTCAGGGCTCCCAGAGAGCCACCAGCGGGCCGCTACGAATGCGGAGCCTGACCTCCTGCGACTCTCGACGCGTCAGCGCCTCAGGCGGCGGCGTCCGGAGTCGGCTGGAGCCCTGGCGCCGCCGAGGCGCCAGCGAGACCCTGTTGAGGGGCTCGCTCCGTTCGTGGCGAGCCTCGTCGCCGGTCACCTACGGTTCGGCGGAATCTGGCCGTCGAGTTCTTCGTGCCAGCTAACCGAGCAGTGCCTTCGTGTTCCGTCGGTAACGCACGCCGTCCATCCCGAGAGACCTACGGAACGCCTCGAAGGCCGCATATCGGTTTGTGTACTGGGGGCCACCGAGACTGACCACGCAGTCCTGGATCGCCAGCACGTAGCGATTGTGAAGGAGGTCGTGTGCGATCGTGACGAACCTGTAGAGCACGCCGATGATACGCTGCGCTCGAAAGCGCTCGCGCGTGCTCTTGGTGCGGGCGATTACTGAGTCGACTCGACTCGCCATGTTTCTGCCGAGCTGAGACTCGTCCCAGAACTTGCAGCACTCGTACTCTGGATTGACGACCTTCGTTACGTCGATAGCTACGACTCCGAACGTTGTGCCGGGAGCTTCCTCCAGATCGCTAGCAAGCTGCGCCTCGGCATCCTTCATATTTTCGTCAACCTTCTTGGGCGAGAACGTCCTCTTGCATTCCAGGAAGATATCCCGTTGCGGGAGTCGCAAGGTCACATCCGGGTGCTCGCCATGCTCAGTCCGCCGACCGAATCGCTCGAGCTTCGCCGCCAGAGTCAGTTCGAACAGCACGTTCCGGGCTTTGTTCGTTTCGGCTGTCTCCTGCGTCGGTAAGAGCGGACCGGAAAGAACCCTATTCAGCTTGCTCGAGACATCCTCAGGCTGCTCAGCGAGCCACCGCTCGATGCAGGGCAGTAGTGTCGCGAACTCGGAGCCCTCAATCAGCAGCGACACGTCACGGAAGCCGCCAACCCTAGGCCAATCCTCGTCCGGTCGATGGGTCGCGATGTGCTCCCAGATTTCGCGGATGCGCTTCGCCGCTACGGCGATTCTGGTGCCTGCGGTTCGCACGCCGGCATCACTGCAGATGGCAAGGACCTTCTCGACGTCGGCCGCGATCCTGTCGAAGGTCAGAACCTCCACGGCTACATCACCTCACGCGCCACCGACGGTCGCTGCGACCGCGCGTCGTCGAGACGAGCACTTTGGCTCGTGGACCACCGCGATGACCGCGCGGTCCGGTTCTTGATCAAGGTCGGGCGTGGACGCCGCCAAAGAGCAGCTTGATCGCGACGACTTCACAACGGGCGCTCCGCTTCTTCCTGCGACCGTCGTGAGACGCAAGTTCGGCCAGAATGACGACGGCCGCGGCCAGGGACCGAGCCCCGACCCCGGCGGCAATCCAACAAAGTGCGCGGATCCGCCTGCCCTACGCGAGGAACCCCATGTCGAAGTCGATCCCGTTCGCGACCGACCAGTACTCGCCGGGCAACGCATCCGGGATCAGGACGTTCGACGTGATCTGCGCCGGCGACATGTTGAGCCAGTGCTTGAGGATCGTCCCGAAGACGTCGCGGAAGTCCGTCGAGCGGAAGTCGTGCGGCGTCTGGCGGTAGCGCGTGTTGCCGTCGCTCTCGAGGTCGGCCTTGTTGATGTTGGGGTGGTTGCCGTAGACGCCGCCGTTGACGGCGTTGGGGCCGCCGATGACGAACATCGGGCCCTGCGAGCCGTGGTCGGTGCCGTTGCCGTTCTGCTCGATGCGGCGGCTGAACTCGCTCCACACCACCGTCAGCACCTTGTCGGCGACGCCCATGTCGGCGAGGTCGTCGTAGAAGACCTTGAGCGAATCCCCGAGCTCGCGGTGCAGCTCGTAGTGCTGTCCGAGCGCCCCGCCCTGATCCGAGTGCGTGTCGTAGCCGCCGTTCGAGAGCTGGAAGAAGCGCGCGCCGACGCCCGGCACGCCGCTCGAGACGCCGTAGATGATCTTCGCGACCTCGCGCAGGTCGTACGCGAGGCGGCGGTCGATCTCCGAGTAGAGCTGGCCGAAGGCGCCGCGGTCCGTCTGGTAGAGGTCGTGCACGACGGGGTAGCTGCTGGTGCTCTGCAGCGTCGCCGTGCCGGCGTTGCCGACGAAGACCTGCGTCGGCTGCGAGCCGGCCGAGGCCGCCGCGTGCAGCGCCGCGAACGCGGCCTCCTTCGCGGCCTGGTCGTCGCCGTAGTCGTCCCAGGGGAAGCCGAAGTCCCCGAGGCGCCGCACGGCGAGCACGCTGGTCACGTTCTGGCGGAAGTCCGGCGCGATCGAGTCCTGCACGCACACCGCGGGGATCTGGCTCGGGCCGTAGGTCGCCGCGAGGTGACGTCCGACCCAGCCGGAGCCGCTCAGCGGCGTGAGCCGCAGCGGGTTGGCCGTCTGCCAGATGAGCCGCGACTCCTCGTGCGACAGGTTGTACTCGGGGTAGCCGCAGCCCTGGATGACGGCGAGGCTCGCGTTGCCCGAGTCGGCGAGCTGCGTGAGCCCGACGAGCCCGGGGTGCAGGGCGAGCAGCGCGCCGGTGTTCGGGTCGTTGCCGACGATCGTCGACGCGAGCGACGCGGTCGAGAGACGCAGGCCACCGTTGCCCGCGCGCCGCGCGGCCTCGTAGTCGGTGCGCAGCGTGCCCGCGCCATCGTCGACCGGGACCACGGTGTTGAGGCCGTCGTTGCCGCCGTCGAGGAAGATCACGACGAGGTAGCGGTCGCCGAGATCGGCGAACGCGCGACGGACGAGCGGGCTCGTGAACAGGCTCGGCGCGAGGAGCGTGCCGGCGGTGGCGAGACCGGTGCGACGGATGAACTGACGTCGTGTGATCGCCATCGGTGCTTCCCCTCCCCGCTCAGTAGACCTGGTAGCCGGGCGACTTCAGCACGATCTCGAAGAGCCCGTTCAGCTTGGCGTTGCGGTAGCGATAGTCGCGCAGGTCGGGCGTCACCGTACCACCGTCCGTCAAGTAGTCGATGCAGATCTGGCGATCCTCGGCGGTGAAGTTGTGCGCGACGTCGAGCGCGTCGAGCACCTGCTCGACGATCACCGCGGGGTCGGTTTCCGAAACGTCGACGAACTTGTCGGGCTTGAGCCGCGCGGCGCCGCGCGCCGCGGCGACGTCGCGCGCGAAGTTGTAGCGCGCGAGCAGCGTCGAGCTCGACAGCCACGCCGTCTCCCAGTCCCAGCCGAACACGCTCGGCGGATCCATCAGGACCTGACCGAGGTTCTCCATGTGGTTGAAGATGCCGGTGTAGGACCCGCCCGGGATGTACTTGTGGGCGCCGGCGAAGCGCATCCCGAGCAGCCGCAGCGTGCCGATCGCGAAGTCGACCGGCCACTTCACCGACTTCTTGACGCCGGGACCGAACGGCTTGCCGGTCTCGTAGAAGTCGTCGTGGCAGAAGATCGCGCGCAGCAGCGCCTGGATGCTCCAGGTGGTGTCGAAGCTCGACTCGGCGATCACCTGGTCGATCGTCGCGAGGCTCGGATCGGGGCCGACGTAGAACTCGAGCAGCCGGCGCGCGGTGCGGCGCGCCACCGTGTTGTGCCCGTCGGTGTCGGTGTGGGTGAAGATGATGTCGACGACGGTGTCGATCTCCGGCTCGCCCTCGCCGTTCACGTCGAAGTCGGCGCCGCCGATGTTGCCGGTGGTCTCGAAGATCCGCTTCGGGCCGCGCTCGGGGAACTCCGACGTGAAGTCGTGGTTGCTCCTGTCGAGGTACGCCGTGCCGTTCTGCTTGTAGCGCCAGCCGGTGAAGGCGCGCGCGATCTGCACGATGTCGGCCTGCGTGTAGTTCGGGTTGCCGGCGCTGTCGTAGACGCCGAGCGTAAACAGCTCGAGCAGCTCGCGCGCGTAGTTCTCGTTCGGGATCGACTTCTCGTTCCGCGTGGTGTCGAGGAACTCCATCATCGCGGCGTCCTTGCCGATCGCCTTGACGAGGTCCTTCATGCTCCCCTTCGCGAGCTTGCGCAGGAGCTTCTGCTGGTTGCCCATGAGCTTCGTCGCGGCGCCGAAGTTGACCGCGAAGAGCTTCGTGATCCCGGTCGCGAAGTGGTCGTGCCAGAAGAGCACGAGCTTCTCCTGCACCGGCGTCTTGGTGGTGAGGAGAAAGCGCATCAGCGCGTCGTGCTGACGCCGCTGGTCGCGTCCGCCCGGACGAAAGGGCTTCGGCTTGTAGTTCAGCAGCTTGTCGGCCGCGGCACCGCGCGTCATGCCGACGATGCCGCTCTGCGCGAGCTCCTTGCGCGTCGCCGAGAAGCCGGCGCGGCGTAGCAGGTGACGAGCGTCCGCCTCGGTCAGGACGGTGTTCTGGTGTCCCATCGGTCTCCCCCACCCCGCCCGCGCCACACACCCCGTGCCGCGGCGAGGACGCTCAGGAATCGGTGCCCGGTACCCAGCCGGTTTCGGGCGCGCCTGCTTCGATCCACAGGCGCAGGATCTGGATCAGGTTGGCGGGGAGCGGCGGTCTGCCGAGCGGCATGCGCGAGCCGAGCCCGACCCCGAGGTCGCCCGTCACCTTGCGGTAGATGAGGCTCGTCGACGGGTCGCCCGGCGTGACGCGTAGCCACCCGAGCCCCTGCGCGGTCGCGTTGGTCGGCGTAGCACCGACGAGCTGCGTGTAGGACGCGCCGATCTCGAGCAGCAGGTTGGCCTGCTGCGTCTGCGAGTCGTGGCACGCCGACAGCGCGCAGCTCGCGTTGAAGATCTGCTTCTGGATGCGGTCGTACGTGCCCTCGAAGAGCGACGTCGGATTGCAGCTCCCCGGCGCCGGACGGCAGGTGAAGCGCAGCGTGTCGGTGTCGTTGAAGAAGCGACCGCCGACGAACGGCGACATCGCACGCACCTTGAGCAGCTTCGAGTTCTGCCGGCAGCGGTTGCCGGGGAACGGGCCCTTCAGGCGGACGACGATGTTGCTCGGGCTCGTGCAGGCGTCGGGCTGCTGGGTCGGCGGATCGATCTGGTTCTCGATGCGCGAGCGCAGCGCTTGGAAGTCGGGATCGAACTTGGGATCACCGTTGTCGAGCGAGTGGTCGACGGTGATCGAGGACACGCCGAGCGGCGTGCAGTAGACCGACGCGGTGCTGTTCGCGCACACCGAGACGGGGAAGCGGCACTCGCCGTTGACCTCCCCGTCCGCGTCGCACGACGGATCGCCGTCGACGCAGCGGATGTGACGCTGGTTGCGGGCGAGCGGCGCCGGCGTGTCGAAGACGGTGATGCAGTCGAGGACGCGCGCACCGCCGCCGGTGACGATGGTCGCGTCGGCGACCCCCGGCCAGGTGAGCAGCGCGAGCACGGTGGCGACGGCGTAGAAGCGACGGATGATGTTCGACATGCTGGGCTCCTCCGCCACCCGTTCGCCGATCCCGCCGCGCGGTGGCCCGGTGGCCGGGCGGGTATAGGACGCAGCTCGCACGGCAGGCAAGCGCTCGCGCGGCCGCTACCGCGTCCTCCACGGGGTGGCGCGCGCTGCGTCCAGGCCGTCTGCGTCAGGCGAGAAGCGTGATGATGCCGCCCAGGATGGTGCCGACGACCGCGACGAGCATCAGCACGTCGCTCGCCCGGATCTGATTGTTCCGCTTCACAGAATGCATTGGCAGAGGTTCCGTCGGTTGGGTTGCGTCCGTGAAATCTGCTCTCCTGGGAGAGCGCCGGCCCGTCCTATAGCAGCATGCCGAGCGCCAGAGAATACACTTTTCACGTCGTTTCGCAGGAGGGATCCATGGGCGAAGGGCTGCGCGAGATCGCAAGCGGACTGCAGTTTCCCGAGGGCCCGGTCTGGATGCCGGACGGCAGCATCATCCTGACCGAGATCCGGCGCGGCACCATCACACGCGTCACGCCCGACGGGAAAACGAGCGTCGTGGCCGAGGTCGGCGGTGGCCCGAACGGGGCCGCGCTCGGGCCCGACGGCAAGCTCTACGTCTGCAACAACGGCGGCTTCGAGTGGCACGACGTCAATGGTCTCGTCGTGCCGGGCAACCAGCCGGCGTCGTACATCGGCGGGCGCATCCAGCGCGTCGACCTCGAGACCGGCAAGGTCGAGGACCTCTACACCGAGTGCGACGGTCGCCCGCTGCGCGGCCCGAACGACCTCGTGTTCGACGCGAGCGGCGGCTTCTGGTTCACCGACCACGGCAAGATGCGCGAGCGCGACCGGGACCGCACCGGCGTCTACTACGCCAAGCCCGACGGCTCGCTGATCCGCGAGGTGATCTTTCCCCTCGAGGCTCCGAACGGAATCGGCCTGTCACCGGACGGCAAGCGCCTCTACGTCGCCGAGACCTTCACCGGACGCCTCTGGTCGTGGGAGGTGACGGCCCCGGGCGAGGTGGCTCCTGCGGCGGGGCTCGGCACGCCCGGCACGCTCGTCGTCGGCCTGCCCGGCTTCCAGCTCTTCGACTCGCTGGCGGTCGATTCGGCGGGCAACGTCTGCGTCGCGACGCTCGCGAACGGCGGCATCACGGTCGTGCCCCCGAGCGGCGAGGGCGTGACCCACGTCCCGATGCCGGACCCGCTGACCACCAACATCTGCTTCGGCGGCCCGGACCTGAAGACGGCCTACATCACGCTCTCGGGAACCGGTCGGCTGGTCGCGATGGACTGGCCGCGGCCGGGGCTGAAGCTCGCCTTCTGAGCGTCAGCGTCGGCGGCGCGGGCGTGGATGCGCACGCCCGCGCCCGCCGTCGAGCGTCAAGCATCGTCGAAGCGCAGCGGCGTCGCGCGCACCGTGGTGAAGCGGCCGAGCGTCACCTTGCCCGGTGGCAAGCCGCGCGGCTTCTTGACGTCGGCGCAGGTCGCGAGGTGCACGCTCACCTGTCCGCCGTGACGTGCGCGCGAGTAGCCCGCGGCGAGGCCGGCCGCGAAACGCACGGTGTCGCGCGGCGGGCGCGCGAGCTTGTCCGGGTTGCGGATCACGACGTGCGATCCCGACTCGCCCGCGACGTGCAGCCAGAAGTCGCGCGGCGAGGCGAGCTTCAGCGACAGGATGTCGTTGTCTTCGGCGGTGCGCCCGACGAGCACGATCATGCCGTCGGGCGACACGAAGCGCCGCGCGACCGAGCGTCCGCGCCAGACGCCCGCGTCCGCATCGGTCGGACCAACCTCCCCTCGCTCCTGCCGCGCCATCTCGGTTCTCCGCACGCGGAATGGAACAGCCGCGATGCGCGTTGTCCAGACGAAGCCCGTGGACACGCGCGCGCGAGACGGTAGCATCGTTCGCATGGCGCTCGCGCTCGGTCCGCTCGGCGACCGCGGGCCGACGGTGTCGAAGCTCGGCCTCGGGCTCGCGGCGCTCGGCCGTCCCGGCTACATCACCCTCGGCCGCAGCGCCGACCTGCCGGAGCGCACGGTCGAAGCGCTCGAAGCGCGCACCGTGCAGCTCCTCGACGCCGCGTACGCCGCCGGCGTGCGCTACGTCGACGCCGCGCGCAGCTACGGCCGCGCCGAGGAGTTCCTCGCCCGCTGGCTTCGCGCGCGCGGTCTCGGCCCGCGCGACGCGACCGTCGGCAGCAAGTGGGGCTACCGCTACACCGCCGACTGGCGGATCGACGCGCCGGTGCACGAGGAGAAGGAGCTCTCGCTCGCGCGCTTGCGCACGCAGCTCGCGGAGAGCCGCGCGATCCTCGGAGAGGCGCTGACGCTCTACCAGATCCACAGCGCGACCGCGGACTCCGGCGTGCTGCAGGACGAGGACGTGCTGCGCGCGCTGGTCGAGGCGCGGCGCTCGGGAGTCGTGCGCGCGATCGGGCTCACGCTGACCGGGACGGGCTCGCGACGCACGCTCGAGCTCGCGCTCGACGCGCGCATCGACGGGGAGCGCGTCTTCGACGTCGTGCAGGCGACCTACAACGTCCTCGAGCCGTCGCTGCGCGACGCGCTCGCCGAGGCGCGCGCCGCGGGTCTCGGCGTCATCCTCAAAGAGGTGCACGCCAACGGACGGCTCACGCCCGCGAACCGGCGGCCCGAGGACGAGCGCCTGCGCCAGCGCCTCGGCGAGATCGCCGGGCGCCTCGCGGTTCCGGTCGACCGGCTCGCCGTCGCCTTCGCCGCGTCGCTCGGCGCCGCGGACCTCGTGCTCTCCGGCGCCGTGACCACCGATCAGCTCCGCTCGCACGTCGCGGGCGTCGCGCTCGAGCTCGACGACGCGACGCTCGGCGAGCTCGCGGAGCTGGCCGAGCCGCCCGAGACGTACTGGAAGACGCGCTCCGCCCTACCCTGGCATTGACGCGCTCGTCTGCGGTGGACGGCGTCGCGTCGGCACGCGCCTCCGAACGCCCAAGCCTCTTGCAAAAATCAACCGATCGGATGATAACGGCCGCATGCTGGATCCTCGGCTGTTCACCCCACTCCCGGCCGAGCAGCGGCGGCGGATCGGCGCCGACTACGTCGCCTACGCGCTGAAGCGCGACGGCGAGCCCGACGTCGCCCGGCGCACGCTGTCGCGGCGCGAGGAGTTCTTCCGCGAGCTCGAGTCGCGTCCGCAGCCGGTCTGGCGCGGCGAGAAGATCACGCAGGACGAGTTCACGCAGCTCCACCGGGGCGTCAAGCCGCTCTCTGCTGCGTCACCGCTGGTCTGGTGGCTCGTGCAGGTGTCCCGCGCCAACGAGGGCGAGGCCTGGGGTGTCGACTACCTGCTCGATCGCGGCGGCTTCGACGGCCTCGGTCGCGGCGGCGTGCTCAGGCCGCGCGACTTCGCGGACCTCGAGGAGACGTACCACACGCGCATCCTGCGCTCGATCGTGCGCCTGTTCGGCGTCGACTACGAGCTGCGCGAGCCGCCGCGCGTCATCCAGCAGTCCGTCAAGCTGATGTCGCGCCTGCCGCAGCGCGGGTCGTACGTGCTGCTGCTCGCGGGCGAGCTCATGGGCACGGTCGCGTTCCTGCGCATGGCCGAGCGCGGCGAGAAGCTGCTCGCGGAGTGGCCGGAGATGCAGAGCCGCGTGCGCGAGCTGCTCGACGAGATCCTGATCGACGAGATCGGCCACGTGACCTTCCTGCTCGGCTCGATGAACGCGGTCGAGCTCGCGGCCGTGCGTCGGCTGTCGAAGCTCTACATGCGCCTCTCACGCCTCGGCTACCGCGAGCGCAATCCCGACACGCAGCTCGTGCTCGAGCGCATCTCGAACTACAGCCTGGCGCTGTTTCCCGAGCGCGTGCTGCGCCGGGCGTTCGTGCCGGCGCAGTACTGGCCGGAGTGCTACGGCCCGCAGCCCGGGATGGCGGCATGAGCGTCCGAGCCGAGCGCGGCCGCGTCGCGCGCCGGGCGCGCGGCCCCGGGAGGCCGCCCGGACCGAGCCGCGTCAAGCAAGCGCGCGCCCGTCTGGTCGCGACGGCGAGCGCGATTTACGCCGAGGGCGGCGACGCTGGGCTCAGCTACGCGGTGCTGGCCGAGCGCTCGGGTCTCACCAAGCCGACGCTGTTCCACTACTTCCCGACCAAGGACACGCTGCGCTACGCCGTCTTCCAGGCGCTCGGCGAGCGTCTCGAGGCCGCCGCGGAGAGCTGGTTCGACGCCCCGCCCGAGAGCTTTGCCGCGCGCCTCGACCGCCTCGTCGGCGCACTCGTCGACTTCTACGGCGCCGACCCGGTCAACGCGCGCATCCTCTGCCGCGGCCTGCTCGAGACGCGCGGCGGCGTCGGCATGCCGCCCGTCTTCGCCCACTTCGTGCGGCGCTTCACCGAGTTCATCGCCGCCGGCGTGCGCGCCGGCGAGTTCTACCCCGACCCGCCGCTCGCGACCGTGCTGTCGATCGGCGGCGTGGTGCTGTTCGAGTTCATGCTGCCCGCGCACGGGCGGCGCCAGCTCTACGGCGGCAGTCTTCCGAGCCTCGAGCAACGCAAGGCGGAGATGGTCGCGCTCGTCCGTCGCGCCGTCGTCCGCCCCGCCGCGCGGCTCGGCCGCACGGAGCGCGCGACAGCGAGCAGGAGCCGGACATGAAGACGATCGACGCCGACGGTCACGTGATCGAGCCCGCCGACCTCTGGCAGCGCGAGCTGCCGCCGTCGCTCCGCGCGCGTGGCTTCGCGATCCGCTGGAACCCCGACACACGTCAAGAAGAAGTCCACCTCGAAGGTCGGGTGCTCCTGCCCTTCGGCATCGTCGGGGTCGGGCTCGCGGGACGACCGTTCGACGACGTCGGCAAGGGCGTGCGCTACGCGGAGCTCCTCCCCGGCGGCAGCGACCCGCGGCAGCGCCTGCGCGACATGGACACCGAACGCATCGACGTCGCCGTGCTCTACCCCTCGATCGGGCTCTTCCTCGAGGCGGTCGACGATCCGGCGCTCGCCGCGGCCTGCTGCCGCGTCTACAACGACTGGCTCGCGGACTACTGCCGCACGGATCCCGCGCGTCTGATCGGAGTCGCCGCGGTGCCGCTGCAGGACGTCGACGCCGCGGTGCGCGAGATGCAGCGCGCCGTCGCGGAGCTCGGCATGAAGGGCGTCTTCGTCCGCCCGAACCCGTGCAAGGGGCGCAGCCTGCACCACCGCGACTACGACCCGTTCTGGGCGGCGTGCGCGGAAGCGGGCGTGCCCGTGGGGCTTCATCCGTCGGGCGCCGGAGATCTGCCGGGGACGATGCAGGGCCTGCCGCTCGACGCGCCGATCATGGGCCACCCGTCGATCTTCTTCATCGACGACTACATCGGCTTCTCGCAGCTCGTCTGCGGCGGCGTGCTCGAGCGCCATCCGAAGCTGACGGTCGTCGTGCTCGAGGCGGGCGGCGGCTGGCTCGGCCACTGGTTCGACCGCTTCGACCACTTCGCGCGCGTCTACGGCTGGATGGCGCCCGAGCTGAAGCTCAAGCCGAGCGAGTACTTCAAGCGCCAGTGCTTCATCTCCTTCGACCCCGACGAGACGACGCTGCCGCTGCTCGCGCCGGTGATCGGCGAGGACCGCATCGTCTGGGCGTCGGACTACCCGCACCTCGACGCCACCTTCCCGGGCGTCGTCGACGAGCTCGAGGAGCACCTCGAGAAGCTGCCGCTCTCGGCGCGCGACAAGGTCCGCGGCGCGAACGCGGCGCGGCTCTACGGGCTCGCCGCCTGAGCACGCGAGAAAGGCGCGCGCGACACGCCCGCGAGGAACGCGCGTGAGGAGGAACGAGCGATGAAGAACGCCCGCCTGCTGCACTACTCGCACTGCGTGTCCGACCTCGAGCGCTCGCGCGCCTTCTACACCGACGTGCTGGGCTTCGAGGTCGTGCTCGAGGCCGAGTTCGACGACGCGGCGACGGCGCGCGTGATGGGCGTCCCGGACGCGAAGTTCAAGGGCGTCTTCATGAAGCGCGACGGCATGCGCATCGAGCTCATCGGCTTCTCGAATCCGCCGCCCGAGCGTGCCGCGCGCAAGCGCGCCGCGAACGAGGTCGGGCACTCGCACCTGAGCTTCTACGTCCTGAGCCTCGACGAGACGCTCGCCGAGCTGCGCGCGCAGGGCGTGACGGTCGAGGACGAGACGCGCACCGTGCTGCCGAGCGGCATCGAGTGCTGCGTCGTGCGCGATCCCGACGGCTTCCCGATCGAGATCGTGCAGGTGCCGACGCTCGACCTCCTGCCCTACGAGGTTCCCAACGCGCCCGCGGCGGGCTGAACGGAGGCCGAGATGTCGCGCTCGACGGGAAGGCTCGCCGGCAAGGTCGCCGTGATCACCGGCGCCGCGAAGGGACAGGGCGCGGGCGTGGCGCGTGCGTTCGCGTCCGAAGGAGCGAGCGTCGCGCTGCTCGACGTCCTCGACGACGCGGGCGAGGCGGTCGCGGCCGCGATTCGCGCGGAAGGCGGCACCGCCCTCTTCCGGCGCTGCGACGTGTCGCGCGAGGACGACGTGTCCGCCGCGATCGCGGCGGCGGTCGATGCGTACGGCGGGCTCGACGTCCTCTACAACAACGCGGCCGTGATCTCGTACGGCAACCGCATCGCCGACATGCCGGTCGAGCAGTGGGACCGGACGATCGCGATCAACCTGCGCGGCCCGTTCCTGTGCGCGAAGTACGCGCTGCCGCACCTGATCGCGCGCGGCGGCGGCGTGATCCTGAACGTCTCGTCGCACGGCGCGTTCCAGGCCGCGCCGGTCGGCGTCGCGGACTACGCGACCGCGAAGGGCGGCCTCGTCACGCTGACCTACTACCTCGCGTCCGAGTACGGCTCGAGCAACGTGCGCGCGAACTGCATCGCGCCGGGTCCGATCCCGACCGACCTCAACGCGCCGTTCCTCGGCACGCCCGAGGGCCGCGCGGCGACCGCGATGTTCATCCCGCTCGGGCGCGTCGGCGAGATCGACGACGTCGCACGCGCCGCGGTGTTCCTCGCCTCCGACGAGGCCAAGTGGATCAGCGGTGCCGTTCTGCGCGTCGATGGTGGTATCGTCGTGCAGTGACGCCCCCTGCGGAGGCCCCTGACCCCGGCGTCGGCGCCGGCGCGGAGCTCGCGCGGCTCCGCGAGGACGAACGACGGCTGCGCAACTGGAAGCGCTGGGGGACCTATCTCAGCGAGCGTCAGTGGGGCACGGTGCGCGAGGACTACAGCCCGCACGGCACCGCCTGGACCTACCTGCCGCACGACCACGCGCGCTCGCGCGCCTACCGCTGGGGTGAGGACGGGCTCGCCGGCTTCTGCGACCGCCACCAGTACGTCTGCTTCGCGATCGCGCTGTGGAACGAGCGCGATCCGATCCTCAAGGAGCGCCTCTTCGGCCTCGACAACGAGGACGGCAACCACGGCGAGGACGTCAAGGAGCTGTACTTCTACCTCGACGCGACGCCGACGCATTCCTACGCGCGCATGCTCTACAAGTACCCGCAGCGCGCCTTTCCCTACGCGCAGCTCGTCGAGGAGAACCGTCGGCGCGGGCGCGAGCTTCCCGAGTACGAGATCACCGACACCGGCGTGTTCGACGACGGCCGCTACTTCGACGTCGAGGTCGAGTACGCGAAGGCGACGCCCGAGGACATCCTCGTCCGCGTCACCGTCACGAACCGCGGACCCGACCCGGCGCCGCTCCACCTGCTGCCGACCGTCTGGTTCCGCAACACGTGGTCGTGGGGGCTCGATCCGCGGCGGCCGGTGATCCGCGCGCAGCGCGCGACCGAGGCTGCCGCCGCGCTCGAGGTCGAGCACGAGTACTACGGACGGCGCTGGCTCGCCGTCGACAGGCGCGGCGAGACGCTGTTCACCGACAACGAGAGCAACGCGCGCCGGCTCTGGGGCATCGAGAACGCGTCCGCGCACGTGAAGGACGCCTTTCACGACTACGTCGTACACGGGGTGCGCGATGCGGTGAGCCCGCTCGGCCGCGGCACCAAGGCGGCCTTCCACCACGTCCTGCATCTCGCCGCGGGCGAGTCGCGCACCGTCAAGCTACGATTGTCCGACGACCCCTCGATGCCCGACGCCACCGACGCGCTCCGTGACGAGCACGATCGCATCTTCGCCCAGCGCCGCGCCGAGGCCGACGAGTTCCACGCCGGGCTCGCAACGTCGACGCTCGACGCCGCGTCGCGCACCGTGATGCGTCAAGCCATCGCCGGGCTGCTGTGGAGCAAGCAGTTCTACCACTACGAGGTCGATCGCTGGCTCGCGGGCGACCCGGAGGGACCGCCGCCGCCCGCGTCACGGCGCGACGGGCGCAACGCCGACTGGACGCACCTCTACAACGCCGACGTCGTCTCGATGCCCGACAAGTGGGAGTACCCCTGGTACGCGGCGTGGGACCTCGCCTTCCACTGCATCCCGCTCGCGCTCGTCGACCCGGCGTTCGCGAAGGAGCAGCTCCTCCTGCTCCTTCGCGAGTGGTACATGCACCCGAACGGCCAGCTCCCCGCCTACGAGTGGAGCTTCTCCGACGTGAACCCGCCCGTGCACGCGTGGGCGGCGTGGCGGGTCTACAAGATCGAGGCGAAGCGGCGCGGCGGCGTGGGCGACCGCGCCTTTCTCGAGCGCGTCTTTCACAAGCTGCTGCTCAACTTCACCTGGTGGGTGAACCGCAAGGACGCGCAGGGCCGCAACGTCTTCCAGGGCGGCTTCCTCGGCCTCGACAACATCGGCGTCTTCGACCGCTCGAAGCCGCTGCCGACCGGCGGCGTCATCGAGCAGAGCGACGCGACGAGCTGGATGGGCATGTACTGCCTCAACATGCTCACGATCGCGCTCGAGCTCGCGCGCGAGAACCGCGCGTACGAGGACGTCGCGAGCAAGTTCTTCGAGCACTTCGTCTACATCTGCCACGCGATGAACAACCTCGGCGGCAACGGCGTCGAGCTCTGGGACTGCGAGGACGGCTTCTTTTACGACGTGCTGTCACTGCCCGACGGACGCCGGCTGCCGCTCAAGGTCCGCTCGCTGGTCGGGCTGATCCCGCTCTACGGCGTCGAGACGCTCGACTCGGAGCTGATCGACCGCCTGCCGGCATTCAAGCGGCGCATGCAGTGGTTCATCGAGCACCGCCCCGAGCTCGGCGACCACGTCGAGACCTGCACCAAGCCCGACCTGCGCGTGCTGCGTCTGCTCGCGCTGGTCGGACGCGAGCGACTCGTGGGCGTGCTGCGCTACATGCTCGACGAGGAGGAGTTCCTGTCGCCGTACGGCGTGCGCGCGCTGTCGCGCCACCACCTCCGACATCCCTACGAGCTCACCGTCGACGGCACCGTGCACCGCGTCGACTACGAGCCCGGCGACTCGCGCTGTGGCCTCTTCGGCGGCAACTCGAACTGGCGCGGGCCGGTGTGGCTACCGGTGAACTTCCTGCTGATCGAGGCGCTGCAGCGCTACCACTACTTCTACGGCGACGACCTCGAGGTCGAGTGCCCGACCGGCTCCGGCGTCCGCATGCACCTCGGCGAGGTCGCGGCGGAGCTCACGCGCCGGCTGGTGCGCCTCTTCCTGCCCGACGAGGCCGGCGTGCGTCCCTGCCTGCGCGAGATGTCGATCTTCCGCAGGGACCCGAGCTTCGCCGACCTCGTGCTCTTCCACGAGTTCTTCCACGGCGAAACCGGCGCCGGCCTCGGCGCGAGCCACCAGACGGGCTGGACGGCGCTGATCGCGAAGCTGATCCAGCAGGGCGGCGGCTGATCTCAGCAGCCGCCGATCGCGTACACCCGGCCCGCGGTCGTGCCGACGTAGAGCCGCCCCGCCGCGAGGATCGGCGAGCCGTTGAGCTGGCCCTGCACGTCACGGCGCCACAGGTCGCCGCCGTTCACGTCGAGCGCGATCAGCGTGCGACGCAGCGCCAGGTAGATGCGGCCCGACGCGTCGATCACCGGCGGGTTGTTCTGGAAGCGCCCGCGCCCGAGGTCGCTGCGTTGCCACTTGACGGCGCCGTTCAAGCCGATCGCGTAGATCGTGTTCTTGAGGCCTTTCGACACCCCGAAGACGATCGTGTTGCGCGGCACGTCGAGCGCCGGCGGCGCCATGCGGTAGCCCTTCGGGATCGCGAACAGCAGCGTCGAGGTCGGCTGGCCGCCGGGCGAGACCGGCGGGTTGACCACGTAGAGCCCCTTGCGCAGGCCGACGTAGATCTGGCCCGTCGTCGGGTGCACGACCGGTGCAAGGTTCTCGTTGCGTCCGATGCTGCGCTTCGGCTCGAGCTGCACGCGCCACAGCTCGGCGCCGGTCTGCGGATCGAACGCGCCGAGCGCGCCGCCGCCGATCACGACGTAGAGCACGTTGCCCGACGGGCTGAGCGCCGGCGACGCGTTGCGGATGCCGCCCCCGACCGGGTTCAGGCACCACTTCGGCTGGCGCACCGGGCCTGGGCACATCGCGATCAAGGTGCCCGCGCTGAGCGAGTCCGACGCCATGTAGATCAAGCCGTCGTTGCCGATGATCGGCGGCACGGTGATGTCGCCGTCGGTGCAGACCTTCTGCCGCCACGCGACGGTCGCCGACGACGATCCGAGCGGCGGCACGTTGATCGCCCACATGTCGTTGTCGCGCGTGCCGATGAAGGCGTAGCTGCCATTGCCGATCACCGGCGCGGAGCGATCCGGGCGCTTGCCGATCTCGTTGGTCTTGCACCAGAGCTCGGCTCCGGTGTTCGGGTCGACCGCGCAGATCGGCGCCTTGCCGACGGGGACGAAGAGCGTCTCGGGCTCACCGGTGTTGCCCGGCGCGAGCGCGAGCGCGCTCAGCACCTGCCCCTTCAGCTTGGTCTCCCAGACGAGGTTGCTGCACGTCGGACCGTTGAACGGGCTCTGCCCGGTGTGCTGCACGTTCTGCTGGTAGACCGGCCACGAGCCCGCCGCGATGCCGAAGGGCCCCGGAGTCGCGGGGCAGTTCGGGTTCGCGTCGATGCAGACGTTGTTCTGCTCCTCGCGGGAGCAGCGCGGTGCGGCGCCGACGCTCTGCGCCTCCACGAGAGACGCGAGCGCCACGAGCGCCCCCAGCAGCGCATGGCCCCACCGCGAGAGTCCCCAGCCGATTCCTTGCTGCACGATCTCCTCCTCCGGCTCTTTGCCGACCGCTGGACGGTTGCAAAGGCGGTGCCGCGACGTGTCCGAAATCTCGGCAGGAATTTCGCCACGCACCCCGCAACCCGTTGCGCCGCTGCGAGAAGCTGGCAAGGGTGCGGGTTGCAGTAGACCGACTCGGTGGACCCGAGAGGTCCCGGGAGGATGCCATGAAGACACGTTCGAGCTCGCTCACGGCGCGCGCCGTCGCCGCCCTCGCCCTCGCGTTCGCGCTGGCCATCGCCGTCCCGATTCCGGACTCGGCCCGCGCCGCGACGCTCCAAGGCGTGACCTTCCCCGACACCGCGACGGTCGGCGGCAAGACCGTCAAGCTCAACGGGATGGGCGTCCGCGTGGCGTACGTGTTCGTCAAGGTCTACGTCGCCGGTCTCTACCTCGAGCAGACGACGCGCGACGCCTCGGTCGCGATCGACAGCGACCAGCCCAAGCGGATGCTGCTGCAGTTCCTGCGCGAGGTCTCGCACGACGAGATGGTCGACGCGATGAAGGAAGGCTTCGAGCACACCGGGTCGCCCGCGCTCCAGCCGCAGATCGACCAGTTCTCGGGCTTCTTCACGCAGCCCCTCACCGAGGGCTCGCAGGTGAGCTTCGACTACGTGCCCGGCGAGGGCACGACGGTGACGATCGGCGGCGCCAACAAGGGCACCATCCCGGGCGCGGACTTCATGAAGGCGCTGTGGGGCATCTGGCTCGGGCCCGAGCCCGCGGACGCGAGCCTCAAGGAGGGTCTGCTCGGCGGCGGCAGCTGAGCGCCGCGCGCGCTTCGGCCGCGCAGCGACTTCCTTGCGGCGCTCCGCGGCGAGCCCGTGACGCGGCGACGCTTCCCGTTTCTCGCTGTTCGGGGCGAGCCTCGTCGGCGTCTGCGTTTGCGTGCCCCGATTACAGCCGCAGCGCGTAGTGCGCGGCGCCGAGCAGCGCCGTCCGCGGCTCGAGGGCGACGTGCACGGGGATCTCCTCGACCACGTGCCGGAAGCGTCCCTTGTCGAGGTAGCCGCGCGGGAAGACCTCGCGCAGGCGCGGCAGGATCTTCGGCGCGATCCCGCCGCCGACGTAGACGCCACCGTAGGTGAGCGCGCGCAGCGCCATGTTGCCGGCCTCCGCGCCGTAGAGCTCGCAGAACATGTCGAGCGCCTTGCTCGCGAGCGGCTCGTTGCGCGTCAGCGCCGCCTCGGAGATCGCCGCTCCCGGATCGCCCGTCGCGATCTGCTGCTCGAGCCAGTCGGGCGCGGGCGCGAACCCGGTGTCGCGTAGGAACTCGTAGATCGAGTGCAGACCGGGGCCGGAGAGCACGCGCTCGTAGCTGACGTGGTCCCTGTGCTTGTCGCGCAGGTAGCGCAGCAGCCCGATCTCGAGGTCGTTGCGCGGCGCGAAGTCCGCGTGCCCGCCCTCCGACGCCATCGGGTGGTGCTGGGCACCGTCGAAGAACAGGTAGGCCTCGCCGAGCCCGGTGCCGGCGGCGATGACCGCGATGTGCCCCTTGCGCGCCGGGGTGCGCCCCGGGTGCAGCACCACCAGATCGTCCGCCGGCAGCGACAGCATGCCGTACGCCGTCGCCTCGAGGTCGTTCAGCAGCTTGACGCGCGGCGTGCCGAGCTTGTCGGCGAGCAGGCGCTCGTCGAGCGTCCACGGCAGGTTGGTGGTGCGGACGCGCCCTTCGAACACGGGCCCCGCGACGTCGAAGCACGCCGCGTCGATCTTCTCGGGCGGCCCCTCGGCGAGAAACGCGTCGAGGATCTCCTCGAAGTTCTCGTGCGCGCGGCTCGGGAAGCTCTTCTCCCGGATCAGCGCGAAGCGCTCCTGACGCTCGCGGAACAGCGCGAGCAGCGTCTTGGTCCCGCCGAGATCGCCGGCGAGGATGGTTTCCGTCGTGCTCAAGCGTTCACCTCGTCGACCAGACGGCGCGCGATCTCCAGGCTCGAGCGGTAGACCGCGTCGTGGCCGAGGTCGGCCATCTCCTGTGCGACCATCGCCGCGCGGCTGCGCGACGGCACGATCACGCCGTGCGTCGGCGTGCCGCGCGACGCGATCGCGATCCGCTCGCCGCCGTGGCACACGACGCGCACCTCGGTCGGGTCCTGTTGCTTGCCCCAGCACAGCCGGGTCGCGAACGCGTCGGGCGGGTCCGCGTCGCCCGGCCGCGTCACCGCGCGCACCTCGATGGGGGTGCGCGTGGTGAAGATCCACTCGAAGCGGCGCGGCCCGAGCCGCCGCGCGCTCTGCACCTTCCAGCGCAACCGATCGGCGAGCCAGCCGACGAGCAGCCACGCCTGCGGACCGGTCCGCGCGCCGTGCTCGACCTCGACCTCGAGCAGCGTGTCGAGCGCGCCCGGCGCGACCGCGGGATCGAGCGCCTGGCTGACGAGGCTCCGCCACGGTCCGAGACGCGTCCAGGCGAGGTCCGAGACGCCGTTGCCGCGCGGCACGCCCGCGGACCACGTCGCGGTGTCGACGAAGGCGCGCTCCTGATCGTCCCACTCGAGGCTGTCGAAGATCACCTGGCTCGCGACCTCGGCGAGCTCGCGGAACAGCTCTCCGCCGCGCGACGGCGGCGTCGCGCCCGTCCACCAGAGCGCCGTCGGCAGGTCGCCCAGGATCAGCGGCCGCACGACCGACGGCAGGCGGCGCAGCATCCGGTCGGACGACGTGATCACGACGTGCTCGGAGCATACCTGACGTCCGCCGTCGCCGAGGTGGCAGAGCGCCGAGACGTACGCCTCGACCTGGTCTCCGTCCTTCGCCGGGTCGACGACCAGCATCAGGACGCGCGACGGGTGGTGCTCGACGAGCGGGACGATCTCGTCGCCGAGGCGCGAGGCGGCGTCGCGATCCGGCGCGAAGACGATCAGGTTCGACATGCAGGCGCGCGTCACCGGCGCGGCGTCCGCGCCGGCCGGCGGCTCGCTCCACATCGCGGTCAGCTCGCGCTCGATCTGCTCGATGTCGACGGGCTTCGCCGGGTACGCGGTGAAGCCGGCCGCGTCGACGCTGGGCGCGGGCTCGCTCACAGCGTTCTCCACTCGCGGCCGTCGTCCTGGATCAGGCGCTCCGCCTCGACCGGGCCCCACGTGCCGGCCGGGTACTCCGGCAGCCACTTCGCGCCGCTCTCCTGCCAGGCGTCGAGGATCGACGTCACCCAGGCCCAAGACGCCTCGACCGCGTCGCGGCGCATGAACAGCGTCGCGTCGCCCGCCATGACGTCGAGCAGCAGCCGCTCGTAGGCCTCGGGCGACTGGTCACCGAAGGTCGCTCCGTAGCGGAAATCCATCTTGACGGGATAGATCCGCACCCGCGGCCCAGGCATCTTGGTGGCGATGCGCAGCGACAGCCCCTCGTCGGGCTGGATGCGCAGCACCAGCACGTCGGGCTCGAGCGGCGCGCTGGCGTCCGTGTTGAACAGGATCGACGGCACGGGCTTGAACTGGATCGCGATCTCGCTCGCGCGCTTCGGCATGCGCTTGCCGGTGCGCAGGTAGAACGGAACGCCCGCCCAGCGCCAGTTGTCGATCCACGCCTTGATGGCGACGTAGGTCTCGGTGGTCGAGTCGGGTCGGACGTTGGGCTCGCGCCGGTAGCCGGGGACCTCCTCGCCGTGGTGGAAGCCCGGTCCGTACTGCGCGCGCACGACGTGCTGCCCGACCTCCTCGGGCCGGATCGGCCGCAGGCAGTTCAGGACGCCCATCTTCTGATCGCGCACGACGTCGGCCGACATCGAGAACGGCGGCTCCATCGCCGTCAAGCAAAGGAGCTGCAGGATGTGGTTCTGCATCATGTCGCGCAGCGCGCCCGCTTCCTCGTAGTAGCCGGCGCGCGTCCCGACGCCCTCCTCCTCCGCGACCGTGATCTGCACGTGGTCGATGTACTTCTGGTTCCACAGCGGCTCGAAGATCGAGTTCGCGAACCGCAGCACCAGGATGTTCTGCACCGTCTCCTTGCCGAGGTAGTGGTCGATGCGGAACACCTGACGCTCGTCGAACACGCGCGCGACGTCGTCGTTGATCTTGCGCGCGCTCGCGAGGTCGTGGCCGATCGGCTTCTCGACGATGATGCGCGTGAACGGCTTGCCCGGCTCGAGCGGCTGCACGAGCCCCGCCGCGCTCAGCTGGTCGACGCAGGTCGCGATCATGCTGGGCGGCACCGACAGGTAGTAGATCCGGTTGCCGGGGATGCCGCGCGCGGCGTCGACCTCCTCGAGCTTGCGGCGCAGCGTCGCGTAGCCCTCGGGGTCGTCGAGGTTGCCCTTGGCGTGGAAGAGCCCCTGCTCGAAGTCCGACCAGTGGCTCGTCTCGAGCGGGCGGCGCGAGTACTTGGCGACCGCCTCGCGTCCGAAGGTGCGGAACGACGCGTCGTCCATGTCGCGCCGCGTGAAGCCGACCACCGCGAAGCTCGCCGGCAACAGGCCGTCGAGCGCCAGGTTGTAGACCGCCGGCAGGAGCTTGCGCCGCGTGAGATCGCCCGCGGCGCCGAAGATCACCAGCGTGTTGGGCTGCGGCACCGAGACGCGGCCCAGGCCGGCCGCCAGAGGATTCTGTTCCAGGACGTCGACCATGTTGCCTCCCGGCCCGGTCGTGGGCCGCTTCGCCCTCCGTGCCGGTCAGCCGCCGGACGGTCGCTCGAGGTGACCGCCGAACTGGAAGCGCATCGCGGAGCAGATCTTCTCGGCGAACGTGTGGTCCTGGCGCGAGCGGAAGCGCGCGTACAGCGCCGAGGTCAGCACCTCGCACGGCACGGCCTCCTCGATCGCCGCCATGATCGTCCAGCGTCCCTCGCCCGAGTCCGACACGCGACCGCTGAACTCCTCGAGCCCCGGGCTCTCGGCGAGCGCGCGCGCGGCGAGGTCGAGCAGCCACGACGCGACCACGCTGCCGCGCCGCCACACCTCGGCGACCGCCGCGACGTTGATCTTGTAGTCGAGGTCGTGGTTCATGCGCGGCGCCGTCTCGGCGTCGACCGACGTCGGGCGCGTGTCGATGTCCGCGTTCTTCAGGATGTCGAAGCCCTCGGCGTACGCGGCCATCAGCCCGTACTCGATGCCGTTGTGCACCATCTTGACGAAGTGCCCGGCCCCCGCGGGTCCGCAGTGCAGGTAGCCCTCCTCCGCCGTGCCGAGCTTCTCCGCGCCGGGCGTGCGCTCGATGTTGCCGCGTCCGGGCGCGATCGCCTTGAAGATCGGATCGAGATGCTTGACGGGCTCGGGCTCGCCGCCGATCATCAAGCAGTAGCCGCGCTCGAGGCCCCAGACGCCGCCGCTCGTCCCGCAGTCGATGTAGTGGATGCCCTTCGGCAGGAGCTCCTTGGCGCGCCGGCGGTCGTCACGGAAGTACGAGTTGCCGCCGTCGATGATGATGTCGCCCTGCTCGAGCCGCGGCGCGAGCTCGTTGATCACGGTGTCGGTGACCGCGGCAGGCACCATGATCCACGCGGCGCGCGGCTTCTCGAGCTTCTGCACGAACTCGTCGAGGTTCGCGGCCCCGGTCGCTCCTTCCTTCACCAGGTCGGCGACCGCCTTCTGGTTCTGGTCGTAGACGACGCAGGTGTGCCCGGCGCGCATCAGGCGCTTGACGATGTTGAAGCCCATCCGTCCGAGACCGATCATGCCCAGCTGCACGCTGTCCTCCTTCTCCGCGAACGCCTGAAGGCCGCCGACGCGGCCGATGCCTTCACCGCCGCTTCCGCCGCGTCGTGGCTCGCTTGCGCGGGGTGGCCTTCGCCGCCGCGCGCGCCGTCTTGCGTCCCTTGGCCGCCGGCCGTCCGGCGCTCGCCGAGGCGCCGGCACGCTTCACGCTGGCGGACGCGCTCGCCCGCTTCGCGGCCGCAGGCGTGCTCGCTCGCTTCGTGCCGACCGACACGCTCGGTCGCTTGACGCTCGCAGCACGCTGGCCGCGCGCGCCGCGTCCGAGCTGCTTCAGCGCCGCCGCGACCACGTTCTCCGGCGTGAAGCCGAACTTCCGCATCAGGTCCTTGATCGGCGCCGACGCGCCGAACGTCGTCATGCCGATCGCGTGCCCCGTCGGACCGATGTAGCGCTCCCAGCCGAACGTCGACGCCTGCTCGACTGCGACCCGCGCCGTCACGTCGGGCGGCAGCACCTTGTCGCGGTACTTCTGCGGTTGACGCTCGAAGAGCTCCCACGACGGCATGCTGACGACGCGCGCCCCGACGCCGCGCGCGATCAGCTGCTCGTACGCCTCGACGCACAGCGCGACCTCGCTGCCGCTCGCGATCAACAGCACCTCGGGCTTGCCGCCCGGCGCGTCCGCGAGCACGTAGGCGCCCTGCGCGAGCCCCTTCGGCGACGCGTACTTCGTGCGGTCGAGCGTCGGCAGCGCCTGGCGCGACAGGACGAGCGCCGCCGGCTCGTGACGCAGCTTCATGATCACGCGCCACGCCTCGGTGACCTCGTTCGCGTCGCACGGCCGGATCGTGATCAGACCCGGGATCGCGCGCAGCGACGGCAGCTGCTCGACCGGCTGGTGCGTCGGACCGTCCTCGCCGAGCCCGATCGAGTCGTGCGTGAAGACGTAGATGACCGGGATCTCCATCAGCGCCGCGAGGCGCAGCGCGGGACGTCCGTAGTCCGAGAAGATGAAGAAGCCGGAGCCGAACGGCCGCACCTTGGAGAGCGCCATGCCGTTCAGGATCGCGCCCATCGCGTGCTCGCGGATGCCGAAGTGGAGGTTGCGTCCGCCGTAGGAGCCGGCCTCGAAGTCGCCGGCGCCCTCGAAGGTGAGGCGCGTCTTGGTCGACGGCGCCAGGTCCGCGGCGCCGCCGATCAGCCACGGCACCGACTGCGCGACCGCGTTCAGCACCTTGCCCGACGAGTCGCGGCTCGCGAGCCCCTTCGGATCGGCCGGAAACGTCGGCAGGTTCTTGTCCCAGCCCTCGGGCAGCTGACGGTGCTGCATGCGGTAGAGCTGGTCGGCGAGCTCGGGATAGTCCTTCTTGTAGCGCTTGAAGGACTCCATCCACTGCTTGCGCAGCTCACCGCCGCGCTTGCCGACGCCCGCGGCGAAGGCCTCGCGCACGCCCTTCGGGATCAGGAACTTCGCGTCCTCCGGCCAGCCGTAGTTGCGCTTCGCGAGCCGGATCTCGTCCTCCCCGAGCGGCTCGCCGTGCGCCGCCGAGGTGTCCTGCTTGTTCGGCGCGCCGTAGCCGATGTGGCTGTCGACGATGATCAGCGTCGGGCGGTCGTTGGTCTGCTTGAAGACCTCGAGGGCGCGCGTGAGCATCTCGACGTCGTTCGCGTCGCCGACGCGGGTGACGTTCCAGCCCAGCCCGACGAAGCGCGTCGCGACGTCCTCGCTGAAGGCGAGCGCCGTGTGGCCTTCGATCGTGATGTGGTTGTTGTCGTAGATCCAGCAGAGGTTCGACAGCGCGAGGTGCCCGGCGAGCGACGCGGCCTCGTTCGAGATGCCCTCCATCAGGCAGCCGTCGCCGCAGATGGCGTACACGTCGTAGTCGAACATCGTGTAGCCGGGCCGGTTGAAGTAGCTCGCCATCCACTTGCCGGCGATCGCCATGCCGACGCTGGTGGCCACACCCTGGCCGAGCGGCCCGGTCGTGGTCTCGACGCCCGACGTCCAGCGGTACTCCGGATGCCCCGGGCACTTCGAGTCGAGCTGGCGGAAGCGCTTGATGTCGTCGAGCGTCACCGCCGGCTTGCCGACCGTCTCGTACTGCGCGTTCACCGCCTTCACGCCGGCGAGGTGCAGCAGCGAGTACAGCAGCATCGACGCGTGGCCGTTCGACAGCACGAAGCGGTCGCGATTCGGCCAGATCGGGTCGTTCGGGTCGTAGCGCAGGAAGCGCTGCCAGAGCGTGTACGCCACCGGCGCGAGCGCCATCGGGGTGCCGGGATGTCCCGAGTTCGCGGCCTGCACCGCGTCCATCGACAGCGTGCGGATTGTGTTGATCGCGAGCAGGTCGATCGACGGCGCTTCCTTGACCGGCTCGCTCGCCGCGCGCACGCGCTCGACCGCCGCTTCGTGCCCCGCCGATGGTTTCACTTCGTCCACGCGTGCACCGCCCCCACGCGTCGCGCTCGTCGTCCGTGCCATCTCGCCTCTCTCCCCCGCCGCCTGGCGGCCATCAGCGCACCCGATCGCGCGCGCGTCGCTACGCCGCCTGCAGCATGCGTCGCTTGCTCTCGATCGTGGCGATCAGCTTGTCGAACGGGTCGATGAACTTCTTGATGCCCTCGCGCAGGAGCTGATCGGTGACGTCCTTCATCGAGATCCCGACCGCGTCGAGGGTCGACATCACCTCGCGCGCGTTCGCCAGGTGACGCTCCCAGCCCTCGGCGAGACCCGGCGACGGCTTGCCGTTCTTGCGGTACTCGACGAAGGTCTCCTCGGGGATGGTATTGACGGTGTCGGGCGCGATGAGCTCGTCGACGTACTTGGTCTTCGGGTACTTCGGGTTCTTGGTGCTGGTGCTCGCCCAGAGCACGCGCTGCGTCTGCGCGCCCTTCGCGGCGAGCGCCTTCCAGCGGTCGGTCGCGATCAGCTGCTTGTAACGCTCGTAGGCGAGGATGCCGTTCGCCACCGCGACGCGGCCGAGCAGCCCCTCGATCTGCTTGCGCTTCGCGGCGTCGGTCGTCGTCTCGAGCAGCTTCTCGAGCTTCTCGTCGACCAGCGTGTCGATGCGGCTGATGAAGAAGCTCGCGACGCTCGCGACGCGGCCCGGATCACGTCCGCTCGCGGCGTAGCGCTCGAGCCCTTCCATGTAGGCGTTGGCGCACGCCTCGTAGGCGTCGACCGAGAACAGCAGCGTGACGTTGACGCTGATGCCCTCGCTGATCAGCTGCGTGATCGCGGGCATGCCCTCGGGCGTGCCCGGGACCTTGATCAGGACGTTGTCGCGGCCGATCAGGCGGTGCACACGCCGCGCGTACTCGACGGTGCCCTTGGTGTCGTTCGCCAGAGCGGGCGCCACCTCGAAGCTCACGTAGCCGTCGCGGCCGTTGCTCTCGTCGTACACTCCATGGAGCATGTCGGCCGCCCACGAGATGTCCTCGATCGCGAGGCGCTCGTAGATGTCGACCGCGGTGCCGACGCCCTGCAGGACGAGCGCCTTCATGGCGTGCTGGTAGTCGCTGCTCTCGACCACCGCCTTCTCGAAGATCGCCGGATTCGACGTGATCCCCCGCAGCCCGTCGTTGTCGATCATCGACTGGAGCTGCCCCGACGTGATGATCCCGCGGCGGATGTTGTCGTACCAGATGCTCTGACCGTACTTGCGAATCTCCAACAACGGGTTGCTCATGGCGATCTCCTCACGCGCTCGCCGATCGACGTCGCGTGCAATTCATCGCTCGTCCGCACGACGCCGGCTCGGCGACTCGGCGGCGAAGGTCATCGATCCGTTCATCGGCACCGAACGCGAAACGCCCGAGCCGAGCGCCGCCGCGCAACGCACGACCCGGCCGGGCATCGAAGGCGCGGTGGCGTTGCAGAGCAAAGGCCGTGATACGCTCACGCGGTCCGCGGCGAGACCGAGATACACCCCCAGAACTGGCAGGCTTCGAGACCATATTCAAGGAACGAGCAGCGGAGGAGGACGTGATGAGCCACGGCGCAACCGCGCACGGCGCCCGCGGGGATGCGCGCCCGCACGGGGGACCGCAGCTTCTCCTCGACGATCCGCACGACCGCGAGCTGGTGGCGAACGTCCACCCGTCGGACTGGGTCAATCCGCAGCCGGCGCGGCGCTACAACCTCGTCGTGCTCGGCGCGGGGACCGCGGGGCTCGTCTGCGCGGCGGGGGCCGCCGGGCTCGGCGCGAAGGTCGCGCTCGTCGAGCGCGATCTGATGGGCGGCGACTGCCTGAACGTCGGCTGCGTCCCGTCGAAGTGCCTGATCCGCTCGTCGCGCGCGGTCGCCGACCTGCGCTCCGCGGGCGAGCTCGGCGTGCGCGTGCCGCCCGGCGCCGAGGTCGACTTCGCCGCGGTGATGGAGCGGCTGCGCCGCATCCGCGCGCGCATCAGCCCGCACGACTCGGCGCGCCGCTTTCGCGACGAGCTCGGCGTCGACGTCTTCCTCGGCAGCGCGCGCTTCGTCGCGGAAGACGCGGTGCAGGTCGACGGCAAGGTGCTGCGCTTCAAGCACGCGGTGATCGCGACCGGCGCGCGCGCCGCGGCGCCCGAGATTCCCGGGCTCGCCGAGGTCGGCTACCTGACCAACGAGAGCGTGTTCGCGCTCACCGAGCGCCCGCGCCGCCTCGCGGTGATCGGCGGCGGCCCGATCGGCTGCGAGCTCGCGCAGGCGCTTCGCCGCCTCGGCTCCGAGGTGACGCTGCTGCACGACCGCACGCGCCTGCTGCCGCGCGACGATCCGGATGCGGCCGAGGTGCTCGAGCGCGCGCTCGCGCGCGACGGCGTCGAGCTCCTGCTCGGCGCGCGCGTGACCCGCGTCCTCCGCCGCGGTGCGGACAAGGTGCTCGTCTGGGCGACCGACGACCGCAGCGGCGAGCTCGCGGTCGACGAGGTGCTCGTCGGCGTCGGACGCGCGCCGAACGTCGAGGGCCTCGACCTCGAGCGCGCCGGGATCGAGTGGGACGAGCGCCGCGGCGTCCACGTCGACGACCAGCTGCGCACCGCGAACCCGCGCGTCTTCGCGGCGGGCGACGTCTGCATGGAGCGCAAGTTCACGCACGCCGCCGACTTCGCGGCGCGCATCGTGATCCAGAACGCGCTCTTCCGCGGCCGCAAGAAGCTCTCGGCGCTCACCATCCCGTGGTGCACCTACACCGATCCGGAGATCGCCCACGTCGGGCTCACCGAAGAGGAAGCGCGCCGGCGCGGCGTCGCGCTGACGACCTTCGTCGTCCGCCTCGCCGACGTCGACCGCGCGATCGCGGACGGCGAGGAGGACGGCTTCGTCAAGATCCACGTCGCACGGGGCAGCGACCGGATCGTCGGCGCGACCATCGTCGCGCGCCACGCCGGCGAGATGATCAGCGAGATCACGACCGCCATGGTCGGCAAGGTCGGGCTCGGCACGCTCGCCAACGTGATCCACCCCTACCCGACCCAGGCGGAGGCGATCCGCAAGGCGGGCGACGCCTACAATCGCACGCGCCTCACGCCGACCGTGAAGCGTCTGTTCTCGGCCTGGCTGCGCTGGACGCGCTGAGCGCGCTCAGGCGTCGGTCCGCGTCTCGCGCGAGCGCATCGCCCGCAGCCGCCTGTGCAGCATCGCGCGCGAGAGGCCGAGGGCCGCCGCGGCGCGCGAGATGTTGCCGCCGTGCTCGCGCAGCACCTGCTCGATGTAGCGCTCCTCGAACTCCGCGCGCGCGACGCGCAGCGGCTGGATCGGCGCGCTCCACGCCGCGACGTCGGCGAGCGTCGCGGCCGCTGGCGAAGTCGGCGCCGACGCCTTGCCGTCGGACGTCTGCGACACGTTCGCGCTGGTCGCCGCGCGCGACGCAGGGGCCGCGGAAGGCACCGGGAAGGCACGCCGCCCGGCGCCGACGATCTTCGGCGACAGATGCGCGAGCGCGATGCGCTCGTCGCTGCCGAGCAGCGCCACGGCGCGCTCGATCTCGTTCTGCAGCTCGCGCACGTTGCCCGGCCAGTCGAAGGCGCACAGCGCGTCGAGCGCGGCGGGCTCGATGCCGATCGCCTCGCGCTCGCACCGCGCGCTCACGTTGTTCAGGATGTGCGTGACCAGCGCCGGGATGTCCTCGCGGCGCTCGCGCAGCGGCGGCAGACGGATCGGGAAGGCGGCGAGACGGTAGTAGAGGTCCTCGCGGAAGCGTCCCTCGCGCACCAGCGCCTCGAGATCGCGGTGCGTCGCCGACAGGATCCGCACGTCGACCTTGCGCGGGCGCGTGTCGCCGACCGGAACGATCTCGCGCTCCTGCAGCACGCGCAGCAGCTTCACCTGCATCGCGAGCGGCATGTCGCCGACCTCGTCGAGCAGCACGGTGCCGCCGGCCGCGGCCTCGAAGAGCCCGACGTGGTCCTGGTGCGCGCCGGTGAACGCGCCGCGCCGGTGGCCGAAGAGCTCGCTCTCGAGCAGCGGCTCCGGCAGCGCGCCGCAGTTGATCGGCAAGAACTTGCTGCGGCTGCGCGCGCTCGCCTGGTGGATGCCGCGCGCGACGAGCTCCTTGCCGGTCCCGGTCTCGCCCTGGATCAGCACCGTGATCGGCGACGCCGCGGCGCGCTCCATCAGGCGGATCACCTCGCGCATCGCCGTTCCGGAGCCGACGATGTCGGGGAAGCGCTCCTGCAGCGCGAGGTCCTGCCGCAGCGTCGCGACCTCCTCGCGCAGCGTCTCCTGCGATTCGCGCATGCGCGCGTAGAGCCGCGCGTTCTCGATCGCGACCGCGATGCTCGCCGCGAGCGTCTCGAGGAACCACAGGTCGGCGTCCGTGAAGCGCCGTCCGCCGCGCTGGTTCACCACCTGGACCACGCCGATGCGTCCCTGTCGCGTGGTGAGCGGGACGGTCAGCATCGGCCCCGTCTGCGAGCGCGTCTTGAGGTCGATCTGGCGGTAGAACTGCGGCGCCGCCGACGCGTCGTCGAGCCGCAGCGACTTGCCCGAGCGCAGCACCGCACCGGCGTGCCCGAGATGCGCCGGGAAGCGCGTGCGCAGGAGCTCTTCCGCGACCGACGCGCGCTCCTGCGCGACGTAGGGGAAGTAGAGCTCGTTCGTCGTCTCGTCGAGCAGCAGCACGGCGGCGCCGTGCGCGCCGAGCACCTCGCGGCACTTGGCGACCACGAGCGGGATCAGCTCGTCGAGATCGGTGCGCTCGGCGAACGTGCAGCCGAGCTCGTACAGCAGGCGCAGACGCGATTCCTCGATCGGACCCGCGGGCGCCGACGTCGCGCTCGACTGCGCTTGCGGCTTCATGCGGCGGCGCCCTCCGCGAGGCGTCGCTCGAGTCGGCGCACCCAGCCTGTCGCGCCCATGCGCGCGTACAGATCGCGCGCCGCGCGCAGCTCGTTCGCGGCGCGCACGTGGTCACCCTCGAGCCGAGCGAGCGTCGCGCAGTGCATCCGCACGACCGCGTCGAAGCTCGTCAGCCCGTCCGCCGCGATCAGCTCGTGCACGCGCGCGAGCGCGACCTCGACCTCGTCGGCCGCGGCGGCGCCCTTGGTCTCGAGCAGGACGTAGACGCGCGCGAGCTGCGCGATGCACTCGTAGAGCCCGACACCACGCTTGCGCGCCACCTCGATCGCCTCTTCCGCGATCGACAGCGCGACCGCGCCGTCGCCGCGCACGATGGTCGCGAGCGCCAGGTCGGCGAGGATGCCCGCCTCGCCCTGCAGCGCGACGCCGTGATCGCGCGCGAACAGCAGCACGCCGTTCAGGATCCGCGCCGCGCTACGCGCGTCGCCCCGCAGCAAGTGCGCGCCCGCGATGCCCCAGTACGCGAACACGCGCACGAACGGGCTGCCGAGGTACTCGGCGAGCTCGACCGAACGCTGCGCGCGCAGGAAGGCCTCCTCCGCATCGTCGCCCAGCATGCGCGTCACCACGGGATCGAAGCTGTACACCTGGCACAGCAGCTCGACGTCGGCGTTGCGCCACGCGATGTCCGCCGCCGCGCGCAGCTCGTCGCGCGCCTCCGCGGGACGTCCCATGTCGACGCACAGCATGGCGTGCATGAAGCGCAGATAACCCACCGCCCTGCTTTCCGGGCTCAGCATGCCGCGGGCGACGTCCTCGAGCAGGCGTTCGCAGAGCGCGAGCGCTTCGCGGAAGCGTCCCGCGGTGATCGCCGCGTAGGTCAGGCTGATCCGCAGGCGCACCGTCAGGACGGGGTCGCCCGTCGCCTCCGCGAGCCGTGCTGCCTCGCGGTGCAGCTCGAGCGCTTCGACGATCTCGCCGATGAAGCCGCGCGCCTGTCCGTACGCGGCGTGCAGCAGCGCGAGCATGCGCGGGGTGGCGTCGCGCGTGGCGAGCGCGCGTGCCTCGGCGAACAGACGCGCCGACTCCTTGCTCGACATGCCGAGCCGCGCGCCGATCTCGAGCGCCTTGATGCGCGCCTTGATCCCGATCTTGCGAATCTCCTCCGAATCGGTCGCGCGCTCGGTCAGCGCCGCGAGCGCACGCCAGCGCCGCAGACCCTCGGCGAGATTGCGGCGCGTCGTCCAGGTCGCCGCGCGCTGCCCCCAGCGCGCCGCCTCCAGGAGGTCACCGGCGTTCTCCCAGTGATGGGCGATGAGCGACGCGCGCTCGTCGAGCCGTCCGGCGTAGACCTCGGTGCAGGCGCGCGCGACCTCCGCGTGCACCGCCGCGCGCTGCTCGCTGACCTGCGAGTAGTACGCCTCCTCCTGCATCAGCGGGTGGCGGAAGGTGTAGTGCCCCTCCTCGGGCGGCTCGCAGAAGGTGACGAAATCGGCGGCGCGCAGCTCGCGCAGCGAGTCCGCGAGCTCTTCCGCAGTGAGCCCCGTCACCCGGCGCAGCAGGTCGACGGAGAACGTCTTGCCGATCACCGCCGCCGCCTGCAGCACGCGCTTCTCGCGCGGCTCGAGAAGATCGATGCGCGACTCGAGCAGCGCCTGCAGCGACGACGGCAGCTGGGTCAACGTCCGGTTCGGTCCGAGCGCGTACGCGCCGCGCTCGCCGACGAGCACGCCGACCTCGGCGAGCATCGTGACCAGCTCCTCGATGAAGAAAGGATTGCCGCGGGTGCGCTCGCGGATCTCGGCGGTCAGCTCGGCGAGCGACGGGTCCTCGCCGAGCAGGTGGCGCAGCAGCTCGGAGGTCGCGCGCGGACCGAGCGGGGCGAGCTGGAGCTCCTGGTAGTACGGTAGCCGCGGCGCGCGCGTGCGGTACTCCGGACGGAAGTTCAGGACCACGAGCACGTTGGTCCCCGCGACCGTCTCGAGGAAGACATCGAGCAGCTTGCCGCTCGCGCTGTCGATCCACTGCAGGTCCTCGACCAGCAGGACCGCGGGCCCGCGGGCGCCGAGCGCGCCGGTCAAGCCGGTGAGCAGCGGCTTCAGCCGCTCCGCCTGGATCGACTCGGACTCGCTCGGGCGGTCCCCGACGCCGAGCAGCTCCGACACGAACTGCGCGAGCCCGACGGCGCCCTCGCCGAGCGCACGCAGGCGCTCCTCGATGCGCGCCCGCGCCGCCTCCTTGTCGTCCTCGATGCGGACGTCGAAGACGCGGCGCAGCTCGGTAATCAAGCTCAAAAACGGCGTACCGCGGAGATGCGACAGGATGCGCCACTGGTAGACCGGCACGCGCTCGGCGCGACAGCGCTCGACGAACTCCTGACAGAGGCGGCTCTTGCCGACGCCGACCTCGCCGCGCACGCCGATGATCGCGCCGCGACCGGCGCGAGCCTCCTCGAGGCCGCGCTCGAGAAAGTGCATCTCCGCGGTGCGTCCGACGAAGCGCGACAGCCCGCGCGAGCGCGAGCGCTCGAGGCGCGTGTGGTAGGCGCCGGCGCCGAGCAGCTCGTAGACGCGCAGCGGCGGACCGTTCTCGCACTCGCGCTGCTCGCCGACGTCGGCGAGGCGAAAGTAGCCGTCGACGAGGCGCGCCGTGCGCTCCGAGAGGAACACGCGTCCCGGCTGAGCGAGCCGCTCCATCGCCGACGCGAGGTGCACGGTGTGGCCGAGCGCGGTGTAGTTGGTCGGCCCCTCGCCGCCGAGCGTCGCCGCGACCACGTCGCCGGAGTTGATGCCGATCCGCACGCCGAGATCGACGCCGCGCGAGTCGCGCAGCTCGGCGGCGTAGCTCGCGAGCGACCGCTTCATCGCGAGCGCCGCGTGGCAGGCGCGCTGCGCGTGGTCCTCCTGCGCGACCGGCGCGCCGAACAGCGCCATGATGCCGTCGCCCGTGAAGCGGTTCACGACGCCGCCGAAGCGCTGCACGTTCTCGGCGAGGATCACGAAGAGCCGGACCATCATCCGGTACCACTCTTCGGGATCGAGGCGCTCGGAGATCGCCATCGAGCCCTGCACGTCGGCGAACAGCACCGTGACCTGCTTGTGCTCCGCGCGCAGCGGACCGCGCACGTCGCAGCGCCCGCCGCCCTGCTGCTCGACCGCGAGCGCCGCCATCGGTCGTCCGCAGCGGCGACAGAAGCGCGCACCGGCGGGGCTGTCCGCGCCGCACGCGAGGCAGTGGTCGAAGGATTCGTCCGGCGAATCCGTGCTGCGCTCTGCTGGAGTCATGCCCTCGGCGTCGACTTCGCCGCGCCGAGAGTAGCACTTTCCGGCCGCGAAGGCGTGGGAAGAATGACGGATTCCGCGCCGAAGCCGTGGCGGCGCGCGTCCGTGCGTGGCGCGGTTCGCGCGGCGCGTGTGGCCGTCCGCTCAGCGGTCGGCGGCGCTCTGCGCGGCGCCGAGCCGCTGTCGCACGGTCGCCAGATCGATGCCGCGGACGTGCACGATCTTGTCGCGGCCCGAGGTGCCGCGGACGAGCTCGACGCTCGACGGCTGCACGTCGAGCGCTTGCGCCAGCAGACGCTCGACCGCCTCGTTGGCGCGCCCCTTTTCGGGCGCGGCGCGCACCGAGATCCGCAGTGCGTCGCCGTGCAGGCCGAGGATCGCGTCGCGCTTCGCCCCGGGCACGACGCGCAGCTTGATCCGCACGCCGTCGCCGACCTGGCGCGCGTCGAGCTCAGGCGAGCTCATGCTTCGCGGTCGCCGGCCCGGTAGCCGCCGGCGCGTCCTCGGCCGGCGTCTCCGCCTGCGGCGCGGGACGCGGCAGCGGCGCCGCCTCGCCCGCGGCGCGTTGCGCGCGCGCCTCGGCCGGCGTCTCCTCGCCGAGGTAGAGGTTCGATTCCTTGTACTGGGTGATCGCGAAGCGGGCGAGCACGCCGATCGCCGCCGCGACCGGCATCGCGAGCAGGATGCCGAGGAAGCCGAACAGCGAGCCGCCCGCGAACAGCGCGAAGATCACCCACAGGGGGTGCAGCCCGATCCGATCGCCGACGAGCCGCGGCGTCAGCACGTAGTCCGTCAGCACCTGCCCCGCCATGAAGATGCCGAACACCACCAGGATCATGGTCCAGTCGGACCAGAACTGCAGCGTCGCGACGCCGACCGAGGTGACGAGCCCGACGAACGTCCCGACGTACGGGATGAACGAGATCAGGCCCGCGAGGAGCCCGATCGTGAGGCCGAAGTTGAGGCCGACGGCCGTCAGCGCCACGGCGTAGAACGCGCCCAGCGTCAAGCATACGGTCGCGACGCCGCGGACGTAGCCGGCGAGCACGTTGTCGATCGCCCGCGCCTGCGCGCGGATCGTCTCCGCGTGCTCGAGCGGCAGCCAGCTGTCGACCGTCTCCACGACCTTCGGCCAGTCGCGCAGCAGGTAGTACGCGACGAGCGGCGTGATCGACAGCAGCGTGATGACGTTGACGATGCGCACGCCGCGGTCGACGAGGCCGTTGAGCAACGTCGCGAGCAACCCGGCGGCGCGCTGCACGGCCGCCGCGAGCGGCGCCTTGAGCTGCTCGACGTCCCTCGGATCGAGCGACGCGAGCGCGCGCTCGATCAGCGAGCGTCCAAGGTCGAACAGCGCGACGAAGTAGTCCGGCATGCGCGTGATCAGGCCGGCGATCTGCTCGAGCACCGTCGGCAGCAGCAAGACGAAGATCAGCGTGCCGACGAAGAAGAAGCCGATGATGATGATCGCCGCCGCGATGCCGCGCGAGATGCCGATGCGCTGCAGCTGGTCGACGACCGGGTCGAGGAAGTACGCGATCGCCATCCCGAGGACGAACGGCAGCAGGATCGGGCTCAGCAGCCAGAGGAAGAGCAGGAAGCCGCCGAGCAGCAGCAGCCAGACGAGGCCTTGGCGCTGCACCGTGTTGCGCCGTGTCCGCTGCAGCCGTGCCATTCGGTCGAACTCTAGAGACTGCCGTCGCAGGCGTAAAGCGCGGGGCGCGTCGGTCTTTCCACCCGCGTCGTAAAGCGGCACACTCGCCCGGCCGATGGGGGAGGAGGAAGGCACATGGACGTCAGCAAGATCATCACGGCGCTGCTCGCCGGGATGCGGGAGATCTCGGCGTCGGAGACGGTGGTGGGCGCCCCGATCCGCTCCGGCGACACGACGATCATCCCGGTGAGCAAGGTGACGCTCGGCTTCGGCACCGGCACCGCGGGGTCGCGCAACGAGACCCCGTCGGGCGTCGAGTCGAGCGCCATCGGCGGTGGGTTGTCGGTCGATCCGCAGGCGTTCATCGTCGTCGACGGCGAGGGACGAGCGCAGCTCCTGTCGCTCAAGGATTCGCGCTCGGCGACGGTGCTGCGCGCGATCGAGCTCTTGCCGAGCGTCCTGCGCCAGCTCGGCCTGCCGCTGCCCGAAGCGTCCTCCGCGAGCGCCGCGCTGCCTTCCGACCGCGACGGCTCGGCCAGGGCCGAGAACGAGGATCAGGGCAAGCAACAGGACCAGGCCTGAGCAGCGCGCTCGCCATCGCGGGCGCGATCCTCGTCGCGCTCGCGCTCGTCGTCGTCCTGTTGCTGCTGCCGCCGGTGCGGCTCGCGCTGTGCGTGCGCGGCGACGTCGAGCGCGGCTTCGAGCTGCGCTTCCGCTGGCGTGCGCTCGGCGTCCTGCGAGGGAGCCGCGCGCTGCGCCGACGCCCGACGTCCTCGACGGTGACGCCGACGCCGCCCGAAGCTGCACCGTCGAAGCCGCCGCGGTCCGACGACGCGCGCGCGACGACGTCCGCCGACGCGAGCGCGACGCCGCGCGACACGCGCGAGAAACGCCGACCTCGCGGAACGACCGTGCACGAGCGAGCGCAACGTCTCGCGGAGTACGCCGCGCTTGCGCTGCGCGCGCTGCAGACCCGTGCCGTCGTCATCGAGCGCCCCCGCGGCTGGATCGAGCTCGCGCTCGACGACCCGGCGCAGACCGGACAGGCGTACGGCCTCGCCTGCGCGCTGCAGGCGCTCGCCGATCCCGAGCGCGCGGTGCGCATCATCCCGCGCTGGACGCTCGAGGGCTGGCTCGCGATCGATCTCAGGCTCGAAGCCCGCGTGCGTCCGCTGCGCCTCGTCCGCGTGCTGCTCGTGCACGAGTGGCGGCGGCGCCGCGCGCTTGCGGTCCATGAGCGAGTGCGCGAAGCGCCGCTGCATGCGGCATGAGGAGGAGCGGCTGCTCGCCTGCGCGGCACGGCGCTGCGGCGCCGCCCTCGTGGTGCCGGTCGTACGCGTGGTCGCCTCGTCGGTCGGCGCGGTCGCGTACACGGCGGAAGCGCAGGCGGTCGGTCTGCTGATCCGCGACGCGCACGGCGTCCGCTGGACGCCGCTCGTCCCCCTGCCCGACGACGTCTCGAGCTGGGACGCCTGGCTCGCCGCGCGGCCGACGCTCGTCGCCGAGCTGCGCGCCCGTCTTGAAGCAGGCGACGAATCGGGATGTTGATCGACTCGAGAACCACGCGCGCGGCGCGTGGCCGGAGGCAAACGTGAAGACGAGAATCGAAGGCTCCTTCGTCGCGCTCGCGATGGCGTGCGTCGTCGCGAGCGGGTGCTCGTTCTACTACAGCTCGCGCAGCATCTCGGACTCGGTGTCGGCGAGCGGCAAGAGCATCTCCGAGTCGAGCGAGAGCAGCTCGCCGTCGAGCGGCAACCAGCACGCGGCGTCGCTCTACCAGGAGGACGTGCGCGACTTCACCGCCGCGTACGCGAGCGGCGACGGCGACGTCGAGGGCTTCCAGCGCGGGCTCGCCGCGGTGGCGCGCCGTCACGGCATCACCGACTGGCAGGCGACGCCCGCCACCTGGATCGGCATCGGTGAGGGTCTGCGGCGCGCCGCCGCGTCGAGCGAGCGTGCGACCGCGCTCGGCGACGCGCTCGCCGGCGGCGACGTCGAGCGCCGGCGCGAGATCCAGCGCGGCTACGACGGCCAGGCCTGATCGATGCGCTGGTCTCGCGCGCCGCGGCGCGCTCCGACGCTGCTCGCGGCAGCGCTCGGCGCGACGCTGCTCGCTGCACCGTCGCTCGCGGCTTCCGAGCCTGCGGCGTTCTTCGACTACCTGCACGTCGAGGCCAACGAGGGCAGCGCGAGCGGCGGCCACGCCGCGATCCGCTTCGGCGACGAGACCTACCACTTCCAGTACCACCCCGAGGGCGTGCTGCGGCTGCACCGCGACGACGCGGACGGCTTCCTGCACGTCTACGGCGGCCTGCAGAACCGCGACGTGCACGTGCAGCGCGTGCGCGTCGCGCCCGAGACCGCGACGCTGCTGCGCCGCCGCTTCAACCATCGCTTCCTGCTCGAGGAGCAGCAGTTCGCGCTGCTCGACGCGCTGCGCGCCGACCGCGATCTGCTCGCCGCGCAGGCCGCAGGCTCGCCGCCCGTGCTCGCGGTTCCGGGAGCGGGCCTGTTTGCGAGCGCGCTCGACGCGGACGCCGCCGCGTGCGACGACGCGGCGCTCGACCGTGCGACGCTCGCCGCGCTGCGTGCGCGAATCGAGGAGCAGCACGGCGACCTGCTCGCGCGTCGCGCGCGCGAGACCCGGCGCGCGCTCGCAGAGCTTCGTCCGGTGGTCGCAGCACCGCCCGAGGACGTCGCGCCACACCGCTACCCGGCGAGCGCGCCGTCGCTCGCGCAGCGCACGATCGAGCTCCTCGCCGCCGAGGCGGCGCTCGACGTCCTGCAGCACGGCGCGGTGCTCGAGCCGCGCGTCGTACGCGCGACGTCGCTCCCGGAGACCGCGCTCGCCGCGGACGAGATCGAGGCGCTGCACGCCTGGGCGCGTCAGCTCGAGACGCAGCTCGTCGCGCTCGCGGCGTCGTCCCGCCCGGACTGGGGCGTCGCGCTACTGCTCGGCATGGCGCGGCTCGCGACGCTCGCGCGCAGCATCGCGAGCGGGCAGCTCGTCGTCCTCGACGCCTACCCCGAGGACGCGACCGTCCTGCCCGAGGAGCACGTGCGCGCCCACGCGCAGCACCTCCCCGCCCTGCTCGACGACGCCCGCGCGGACCTCACGGCCGCGCGCCGCGCGCTGGTCGCGACGGGTGGGGTTCCCGAGGCCAAGTACACCGCGCTCGAGACCGCGACCAACCGCTTCCTCGAGCTGCACGACGCGACGCTCTCGGGCGCGCCCCTGCGCGTCGCGCCGGGGCCGCTGCTGCCGGGGCGCAGCGCTCCCCGTCAAGCACCGACGCTCGAGACGGCGTCGAAGGAGCAGCTCGGGGCGCGTCTCGCGGCGCTCGAGGCCTCGCTCGCCCGCTACGAGGCGCGGCTGCGCGAGGTCTACGCCTACGACCTCGTGCGGCGCAACTGCGTGTCGGAGATCTTCCGCGAGATCGCCTTGGCGCTCGACGACGAGGGCGACGGCGGCGTCGCCAACGTCCGGTCCACGAATGAACTCCGCGCGCCGAGCTGCGCCGGCTCGCGCGCGCGCCTCGGCGGCTGCGTCGCGCCGGACGAGGGTCTGCACTTCATCCCGTTCGTCTCCGCGCGCGCGGTCGCGAGCGAGTACGACGTCGCCGCCAGCCTCGAGCTGCCGTCCTACCGCCGCGCGCGGCTCGAGGAGATGTACGCCCAGGAGAACGACCTGCTGGTCTTCCTGCGCGAGTCGAACGTGCTGACCTCGACGGTCTACGAGCCGAACGACGAGGACTCGGCCTTCCTCTTCTTCACCGACGACGCGGGACCGCTGCGGCCGCTGTTCGGCGCGCTCAACCTCGCCGCCGGCCTCGGCGCGGGCGCCGTCGGATTGGCGCTGCTGCCCGCCGGCGAGACGGACCTGGTGGTCGCCGGCCTGCGCGGCGCGCTGTTCAGCGTGCCCGAGCTCGCGTTCGTGAGCTTGCGCAAGGGCAGCTTCGCCTACGTGCCGCGCACGCCGCGCGTGGAGCCGCTCGCGGCGGACGCGGCTTCGCCTTCTGCTTCTTCCTCGTCCGGCGCGGCGCCGCTCCGCGAGCAGGGCTGACGCGCTCTTCGCCCGGGCCCGCGCTCTCGCGGACGTCGCGCTCGCGCCGACGTCGCACGCGTCCGGACACGACGCGACGCGGACGCCGAAGGCGTAACGGAGCGCGGCCCGGGACGAACGCCCCGGACCGCGCTCCGCACGACCTCGCTACCGCAGCGCGTCGAGCCGTCGCGCTACTGGATCACCAGCGCCGGCGCGAGCGCCGGATTGCCGGCCGCCTCCGCACCCTCGCGCGAGTAGAACGCCACCGAGCCCGGACCCGGCTTGTAGATGAACCAGGTCATGAACTGCTCGTCATTCGGGCCGAGGCCGGCCTTCACGTCCTCGGTGACGTCGATGACGATCTGCGTTCCGTCGGGCAGATCGTTGGTGACGACCGCGGGACCGCGCGCCGGCCCCTGCACCTTCTTGCCGCCCGTCTTCCAGCGGGCGACGCCGAAGCAGTCGGGCTTCTGGTTCGCGATGTTGGTGTCGGTGCTGCAGTTCCAGGTGACGCCCCAGCCGGTGCCCTTGGGATTGTTCGGCACCGGGTAGTTGTTGCCGTTGCCCTCGGCCCAGTCCTCGAAGCCGTCGTTGAGGCGCGCGGCGTACACCGGGCCGCCGCCGGCGGGCCAGCCCGAGGGCGGCGAGAACGGCGGTACGTCGAAGCCGTTGTTCGAGATGGTGAGGACGAGCTGCGCGCTCGTGACGTTCGCGAAGTCGACGTTGCGCACGTC
Source organism: Candidatus Binatia bacterium (assembly GCA_036563615.1). Taxonomy (NCBI): domain Bacteria; phylum Candidatus Binatota; class Binatia (SeqCode); species Binatia bacterium. The sequence continues at coordinate 39,541 of DATCMB010000011.1, forward strand.
GAAGCCGACCAGCGAGCGGATCTGCCGCTCCACGCGCAGCGTCAGGTTCGCGCCGTTGTTGCGGTTCTTCTGGAAGTGCAGGATGGTCGCGTCCTTGCCGACCTCACCGGGCGGCGGAGGCGGCGGGGGGTTCACGCAGTTGTCCGCGATGCCCGCGATCGAGTGCTCGATGTCGATCCCGTTCGCGAACAGCTGACCGACGAACGTGCCCCGCGAGCCGCCCGAGCCGATGTGGATCTCGCCGTTCGGCGCGAACACGTTGCCGATCCAGTTCGAGTTGCCGCCCGCCTGGAAGGCGTTCGCGCCGGTGGCGTGCGTCTCGAGGCGGAAGCCGCACGCGCCGCCGTTCGCGACCGTGACGTTGACCGAGCCCCAGCGCGCCGCGCCGCAGACGAAGACGCGCGTCCCGAACTGCGTCACCCTCAGCGTCGAGCCGTTGCCGGCGTTGATCGACTGGAAGAAGTAGTCGCCCGCGCCGTCGAGCGTGAGGTTGAAGCGGCCGCCGAAGCTGAGCGCGCCGTAGGTGCCCGGGCCGAGGGACAGCGACTGGTTGTTGCCGCCGCTGAAGTTCTGGCCGCCGGTCGGGCAGGTGAACGGCGTCGGTGCGGGCAGATCGGGCAACATGGGATCGCCGACCACGTCGCCGCCGACGGTCGAGTTCGAGCCCAGCGACAGGGTCGTTCCCGGCGCGCGGTAGACGGTTCCGAACACCGCGGCATTATTTTGTAGATTGACGTCGCCGCCGCTGCGTACGTCGCCGTCGATGGTCGCCCGCCCCTGCAGGCGCACGGCGTCACCGGTGACCGGATGCTCGTTGCGAGCGCCCACCAGGCCGACGATGTCGGAGTCGAAGCCGATGATCACGCCGTTCTCACCGAAGATGGTGTACGCCTCGATCGGCGGTCCGGCGGCGAGAACGCGTGTTGCGATCCCCACCAACACCATCCCAGCCAGCACCGCGGTCCATCGCGAGGTCCTCATGCACAACTCCCTGGGGCTCGTTGCTGCTTGATCAAGACGCTGACCCGCCCCTCCCGATGCGCACATCGGGATCTTGAGGCGAGGCCATAGCAGATGCGCGCGCGCCAGCGAATGTGGAATTTTGCCGCAGTCGCCTACGTTGACTCCCCGGCGAGCCGCAGCGACACCCGCACGCGCGTCCCGGCGCGGGCGGCGCTGGCGGCCCGATGGCGCCGCCCCCGGCGCCCGGACCCGGCGCCGTCTCGCACGCGTTGCCGAAGCCGGCTCCGCCCTCGTCGAGCCGGGCGCGCCGCGTCCGTCACGGCTCGACGCGCACGAGCCCCGCGCGGATCGCGAAGCGCACGAGGCCGGCGACGTCGTGGATGCCGAGCCGCTCCATGAGCTGCGCGCGGTGGCTCTCGATCGTCTTGACGCTGAGCTCGAGGCGACGCGCGATCGAGCGCGACGAGGCGCCCTCGGCGACGAGCTGCAGGATCTGGCGCTGGCGCGGCGTGAGGCGTGCGAGCCGTGCGCGATCCGACGCCGGGTGGACGTCCGTCCCTGCCTCGCCGCCCTGCCCCGTCGAGCGTCGCCGGTACGCTTCGACCACCAGGCCCGAGACGCGTGGGCTCAGAAACGTGCCGCCCTCGAGCGCGGCGTGGATCGCGAGCTCGAGCTCGACGACGCTCGCGTCCTTCAGCACGTAGCCCGACGCTCCGGCATCGATCGCGCGCAGCACGGACTCGGGATCCGCGTGCACCGACACCGCGACCACGCGCGTCGTCGGGCTCGCCCGCAGCACGCGCGCCGTGGCCTCGGCTCCGTCGAAGCCGGGTCTGGCGACGTCCATCAGCACGACGTCGGGCGTCGTCTCTTCGACCAGGCGGATCACCTCGGCGCCGTCGCTCGCCTCGCCGACCACCTCGAGATCGGGCATCCGCTCGACCAGCGCGCGGATGCCGGCTCGCACGAACACGTGATCATCGGCGATCACGATGCGGATCGGCGCCATACCGTCCGTGGCTCTACGCACGCGCCATGCCGTCGACGAGACCGCTGCGCGTACCGTCGGGGTTTGGAGGAGAAGCGCTTAGGGGATTCCCCGAGACCGACCGAGCATCGTCGGAGGCGAGCGACGTCGCCGGGGGCCTTCAGCGCCCGACGCGCAGCGCGCCCTGCGTCGCGGCGCGTTCGGTCTCCAGGCGCGAGAAGCGCTCCACCGGACGGGCCGTGCTCAGACAGCGCGGGCAGATGGCGGTCTGACGACGTCCCTCTTCCTTGCGCGTCACCGCCCAGCCCATCGCCTTCACCAGATAGGCGCTGGAAACGTCGGCTGGGGCGCCGCACGACTCGCAATGCCACGCGAACATAGCCGCCTCGTGTCGTCTACCGTCTACCGAGATGCGCCGAGAAAGGAGGAAGCGAACGACAAGGAGCTATGCCGGCGCGCCCGGCGACACAAGGGGGTTTGCTCGATACTTGACGATTTTCACGGTCGTGCGAGCGTTTGACGGCCGTGCGAGCGAAGGCTCGTTCGCTCGCGGCGTCGTGACACGCTGCGGCGTCGCGTGCCGCGTCAAGCACATGCGAGAAAGCGCGCGAGCACGCCGCGCCGGCTCGACGATCCCGATCCGTGCCCCGGCAGCACCGCCTGCCAAGCACCTGCCCGTCGCCGGCGGCAACGCCCACCCGACGGACCGACGTCGGGATCGGAGAGCCGCCAGGACGGCCGGCCGTGCCGGCAGGGCGGCTCGAGGGCCGTCGCCGAGGAATGCCCCCGAAAAAGGAAAAGCCCCCGTTTCCGGGGGCTTTCCTGCGCGCGCCCTGAGAGATTCGAACTCCCGACCTTCTGATCCGTAGTCAGACGCTCTATCCAGCTGAGCTAAGGGCGCATCAGCCGTTCGGACACGGGTAGGTAGCCATAACGCTTGCGGGTGTCCAGTGACCTCTGCACGGCACGTCTCTTTCGCGGTCCCACGGGCGTCCTCGCAAGCCCGCCAGGTCGGGCGGTCGCAGCGCGAGCGCCTTGCGGCCTCCGAGACGAGGCATTAGTAGGAGGGGTCACGCGGAAAACGTGCTTGGAGAGATGGCCGAGTGGTCGAAGGCGCGCGCCTGCTAAGCGCGTATACGGGTAAAACCGTATCGAGGGTTCGAATCCCTCTCTCTCCGCTCGCACGGCGTGGCCGCTGAGCGGCCTCACGCCACGGTCTCTCCGCAGGGCTCGACGCGCAAGGCAAGTCGCAAGGACAGCCTGCACGCGTGCACGCTCGCGCGAGATTGATCGATCCGCACGGCAGCGACGGCGTCGTCCCCAGCCGACGCGCGCAACGCAGCGGTCGGCGCGCCGCGCACGCCCCAACCCTCGATCTTCTGCGCTTTTCTCCGATTCGCGTTGCACGAGTCGGGAGTTTCTTCTGCGCGTGCGCCGTAGCCTCTGCCGCACCTCGTTGCGTCGACGACGGACGCTCGAAGTGGCACGAGCATTGTTACTCCGCCCCGGCATGAACGAGACCACCACTTCCACCGAAACCGACACCTTCCTCCTGGTCCTGAACGATCCCGAGTTCGTTCGCGTCGGCGCGCTGCTCGGTCTGCGCGCACGGGCGACGGACCAAGCCGACTCCCGTCTGGTGGAATCGTTCATCGACAGCGACGTTCAGTTCAGCAGCGGAAGACGCAGCCTCCTCGTGACGTCGCTTCCCAACATCCCGCCGCAGTAGGACGCCCCATCAACGCGACCGCCCCTGCCCCCTCCCCCCAGGGCGCGGTCGCCACGGGGCCCCGACGCTGCTGCGCTCGCGTCGCGCCGCCACCCACGCGCTCGCACGGTCCGCTTCCCCCACCCCCCACCCCAAGGCGAGGCGGTACCTTTCCCCCAAGCGAGAAGCAGGCAGGCAACGACGCGGGCGCAGCAGCCGTCACTCTCGCCGCACGCGCCTCGCGCGTGTGCCGCCGCCCCGCGCAGCGCCCCCTCAGACGTGCGGGAGCGCCGTGCATTCACGCCGCGCTACGCCGGCGGCGCCGGAAGCGGGCGCGGCTGTTCGCCGACCTGCCAGATCTGCGCGAAGCCGTCGTCGTAGAGGAGCCGCACGCCCGCGCTGCGCGCGAGGAGCTGGCGAAACGCCGCGTCGCGCGGCTGGTGCGTGACGAACACCCAGCGCCCGCCGAAGTCCTCGCCGATGATCCGCGCCGCGTCACGCGCCCGACCGCGCGACAGCGCGAGGTTCTTCGCGAAGAGCTGCGGATCCTTCTGGTAGAGGAAGATCGGGTCGAGACCCGAGACGTAGCGGCCATTCGGACGGAACGCGTAGAGCACCGCGAAGTCCATCCACGACACGTGGTAGACGAGCTCGTCCGGCGCGGCGAGCTGCGTGAGCGCGGCCATCGCCGGCGCGTAGACGTCGCCGTAGGCCTGACGCGCGAAGTTGTCGCGGACCTCCTGCACGCGCAGCAGCGAGAACGCAACGAAGCCGCACGCCAGCACCGTGAGCGGCCACGCGACCGCCGGCCGCGCGCGGAGCAGCCGCGGCAGCGGCTCGCGGCCCGCGACGCGCGTCCACAGCGCGCCCGCGAGCAGCAGCGCCGCGACGACGAGCACGTCGACGAAGCGCCGCGAGCGCAGCGCGAGGACGAGCGCGCCGACGCCCAGCAGCGCGAGGTAGGTCAGCGTGCGGTCCCAGGCGGCGCGACCGCGCACGGCGAAGAGCGCGACGAGCCCGACGATCGCCGGCGCCCAGCCCGGGAACTGCGCGAGCAACGACTGCCAGCTCGCCGGACGCAGCTCGCTGCCGAACGCCTCGGGCGGAATCGCCGCCCCGCTCCCGCCGACGGTGCGTACGATGTCGACGATCTGCTCCGCGACGGTCAGGTTGTTCGGGAAGTACGGGTGCGCGAGCGAGGCGACGACGATCCCGGCGAGCACGCCGAGCGTCGTGCGCAGCGGAAAGCCCTCGCGGTGCACGAGCGCCACGACGATGCGCGCCGCGAGCAGCGCCGGTAGCAGCAGGAACGACGAGTGCGCGAGCACGTGCAGCGCCGAGACGACGAACAGCGTCTTCCAGCGGTCCTTCGCCAGCAGCGCGACCTCGAGCGTCACGAACGCGAGCCCCAGGATGTGCGGACGCACCGAGGAGAGTCGCGTCACGTAGTACGGGCTCGCCGCGATCAGCAGCAGCACCCACAGCGCGCCGAAGCGCACGCCGAGCGCGCGCAGCGCGCACGCGAACGCCGCCAGCACCAGGAAGTCCAGGAAGACGACGTACCACTTGCCGCCGAGGCGGAAATCGCCGCCCGCGATGAACGGCCGCAGCAGGACGTGAAACAGGAAGTCCTTGTCGCTGTACGCATCGGCCCACGTGCTGTGCACCGCCTGCGGGAAGGTCTTCTGCACGCCGTGCGTGGCGAGCTGCTCGGCGGCGCGGACGTGGAAGTAGCTGTCGAGGTCGTAGAGGCCCGTGAAGGAGAACTGCACCCACGCGAGCCACGCCGTCGCGAGCAGCACGGCGAGCCACGTGAGGACGTGGTCGAGCGTGCGCCCGCTCTCCTGCTCCGTCTCCAAGGTGTCCAAGGCGCGACAACTTGCCGTGCGCGACGGCGCTCGTAAAGCGCGCGCGTCGCGCACCGCTCGACTCCGCGTCAGAACAGCGGCACGACCAGCTGGCGCGCCGGGACCACGCAGCGTTTCTTCTTCTTGTCGGTGTCGCCGTCGGCGAGGACGATCGCGCGCCGCGCCTCGGGCTGGATCACCAATCCCTCCGCCGTGGGCGGCAAGGTCTCGGTCGCGGTCTGGACGCGCAGGATCGTCGCCCCGTCGCGCAGCAGCGCGGCCGGCATGCGCCAGAGCACGCTCGGCCGATCGCTGTCCTCGACGCTCCCCGCGATGCCCCAGACGAAGCCGTCCGCGTACGAGAGCTCGCGGATGCCGCGGCCGCCGAGGTCGACGGTCGCGACGGCGTCGAAGGCGATGTTGCCGTCGCGCACGATCTCGGGGACGAGACGCAGCAGGACCGCACGCCTCTCGACGAGCGGCGCGCGCAGCCCGATCCAGATCCGGCTCGTGCCGTTCTCCCCCGGAACCGCCGCCGCGCCCTCGATGTTGAACGCGTCGCCCGGGCACTCGTCCTCGGAGCCGGCGACCTTCTCGGACGCCCTGTCGGCGGCGACGATCGCGTCGCACACCGCGCTGCGCTGCGCTCTGCGTGCGGGATCGGTCGTGTGCACGATCAGCTCGCCGTCGCAGTGCTCGAGCCGACGGCGCCAGTGCTTGCCCGAGGTCAGAAGCTCCGTCGCGAGATCGCGCAGCCGGACGCGCGCCACGCCGGCGCGCTCCTCGCGCAGACGGCACTTCGAGTCGCGGCCGTGCGAGCCGAAGGCGAGCACGCCGTCGCCGTCGCGGGCCAGCGCCTCGATGTCGTCGACGCGCGCCTTGCCGAGCGAAATTTGCCAGGGGACGCGCGGCACGAGCGTGCCGTCCTTCTCGACGTCGTAGGCGAAGAGGTCACGGTCGTGCTCGTTGTCCGCGACCCAGACGCAGGTGCCCTCTTCCCCGCACGGCACCAGGAGCGCCGCCGAGGCCTCGCACACCGGATAGCGCTCGAGCACCTTGGGCTCGCCGATCGCGCTCGCGCTGCGTGAGGCGAGCAGGGCGAGCAGCAGCGCGAGCGTCGCGGCGGTGCACGGTGGGGCTTGCCGTCGTCGTCTCGCGCCCGTCGTCTCGTGCCCTTTCTCGCGCCTCGTTGCGCGCGCCGTCGCACACGTCGCGCGCCTCTGTCGCCGGATCCTCCACCGCATCGCTTCCTCCCCGCGTGCAGCAAAACCTTGCTTTGCATCGGCCGCGCACGATACCGTCACGCGTCCCGGACCCGACTACCGCCTCCCACCGATCGCCTCAACGCCGCGGCCAGGAAGGACACGGATGCCGATCTGGTGCTGTACCGAATGCGGGTGTGAAGCGGTGGCGTCGAACGTCGACATGGTCTTGTCGATGGGCTGGCTCGTCGAGCCGACCGAGTCGGAGGGCGAGCAGATCGGCGCGCTGTGCGCGAAGTGCCGCGTCTACCGCAAGGGGCCCGCGCGCTCGGCGGGCGTCGAGAGAGGCACCACGGGACGCGATGCGAGCTCGCAGCGCGCGGATGCCAGGCAGCCGCGCGGGCCGCGCGGCTGAGGTTCGGCGAGCCCGCTGCCCGCGACGCTCGCGAGGCTGTTTCTAGCGCCCGCCGAGGCCGCGGGCGCCGCGGCCGAAGGTGCCGCGGCGCTGGCTCATGGCGCCGCCGAACCCGCCGCCGCGGCCGAGATCGTTCCCACCCAGGCCTCCGCCGCCGAAGCCACCGATGCGGTCGTCGCGGCCGAGCGACGAGCCGCCGCCCTCGAGGTCGCGCGACCTCGCGCCGCGGCGGTCGAAGCTCGAGCCCGCTCGCTCCGTCGGTGGCACGATGCTGACCACGACGCGCGGCGGCTCGCGCTGCGCCGCCTCCTCGAAGAGCGCGCGCGGGTCGATCGTCGCCCTCTGCTGCGTCGAGCCCTGGTCGTCCGCCGCGCCGTCGCCGTCCGCGCCGGCAAGCGGCCCGGCGGCTTCGCCCGAGCGCGCGCCGAGGATCCGCTCGGACGCCCCGGACGTCTCGCTCTGCCCGAGCACGCGCGCGCCGCCGCGCGTCGCTGCGCCGGACGTCCCCGCCGCCGCGACCGCGCCGCTCACCGACGGCTGCCCTTGGGGGTCGCCCTGCTCCTTCGCCGCGGCCTGCGCGCCGTGCGTGCCGGGCTGTCCGCTGGCCGCTCGTTGCGGCGCCGCACCGGGCGCCGTCGCGGCGCTCGCTCGCGCCTCGGCGGCGGCCGCGCCGTCCACGGTCTCGAAGGTCCTCACCGGATGCTGCGGGTCCTCGGGCACCTGGCGTGGATCGTTGGTCAGGACGAGGTCGCCCTCCGCGTCGTTCCACATGTAGACGGTCGCCTCGGCGGAGGGGACGAGCAGCAGCGCGAGAAGGACGACGATGCCGAAAAGCTGCATCGTGAATCTCCTCGCTTCGACGCTATCGCGCTCCGTCGCGGCTGTCGACGGGGGGCCGCTCGTTCTCCTGCTCGAGGTCGTCGAGCCGCCGCTCGAGATCCTCCGCCGCGCTGCGCGCGGCGGCGAGCGCTTCCTCGGCACGACGGAGCTCGTCGCGTAGCTGCTCGGCCACTTTCTCCTTCTTCCGCACGTCGTCGGCGGCGCTGCGCAGCTCGGCGCGCAGGCGGCGGCGCTCGGCGTCGCGTCGCTTGCGCTCCGCGGCGAGACGCTTGCGCTCGGCGCGCTCGGCTCGCCGCTGCTCGCGCTCGGCGTCGCGCTTCTCGCGCGCCGCGTCGCGCTTGTCGCGCTCGGGTGCGCGCCCGACCGGCTCGGCGGCGCTCCGGCCGTGAGCGGTCGCCCGCTCTCGCTTCTCGGTCTCGCGCGCGGGTTTGCTGCGCGCCGCGCCGCCGTCGTCGCCCGCAGCGAGCGTCAAGGCGTCGAAGCCCGGCGCGTCGCGGTCGTCCTCGAGCGCGCCCGGCGGGTCCGGGTCGAAGCCGCCCGCGGCGGCGATCGCGGCCAGCGTCGCGCTCACGCGGCGCAGCGTCGCGTCGCTCGCCCCGAGGCCGACCTCGCGCAGCAGCTCCTCGGCGCGGCGGCGCAGCTCGCCGAGCCCGCGACGGTAGTCCTTCGCAGCCCCGACGTCGCCGTCGCGCAGCTTGGCCGCGGCGTCAAGCACCGAGTCGAAGGCCTTTCGCTGGCGCCAGTAGAGCTGGTTCACCGCCCAGGCCGACGCCGGCGGTCGGCGGCGCTTCGCCAGGCGCGCGGCGGCATCCCGCTCGCCGGCCTGCCGGAGGTCCGCCGCGAGGCGCTTTCGCGCCGCGACGAAGTCCTGCGGGCGGCTCCGGTACAGCTCCTCGAGCGCCTTGGCGTAGGCGGCCATGCTCGATGATAGCGGCTTTGCCGTGTCGCCACGACGCGCCGCGCGGGTCGACGCAGCGCCAGCCGACGCGCGTCCCGACGCCGCCCCGCGCACGCGGGCGCCACGCCAATTTTTTTCTCAACCCTGTCCGATTGTTCTTGACAACCCGCCCCCATGTGGCGGAGCTTCCTCGAGCCGCATCCCCGAACACCCCGCGCGGCGCAGGTCTTCAACCGACGGCCGGAGCGCAACATGGAATGGAGCTGTTCTCGGTGTGGCCAGACGGCGAGCGCGAGCGACTGGCACCTGCTCCTCGCGATCGGCTGGAAGCTCGACGAAAGCGGCAACTGCATCTGCGTGATGTGCCACCGGGACGCCGACGCGACCCTCAAGCGGCCACCATCGCTCGCGCACCAATCCGGCGCCTGGATCGGACCGCCGCGGGACACGCCGCACACGGCTCTGCGCGAGCCGCGCGCCCGCAGGCCGCGCTGACCGCGAGCTCGTGCGCACGTCCCGCAGTGCGCATCTCGACGTCACGGAGATGCGCCGCCGCGCGCAAACTGCTTCAATCGGCGGTCACGGAGGGGTGGCCGAGCGGTTGAAGGCACCGGTCTTGAAAACCGGCAGGCCCGCGAGGGTCTCGTGGGTTCGAATCCCACCCCCTCCGCTCGCTCCCGCGCCGCGCGGCGCACGACGGAGCGAACGACCGATCTCGAGATGCCGTCGGCCGCGCGCTTCCGCCCCTCGGGCCGATTGAAGTACAGCGGGACATCGGGGCGACGCCGGAGCGTCGCCGGAGCCGAAGGGAGGCCCGAGATGCCGAACGCGATCGAACGCGAGGCCCGCGACACCTACGAGCGCTTCGTCGCCCTGCGCGACGAGATCGACGCCGGACGGCAGCGCTGGTCGGCGCTCGCCGACTTCTTCACCGAGGACGCGGCCTACATCGACCCGGCGTGGGGCCGCATCGAGGGGCGCGAGGCGATCCGCGAGTTCTTCGAGACGTCGATGTCCGGGCTCACCGGGCACGGCTGGTACACGCCGGAGAACTGGATCATGGTCGAGGGCCACCGCGTGGTCAGCCAGTGGGACCAGGTGCTCGGCGAAGGGCCCGACGGCAAGCGCTGGTTCGTCCCCGGTCTGTCGATCCTCTACTACGCGGGCGGCGGGCGGTTCTGCTACAGCCACGACATGCTCAACATGGTCCACGTCTTCGAGGTGATGAAGGCGATGGGCTGGAAGCCGCCGGCGACGGTCAACGTGCCGCCGCCCAATCCCAATCGAGACGTGTCGCTGCCCAGGGCCTGGAGGCACCTCGAGCCGCACAGGCCGTAAAGAACGAGACGGAAAAAGGATTATACTTCGAGCATGTCGTTCCAGCCGATGTTCGGCACCCTGGTCGAGATCTACGAGAAGAGCACCGACCAGCATCCCTCGCGTCCGCTGTTCGGCGTGAAGCGCGACGGACGCTGGGTGTGGACCACGTACGGCGAGTTCCGCCGCACCACGGACGCGTTCCGGGCCGGGCTCAGCGCGCTCGGTGTCGGGCGCGGCGACGTGGTCGCGATCATCTCGAACAACCGACCCGAGTGGGCCACCGCCGCGTACGCGACCTACGGCCTCGGCGCGTCGTTCGCGCCGATGTACGAGGCGCAGCACGACGACGAGTGGGAGTACATCCTCAAGGACTCCGGCGCGAAGGTCCTCGTCGTCTCGACCCAGACGATCGCGGACCGGGTCGCGACGTTCCGCGCGCGCCTGCCCGAGCTGCGCCACGTGATCGTCATCGAGGGCAAGGCCGACCACAGCTTCGCCGAGGTGGTCGAGCTCGGGGAGCGCTCGCCGGTCGCGATCTTCCATCCCGAGCCCGAGGATCTCGCGGGCTTCATCTACACGTCGGGCACGACCGGCAATCCGAAGGGCGTGCTGCTGACGCACAAGAACCTCGCGAGCAACGTGAGCGCGATCCAGGACCTGTTCCCGATCGGTCCGGAGGAGCGCTCGCTCTCGTTCCTGCCGTGGGCGCACAGCTTCGGGCAGACCGTCGAGCTGCACGGGCTCTTCTCGATGGGCGCCTCGATGGGCATCGCCGAGTCGGTCGACAAGATCATCGACAACCTCGCCGAGGTGCAGCCGACGCTGCTGTTCGCGGTGCCGCGGATCTTCAACCGCATCTACCGCGGGCTGCACCAGCGCATGGCCGAGGAAGGCGGCATCCGCAAGCTGCTGTTCGACCTCGCGATCGCGAACGAGCAGCGGCGCAGGCGGCTCGCCGAGAAGAACGAGTCGAGCATCGTCGTCGAGCTGCAGCACGCGCTCTTCGATCGTCTCGTGTTCTCGCAGGTCCGCGCGCGCTTCGGCGGCAAGCTCAAGTACGCGTTCAGCGGCGGCGCGGCGATCAGCCGCGAGGTCGCGGAGTTCATCGACGACCTCGGCATCATGGTCTACGAAGGCTACGGCCTCACCGAGACCTCGCCGATCGTGACCGCCAACTGGCCGGGCAATCGCAAGATCGGCAGCGTGGGCAAGCCGATCCCCGGCGTGCGCGTCGAGATCGACCGCAGCGCGACGGGCGATGCCGTCGACGGCGAGATCATCGTCTACGGCCACAACGTCATGAAGGGCTACCACGGCCTGCCCGACGAGGACGCCAAGGTGTTCACGCCCGACGGCGGTCTCCGCACCGGCGACATGGGCCACCTCGACGCGGACGGCTTCCTCTACATCACCGGGCGGATCAAGGAGCAGTACAAGCTCGAGAACGGCAAGTACGTCGTGCCGACGCTCCTCGAGGAGGAGATCAAGCTCTCGCCCTACGTCTCCAACGTCATGGTCTACGGCGACAACAAGCCGTACAACGTCGCGCTCGTCGTGCCCGACATGGAGAACCTGAAGAAGTGGGCGCAGGAGAACGCGCCGGAGCTGAGCGACGGCCAGCTGCTCGACGACCCGCGCGTGCGCGAGCTCATCCTGAAGGAGATCCACGAGCGCTGCGCGTCCTTCAAGGAGTACGAGAAGATCCGCAAGGTGGTCCTGGTCGGCGAGGACTTCACGCAGGAAAACGGGCTCTTGACGCCGTCGCTGAAGCTCAAGCGCAAGGCCGTGTTCGAGAAGCACGGCAACGCGGTGCTGTCGCTGTACGCGGACGCCTGACGGGCCGCGGTCCGCGCGTCGCGATGCCCTGCGTCGCGCAGCGCCCCGCGTGCGGCGCGGCGCCGAGCAGCGCCGAGCGCGTCGCGACCGCGAGCGAGCTCACTGCGCGCGTGCGGGCTCGCGCGTGACGAAGCGAAAGGTCGTCGCGCCGCTGACGCTCATGAGCTGCGCCGCCTTCGGCATGACCGCGGGCTGCGCGCTCGACCGCACCGAGAGCTCGACCTCGATGCGACCGTCGCGCACCGCGACGTGCTCGAGGCGCGCGCGCGGATCGACGCCCTGCGCCGCCGCCTCGACGCCGAGCCCCTCGCCGCGCGCGAGCAGGCCGAGCCAACCGGGGTGCGCGGGATCGAGTAGCTCCGCCGCCTGCGGCTCGAGCACGAGCTCGACGGTGTCGCCGCGCACGACGGCGTCACGCGAGAAACCGGGCGGCAGCGCTGCGTGCAGGCAGAGCACGCGGGCGACGGCGTCCGCACCGCCGCCGGCGAGGTCGAGCGCCGCCGCGAGACGCTCGCTCGCGCGCCAGGCGACCGCGCTCCACTGCGTGCGCAGCAGCGCGCGCGACCGCTCGACGTCGAAGCGCTCGCCGAGCGCCAGCTCCGTCGAGCACGCGAGCAGGTGCTCCTGGATCTGGAGCTCGCGCGTCACCGCCGCGAGCGTCGCGCTCGACAGCAAACCGAGCTCGAAGCTCGGATCGACCGGGCGCGCGTAGTCGGTCCAGCCGGCGTCGCGCTCCGGCGCGCGCTCGTTCACGACGCGCGCGAGCGGCAGCGCCGCGACCGCCTGCGTGTTCTTCGCCGGACCGATGGGCTCGGCCGCGGGGTCGATCTCGATCGTCCAGTGGCAGTGCGGCCAGCGGTCCGCCGGCACCCGCGGCGGGCGGTGGATCGGACGGATGCGCGCGCGCGGGTTGGTCGCGTAGGCGGTCGCGTCGAAGGTCGGGTCCTCGATCGTGTGGCACATGCCGCGGACCCGCTCCTCGCCGTACGGCTCGACGTCGAGCAGCGCGCCGCAGTGGCGCAGGAAGAACTCGGCGCGGCGGTCGTCGATGAGCTTCCAGCCGACGTCCATGTACTGGTGCACGAAGCCGCAATCGAGCTGCAGCGCCTTGATGATCGCCGGCACCGTGTCGCCCTCGATCCGCATCAGGCGGCGCATGCGGCCGGTGTAGACCGGGCTCGCGCCCATCCACTCGTCGATCGCGAGCCGGTCGACGGCGTCGAAGCTCTCGGTCGCGAAGTAGACCTGCGGCATCAAGGCGCGGTCGAACAGGTGGCCGACGAGCATCGTCTCGAGCGCGACGCGGAGCAGCTTTGGGCGGGGTAGCTCGTCCAGAGCGCTGCACTGCCGGATCATGGCCCGGCCAGCGTTAGTACAGCTCGCGCGACGGTGCGAGCGATCTCGGGTGTCCCCCAGCGGGCGGACGCTCGCTTGTGGCCCCGCGCCGGATGCGCCATCGTGAACACGGCCCCGCTGGCGCATCCGTGTCGACGCAGCGACCCACCAACGACTCGCCGCAGAGGGCCACCTCGTCCGAGGCGCGCTTCGCGCCCCGCGGAATACGCGAGGTCCGCGTGCGGACGCTCGGTCAGCTCGTCGACGAGCTCACCCCCGACCTCGACCGCGACACCGGCCACCGCCGCGCGCTCGCCGTCTACCGCGGCTGCCGCGAGGCGCGCTCGCGGCTCCTGACGTCGCTCGACCGCCTCGGCGGGCTCGACGAGCCGCATCGCAAGAACCACCTCGAGCCCCACCTCTTCCGCTCGTTCGCGCGCTACGCGCGCGCGTTCGTCGCCGCGTCGCGACCGTGGGAGCTGCTCGCGACCGCGCAGCACCACGGCGTGCCGACGCGGCTCCTCGACTGGACGGTGTCGCCGCTGATCGCCGCGCACTTCGCGACGCTGCGGCCGCGCGGCGAGGCCGTCGTCATCTGGCGCCTCGACTGGCGGCGCGTGCACGCGCGCTTCGACCTTCCGGACCACGTGCTGACGATCGACGAGGTCGAGCGCTTCTTCGGCGAGGTGCCACCGTTCGACGAGGCGAGCGCGCGGCGCGAGGGGCCGGTCGCGTGTCTCTTCGAGCCGCCGTCGCTCGAGCCGCGCATCGTCGCGCAGGGAGGAGCGTTCACGGTCTGCTCCGACGCCTCGGTGTCGTTCGACGAGTTCCTCGCGCGCCACGGCCTGTCGGACGCCCTCACCCGCTTCGTGATCGAGGGCGAGGACGTCGCCGTCGTGCGCGACCAGCTCGACCTGGTCGGGGTCGACGAGCGACGGATCTTCCCGGACCTCGACGGCGTCGCGGCCGCGATCCGGCGGTACTACGAGTAGCGTCCACGAGACGTCCGCCGTGCGCGGCCCCCACGGCGGCGGGCCGCATCACCCCTTCGCGCGCGGACGCTTTGCGTCCGGGCGAGGAGTGCCGTAAGAGGCGTGGCCGTGGCAGCCACCAACGGAAGCGCCCTCAACGGCAGCGGCCTCGGCGACGACGACCTCCAGGTCGGCGACCAGGTGGTGATCATGGCCGAGCCCGGGCCGTTCACGATCGTCGACATCGACCCGCCCTACGTCACGATCGCTTCGGCGGCGGGCGTGCGGCGCAAGGTGCGCGACGTCGCCGTGCGCAAGATCAGCGGCGAGCCGCCGGTTCCGCGCTGAGCGACCGACGGCGGCACGAGCCGCCGTCGGCGCGCGTTCCCATCGCGACGTTCAGCGCGGCAGCGGGCAGTCGGTCTGCTTGTCGCAGTAGCCCGACTCCTCGGGGATGCGGATCGTCTTGCCCGAGGCCTTGTTGCCGCCCTTGTCGATCTCGCCCGCGACGAACGTCCACTGGTGGCCACCGTTCGCATCGGCGTTGCAATCCTGGATGGCATGGCCCGACGACTGGAAGTCGAAGCCGTGCTCCTCGTTGCCCTCGGCGTTGTTGCCCTTGAACATCGACGTCGTCCCGGTGACCACGAAGCCGGAGCCGAGGTTGGCCTCCGCCTCGTTGCTCTCGACCTGCGTGCCGATGCCGCCAACGCGATAGCCAGCGCCGAGGTTGCCCCGGTCGGACTTCTTGCCCGAGTCGTTGTTGATCAGCGCGTTGAAGTAGCCGCCGATCACGTTGCCGTTCTCGTCCTCGGCGGTTTCGACCACGAAGCCGTCGCCGAAGTTGTCCTCCGCGGTGTTCGACCGGATGGTGTTGAAGTTGCCGCGAACGACCACGCCGTCGCCGTTGAACTTGATACTGTTGCTGTCGATGCGCGAGCCGTAGCCGAACGGCTCGATCAAGATCCCCGGCCCGGGGTTCTTCTGGATGTGGGCCTGAATGATCGAGTGCGGGCCCTCGGCGATGAGGATGCCGGCGCCCTCATTCCCCTCGACGACGATCGGCTTCGAGGGCCCCGACGAGATCTTCACGATGAGGCCGTTGCGGTTCTTGTCGACGCCCGAGAGGCGAATGCCGACCTTCGGCGGGTAGGCCGAGTTCTTCGCCTCCGTGCGGTTCTTCACCCGGATCCCTTCGCCGGAGAGGTCCATGCCGATGCCGTTCTTGTCGGCGACGACCTCGTCGATGATCGCCTTCGGCGAGCGGATCCGCAGGCCGGCGATGACGTTACGCCGCACCGTCGTCTTGACGATCCGGAGCTTCTTGTTGTTGCCCTCCTCGGAATCCTCGATGCCGATGCCCCAGTTCTCGATCGCCTTGAAGTTCTTGATCTGAACGTGGGTGACGCCGGGTAGAAGCTTGATGCCGACGCCCGTACGCAGGCTGCTGCGCTGCGGGCCGCGGATGCGCCACTTCTTGCCGACGACGCCGCTCAGCACGATGTTGCGCTTCGCGACGAGGATGCCGTTGATCGGGCCGCCGTCCTCGGGCGGCTTCGCACCGCTGCAGTCGAGGTCGCCCTCGAAGACGACCTCCTTGTTGCCCTCCATGAACGCGGCGTCGATCGTCTGACCGCAGCTGAGCTGCTTGCGGATGCCCTTCGGGCGCAGCGTGACCCACACCGGCTCCGGCTCGCCCGGACCGCCCGGCAGGCTGCCCTGACAGGGCGAGTGGAAGATGCCCATGTTGAGCTCGCGCGCGAACGTGGTGATGCGCTCGCGCAGCCGCTGCTGCAGCTCGCCGACGCTCTCGGCGCCGAGCGGGCAGCCGAGCTCGCGGATCACCTCCGCGGTGCAGCGGTCCTCGATCAGCTCGAGGGCCTCGAGCTTCTTCTCCTCGCACTCGATGAGGTCGTCCTTGACCGGCTCGCCGAGGAGGTCGTCGATGCAGAACTCGAGCCCCGACTGGTTGAGCCGCGGCCGCTCGCAGCTGAAGTAGCACTGCGCGACGCGCTCGACCGTCTCCTGGCCGACGATCGCCTTCACGAGCTTGTCCGCGCACTGTCGCGCCGCGCTGGAGACGGCACCGGTCGGCCGCGGGCAGGACTCGTTGAGCTCGGTGAAGAAGACGTCGTCGAGGATCGCGCGTAGCTGGCTCTTGACCGAGGTCGGGCTCGCGCCGACCAAGGCCTCGGCGAGCTTGGGCTCCGTGTTACCGCCGAGCGGGCAGATCGCGTGGATCGCTTCCGGCGTGCACTTCTTGACCTCCTTGAGCAGGTCCTCGTCGTCGTCTTCCTTGATCTCGCACGACTTTCCGTTGAGCCGCTCGAGCGCGCACTTGGCGACGTCCTGCAGGTAGTTGTTGGTGTAGTCACGCAGCCCCCGGGCGCCCACGAGATGGCCCGAGCACACGTAGATCGGGTTCGGCGTGGGCGTGGGCTGCGCGTCGGCCACACCAGCCAGCGCGAGCAACAAGGGCGTCAGCACGGCGAACGCGCACCGCATGGGTCTCGGAAGGTGTCTCACCTGGGGCAACTCCTCGACGGCTTCTCTCGCTGCGAGCGGAACGGCACGGGTCGGTGACATCCGGAGGAGGGCCGCTGCGCGCCGCGGACCCCGCAAACCTTATGCCGGTGCGGGTTTCAATGCACTACACAAATTGAGGAATCCCGCCTTGCAAAGCCGCAAGATCGGCGCGCTTGCGAGGTTCTTGGCGCGGAACTCCCCGCAGCCGCCGGAGCACCCTCGCTGAAGCGCAGCCAGCCTCGCGGCCGCTCGGCGACCCGCTCCCGCCGCGCGACCCGGGGACCGCCTCAGCGCGGAAACGCCGCCGCCACCCCGCCGTCGACCGGCAGCGTCGCCCCGGTGGTCGGCGTGAGGTTCGCCGCGAAGAACACCACCGCCCGCCCGACGTGCGCGCCGGTGATCCGGGCGTGCAGCAGGTTGCGCTCGCGGTAGTGCTCCTCGAGCGCCTCGGGCGCGATCCCCTTCGAGCGCGCGCGGTCGGCGCCGATCTCCTGCCAGAGCCCGGACGGCGTGTCGCCCTCCGCGAACACCGCGTCGGCGTTGATCATGTTGACCCGGATGCCGAGCGGCGCGAGCTCGATCGCCGCGACCTTCCCGAGCTGGTGGCCGGCCGCCTTGGACGCGCTGTACGCGCCGAAGTCGGCGCCCGGACCGAACACGTTCTTCGAGGCGTTGATCACGATGTTGCCGCCCGTGCCCTGCGCGCGCATGACGCGCGCCGCCTCGCGCATGGTGAGGAAGTAGCCGACGAGGTTGACGTCGACGACGCGGGCGAAGTCGCGCGCCGTGGTCTTCTCGAGCGAGCTCACGTGCGCGATGCCGGCGTTCGGCACGACGATGTCGACGCCGCCGAACGTCCGGCAGGCGTGCGCGAACGCCGCGCGCACCGAGCCCTCGCTGGTCACGTCCATCCGCACCGCGCTGCACGATCTCGCGCCGCCGACCTGCGCGACGCGCGCGCGCGCCTGCTCGAGGCGCTGCTCGTCGACGTCCGTCAGCACGACGTGCGCGCCCGCGCGCACGAGCTCGAGACAGATGCCGACGCCGATCGCGCCCGCCGCGCCGGTCACGAGCGCCACCTGACGCGCGAGCGGCTTCTCCGCCTCCTTGCCGAGCTTCGCCTGCTCGAGGCTCCAGTACTCCATGTCGAACAGGTCGTCGTCGCCGAGCGGCTCGTAGCGACCGAGCGCGTCGGCGAGCGCCTTGACGCGCACGGTGTGCTCCGCGATGTCGGCCGCGATCGCGGCGTCCTTGCGGCTCTTGCCCGCACCGAAGAGCCCCACGCCGGGGATCAGCACCACGCGCGGGTCGGGATCGAGCTTCGTGCGCGTCACGCCCTTCGCCGCGACCTGCGCCGCGAAGTACGCGTCGTAGCGCTCGCGGAAGGCGCGGACCGCGGCGTCGATGCGGGCGCGCAGCTGCTCCGGATCGTCGAGCGGCAGATCCGCGAGATGGAGGTGCGTCGCCTTGGTGCGGATCACGTGGTCCGGCGTCAGCGGGCCGCGCCGCGCGAGCTCCGCGCAGCGCGGGTCGTCGAGCAGGCGCAGCAGCTCGGGTGTCGCGCGGTGCTCGAGGATCATCCGCCGCCACGGCTGGTCGTCGTTGCCGGTCGCGGCGGCGAGAGCGCCGCGCAGCACCGGCGCGACCGTCGCTGCGCGCTCGCGCGCGCGCTCGACCTCCTCCGCCGAAACGCCGGCGCCGCCGACTTGGATGCGTCCGCGCACACGATCCGCGAGGTAGCGCTCGGCGCGGTCGACGTACGCGACGTGCGTCTCGTAGCTCGCGCGCGCGTCGTCGGCGAAGGTGAAGAAGCCGTGCTTCAGCAGCACCATCGCGTCGACCTTGGGATCGCGCTCGTAGATCTCCGCCGCGAGCTTCGCGAGCTGAAAGCCCGGCATGATGTACGGGACGATCGCGACGCGATCGCCGAGCGCCTCGCGCACGATGCGCTCGCCGTCGGGCTGGTTGGTGAGCGCGAGGATCGCGTCGGCGTGCGTGTGGTCGACGAACTTGTGCGGCAGGAACGCGTGCAGCAGCGTCTCGACCGACGGGTTCGGCGAGGTCGAGTCGAACAGGTTGATGCGCTGCTGGTTGACCATCTCCTCGTCGGAGAGCGACTCCAGCCGGCGCAGCGCGCGCAGCGGCGCGAGCTGCATCGCGGGTAGCCCGCGCGGCTCGATCGAGTCGAGGTCCCAGCCGCTGCCCTTGACGCAGATCGCCTCGACCGGCTCACCGAGCACGTTCTTGACGGTGGTCTTGACCGAGGTGTTGCCGCCGCCGTGCATCACCAGGTCCGGATCCTGGCCGATCAGGCGCGAGGTGTAGACGCGCAAGGCGAGATCGTCGCCCCACGCGGCGTAGCGCTCGCGGAAGGCTCGGGCGTCGTCGTCGGACCAGCGGCTCTGCATGGCGGAATCTCCTGGGTGCTTCTCGCGGCGGTGGGAATGACTTCGTGAGATCGGTGCTCGTTGCGAACGCTGCGGCTCAGCCCGCGGGCAGCGGGTCGCGGATCAGGGAGCGGATCTGCTGGAACTCCGGAGCACGGGCGCTGCGCACCCACTCGAGCAGCACGGCCTCGACCGTGGTCGGCACCGCGCCGGCTTGCGTGAGACGCTCGACCGCCACCCGGTAGTCGCGCTCGAAGCGCGCCGACACCGCGTCCACCACGAGGTGCGCCTCGTAGCCCGCGGCGAGCAGCTCGTGCACCGTCTGATTGACGCAGGCCTGCGCCTCGATGCCGGCGACCACGATCTGCGAGCGGCCCTGCGCGCGCAGCGCGTCGGCGAAGCCGGGCTCGGCCATGCACGACATGGCGAGCTTCTCGAAGGGCGGCTGCCCGGCGGGCAGCGCGTCGCGCAGCGCCTGCGCCGTGCGGCCGATGCCCTGCGGGTACTGCTCGGTGTACAGGATCGGGACCGAGACGAGCTTCGCGCCCTCGACGAGCCGCCGCGTCGCCTCGACGACGCGGGCGCCCTCGAAGAGGTGCGGCAGGTAGCGCTCCTGCACGTCGATGACGAGCAGCAGGCTCTCGTTGCGCTCCAGAAGCCGCGCGGGACGTCGGGTTTCGGCCATGCCCGGGGTCATAACCGACGGGCCTCGCCTCGCGAAAGGCGGCAACCCGCTCAGCGCGCGCCGCGCCCGGACGCCTTGCCCCGCGCGCGGCCGCCGTCCTTCGGCCTGCGCTTCTTGCGTGACGCATCCGCCTTGGCGGGCTTGGGCCGCTTCGCGTGGCGGCCCTCGCGCCGGCGCACGGTGATCTTCAGAGGCACGCCGACCAGCGCGAGCTCGTCGCGCAGCCGGTGCGTCAGGTAGCGCAGGTAGGCGGTCGGCAGAGCGCTGCGCTGCGTGCCGAAGATCACCACGTGCGGCGGCGAGTGGCTCGCCTGCGTCGCGTACTGCAGCTTGACGGCGCGCCCCTGCTCGCTCGGCGGCGGGTGCGCCTCGACCGCCGCGTGCAGGATCTCGTTGAGGCGCGAGGTCGCGACGCGCTGACGGTACGACGCGATCACCGTGTCGACCGCGGCGAGCAGCGCGCGCATGCCCGTGCCTTCCTTCGCGCTGACCCGCAGCACCGGCAGCGGCGGCCACTGCGGCAGACGCTTCGCGATCGTCGCGTGGCACTGCTCGGTCGCGAGGTCCGGCGCGAGGTCGGCTTTGTTGACCGCGACCACGAGGCCCCGGCCCCGTCGCCACGCAAGGTCGGCGAGGCGGAGGTCCTGGTCGGTCACGCCGACCTGCGCATCGAGCACCAGGATCGCGACCTCGCTGCGCAGCATGGCGCGCAGCGAGGACTGCGCGGCGTAGGCCTCGATCGTCTCGTCGATGCGGCTCGGGCGCCGCAGCCCCGCGGTGTCGACGACGACGTAGGTCTTGCCGCCGTGCTCGATGGTCACGTCGACGGCGTCGCGCGTCGTGCCGGGCGTCGCGTCGACCAGCGAGCGCTCGAAGCCGACGAGCCGGTTCAGCAGCGAGGACTTGCCGACGTTCGGGCGGCCGATGAGCGCGATGCGCGCGGGGCCGCCGACGTCCGCGTCCGCCTCGCCTGCCTCGTCGTCCTGCGCCGCCGCGCTCTGCTCGATCGCCTCGGCTGCGGCGTCCTCGGTGCTCTCCGCGTCCGCCTCGCGCGGCGGGGGCGGCGGCGCGAGCTCCTCGATCCGCTGCCAGAGCTCGTCGATGCCGCGCCCGTGCGCCGCCGACAGCGCCACCAGGTCGCCCTCGCCGAGCTCGGCGAACTCGAGCACCCGCTCCTCGTGCGACGGACGGTCGATCTTGTTGACCGCGAAGATCGCCGGCACGCCGAGCGTGCGGATGCGGCGCGCCACCGCCTCGTCGGCCGGCGAGAGCCCGGCGCGCCCGTCGAGCAGGTAGACGATCACGTCGGCGCGCGCGATGGTCGCGAGGCTGCGCTCGTGGACGCGCGCCGCGAGCTGCCCGGGCTCGGCCTGCTCCTCGATGCCGCCCGTGTCGACGATCTCCCAGCGGCGCCCGCCGCGCTCGAGCGTGCCGCGGTTCTCGTCGCGCGTCACGCCCGGCGTGTCGTGCACGATCGCCTTCTGCCGACGCAGCAGACGGTTGAACAGCGTGCTCTTGCCGGCGTTCGGGCGGCCCGCGATCGCGACCACCACCGCGTCGCCGCCGCGCTGCGCGGCCGGCGTCGTCACAGCCCGAGCTCGCCCAGTGTGTGCGGCTTGGTGAACCATTTCTCGTCGACCTTGACGTGCAGGTCGAGGTAGACGCGCGTGCCGAGGAAGCGCTCGAGCTCGAGCCGCGCGTTCTGCCCGATGTGCTTGATGCGCGCGCCCTTCTCGCCCAGCACGATCGCGCGCTGCGAGGGCCGCGCGACGAGGATCGTCGCCTCGATCACGACCAGGTTCTTGCCCTCGCGCTCGGTGAAGCTCTCGATCCGTACCGCGCTCTGGTAGGGCACCTCCTCGTGCGTCGCGAGCAGGAGCTGCTCGCGCACGATCTCGGCCGCGAAGAAGCGCTCCGGCAGATCGGTCTGCATGTCGGGCGGGAAGAGCGGCGGCGACACCGGCAGGTGCGTCTGCAGCGTGCGCAGCAGCTCGGGGACGTTCTCGCCGGTGAGCGCGCTCACCGGCACGACGTGCCGTCCCGGCAGCAGCCGATCGAGCTCCGCCGCGAGCTCGAGGAGCTGCTTCTTCGTCACGCGATCGATCTTGTTGAGCGCGATCACGACCGGCTGCTTGGCGTTGCCGAGCTCGCCCGCGAGCTCGCGGTCGCGGTCCGTGATGCCGACGATCGAGTCGAGCACGAGCAGCGCGACGTCCGCCTCGGCGAGGCTCTGCCGCGCGGCCTTCACCATGCGCTCGCCGAGCAGGTTGCGCGGCTCGTGCAACCCCGGCGTGTCGACGAACAGGAACTGCACGCCCGGTCGCGTCTCGATGCCGAGGATCCGGTTGCGCGTCGTCTGCGGCTTCGGCGTGACGATCGCGAGCTTGCGCCCGAGGATCTGGTTGAGCAGCGTCGACTTGCCGACGTTCGGCCGGCCGACGAGCGCGACGAAGCCCGCGCGGTGGTCTTCCCCGACGCCGGTCACGCGCCCTCTCCTTCCGACGTGCTGCTGGCCGACGTGCCGCTGGGCTCGGTCGGCGGCGTGCCCGCCGCGAGCGCGGCGCTCTCCCGCTCGAGCCGCGCGAGCGCTTCACGCGCGGCGGCCTGCTCCGCGAGCTTCTTGCTGCCGCCGCGTCCCGAGCCGAGCACGCGGCCCGCGACCGCGACGTGGCTCTCGAAGTCCTTCGCGTGGTCGGGTCCGGTCGCGCGCAGCAGCGTGTACTCCGGTGCGGTGCGGAACAGCCGCTGGGTCAGCTCCTGCAGACGCGTCTTCGCCTCGCCCGCGTCCTCGACCGGCGCGCGGCTCACGTCGGCATCGAACGCGCGCGCGACGACGGCGCGCGCGGCGTCGAAGCCGCCGTCGAGGAACACCGCGCCGAGCAGCGCCTCGTAGGCGCCGGCGAGGATCGAGCGCTTGGCGCGTCCGCCGGTCTTCTCCTCGCCGCGGCCGAGGTGGATCAGTGGCCCGAGCCCGAGCGCCTCGGCCTTGCGCGCGAGCGAGCTCGCGTTGACCAGCGCCGCGCGCCGCTTCGAGAGCTGTCCCTCGTTCGCCTGCGGCCAGGCGCGCAGCAAGAGCTCGCTCACCACGAGCCCGAGCACGGCGTCGCCGAGAAACTCGAGCGTCTCGTTGTGCTGCGTGTGCTCGACGACGCTCGAGCGGTGCGTGAGCGCGGTGCGCAGCAGCGTGCGGTCCGCAAACGGGTGTCCGAGCCGTTCCTCGAGCGCGGCAAGCTCCTCGTCCGTCACAGCCTCTCCTCGATCCAACCGCCTCCGAGCACCCGGTCCCCCTCGTACCACACCGCGGCCTGTCCGGGCGTCACCCCGATCGTCGGCTCGGGGAAGCGGACGTGCGCCTCGCGCTCGCCGGGGACGACGTCGCACGGCACCGGCGTGTGGCGATGACGCAGGCGCACCCGCGCGGGACCATGATGTGGCGCGTGCGTCCAGCGCACGTCGCGCGCGACGAAGCCCGCGACCGCGAGCTCCCGCCGGCTGCCGACGCGCACGTCGCCGGTCGCCGCGTCGATCGCGGTCACGTAGCGCGGCTCCGTGGCGCCGCCGCCGATTCCCCGCCGCTGCCCGACGGTGAAGCGGTGCACGCCCGCGTGCGTGCCGAGCACGTTGCCCTCGCCGTCGACGATGCGTCCCGGGCGGTGCTGCTCGGCGGTCGTCCGGCGCTCGAGGAAGTCGACGTACGAGCCGCCGGCGACGAAGCAGACGTCCTGGCTCTCGGGCTTGCTCGCCACCGGCAGCTCGAGCGCCGCCGCGAGCTCACGCACGACCGGCTTCGCGAGCGAGCCCACCGGGAACAGCGTGCGCGCGAGCTCGTCCTGCCCGAGCGTGAACAGAAAGTAGCTCTGGTCCTTCGCCGGGTCGGCCGCGGCGTGCAGCGAGAAGCCGCGCTCGCGGTCGCCGCGGATGCGCGCGTAGTGTCCCGTGCCGATCGCGACCGCGCCGAAGGTCTGCGCGTAGCGCCAGAGCGCGTCGAACTTGACGTCGCGGTTGCACAGCGTGCACGGGTTCGGCGTGCGGCCCTGCAGGTAGGTCGCGGTGAACGTTTCGATGACGCTCGCCTCGAAGACCTCGCGCAGGTCGACGACGTAGTGCGGGATGCCGAGACGGCGCGCCGCGCGCCGCGCGTCCTCGAAGTCGTCGAGCGAGCAGCAGCCGACGTGGCCGTCCGCGCGCCGGCTCGAGGTGCCGAGCCGCATCGACACGCCGATCACGTCGTAGCCCGCGCCGTGCAGCAGCGCTGCGGCGACCGCGCTGTCGACGCCGCCCGACATCGCGGCGACGACGCGCGCGCCGCGCGTCAGGTGCGCGGGCACGGCGAGCACCTCCTCGACGGCGGCGCCCGCGACCTCGCGCGCGCGGGCCGCGACGTCCTCAGGCCGCATGGCTCACCGCTCCGCCTGCGCGCGCGCGGCGCACGCACTCGGCGATGCGCGCGGCCGCCGGCTCCGCGTCCGCGAGGTCGACGTCGGCTCCGAAGGAGAAGCGCACCGCACCCACCGCGACCGTCTCGCCGCAGCCGATCGCGCACACGACGTGCGACGGCTCGGCCGCCCCCGCGGCGCACGCCGAACCCGTGGACGCCGCGATGCCGGCGAGATCGAGCGCGATCACCAGCGCGTCGCCGCGCACGCCCGGGAAGCTCACCGCGAGCGTGCTCGGCAGCCCGTCCGCGTCACCGAGCCGCACGACCGGTGCGGCGCGCGACGCGAGCTCTTGCCAAAGGCGCTCGCGCACCTCGCGCGCACGCCGCGCACGCTCCTCGCGCTCCGCGCGTGCGAGCCGTGCTGCGACGCCGAAGCTGACGATCCCGGGCACGTTCTCGGTGCCGGCGCGGCGCTCGCGCTCCTGCGGTCCGCCGAGCATGCGGGGCGCGAGCGGCACGTCGCCGCGCACGACGAGCGCGCCGACGCCGGGCAACGCGCCGAGCTTGTGTCCCGAGAGCGACAGCAGATCGACGTCGTCGCGCGCGACGTCGACGTCGAGGAGACCGGCCGCCTGCACGGCGTCGCTGTGCAGCCACACGCGCCGCCCGCGCGCCGCGGCCCACGCGCGCAGCTCGCGCGCGATCGCGGCGATCGGCTGCACGGTGCCGATCTCGCCGTTCGCCCAGCCGATCGTGACCAGCGCGCTCTCGTCGCGCAGCGCGCGGATCACCTGCTCCGGCGTGACGCGACCCGCGGCATCGGGCGTGAGCAGCGTCACGTCCGCACCGAGCTCGCGCGCCGCGTCGAGCGCGCGCAGCACGGAGGCGTGCTCGATCGCCGTCGAGACCACGTGCGTCCCGGGCCGCACGACGCCGAGGATCGCCGTGTTGTTCGCCTCGGTGCCGCCGCTCGTGAAGACGACCTCGGAGGGCTTCGCGCCGATCAGCGCGGCGACCGCGTCGCGCGCCTCCTCGACGGCGTCACGCGCGCGCCGACCTGCGGCGTGTACGCTCGACGGATTCGCCGCGTCCTCGCGCAGCCAGGCGATCACCGCCTCGACCGCCTCGCGTCGAGGCCGCCCACCTGCGTTGTGATCCAGGTTCATCGCCGTCGCGCACGCTCGTTCACTTCTGGGCAAGCTGAGCTCGCGGGCCACTCTCCTCGGCGCCCTGCTGCTCCGCGCTCTGCTCGGCGCTCGTCTGGTCGCCGCCCTCGCCCTTCAGCGCCGCGAGCTCGCGCTCGAGGCGGTTGATCTGCGCCGCGAGGCTGTTGAGCGTGCGCAGCAGCGGGTCGGGGAGCTGCGCGTGGTCGAGGTTGAGCAGCGGCGCGCCCTCCTTCGAGTGCGGCGCGTGCTCGCTCACGACGCGGCCCGGCACGCCGACCACCGTCGAGTGCGGCGGCACCGACTGCACGACCACCGAGCCCGCGCCGACGCGGCTGTGGCGGCCGATGGTCACCGGACCGAGCACCGTCGAGCCGAGGCCGATCACGCAGTAGTCCTCGATCGTCGGGTGGCGCTTGCCCTTGGTCAGGCTCGTGCCGCCGAGGCTCACGCCCTGGTAGATCAGCACGTCGTTGCCGATCTTGGTGGTCTCGCCGATCACGACGCCCATGCCGTGATCGATGAAGCAGCGTCGTCCGATCTCGGCGCCGGGATGGATCTCGATGCCGGTGAGGAAGCGCGAGATCGTCGACAGCAGACGCGCGAGCAAGTAGAAGCGCCGTCGCCACAGGCCGTGCGCGATGCGATGCATCAGCAGCGCGTGGATGCCCGGGTAGCAGAGCGCGACCTCGAGCACGGAGCGCGCGGCAGGATCGCGCTCGAAGGCGACGAGCACGTCCTCGCGTATCCTCGACCAGAAGGTCATTCGCGGACCGCCCGTGCGCCGTCGAGCATCGGGCGCCGCCGCCCAGCCCTGGCCTTCGTCATGCGACGTTGCCGGTGGCCGCGACGGGCGCGCGGTGCGCGCGGCGCTTCTTCTTGTCCTTGTACAGCTTGTAGTCGATCGAGTCGACGAGCGCCTGCCAGCTGGCCTCGATGACGTTGTGCGACACGCCGACGGTCGTCCAGTGGCTGGTCGAGTCCTGCGACTCGATCAGCACGCGCACGACCGCTTCGGTGCCCTCGCCGCCCTCGAGCACGCGGACCTTGTAGTCGACCAGACGCACGTCCTCGATCGACGGGTAGAACCGCACGAGCGCCTTGCGGAGCGCGACGTCGAGCGCGTTCACCGGGCCGTTGCCGACCGCGGCGGTGTGCTCGATGGTCCCGTCGGGGCCCTTCACCATGATCGTCGCCTCGGCGATCGGCGCCTCGTTCTCGTGCCGCTTCTCGTCGATGACGCGGAAGCCGATCAGCTCGAAGTGCCGCGTGCGCTCGCCGTTGATCGCCTTCTGCAGCAGCAGCTCGAACGACGCGTCGGCGCCCTCGAACTGGAAGCCCTGGTGCTCGAGCTGCTTGAGCTCGGCGAGCAGCGACTTGACCTTGGGCTCGATCAGCGCCGGGTCGATGCCGAGCTCCTTCGCCTTGTGCAGCAGGTTCGAGCGACCGGCCTGGTCGGAGACCAGCACGCGCTGGTGGTTGCCGACCAGCGCCGGGTCGATGTGCTCGTAGGTCGCGGCGTGCTTGCGCACCGCGGACGCGTGCAGCCCCGCCTTGTGCGCGAACGCGCTCTGCCCGACGTAGGGCTGCTGCTTGAAGGGCTCGCGGTTCGCGAGCTCGTCGACGAAGTGCGACAGCTCCGTCAAGCCACGCAACTTTTCTGGCTTGACGCACTGATAGCCCATCTTGAGCTGCAGGTTCGCGATGATCGAGATCAGGTTGGCGTTGCCGCAGCGCTCGCCGACGCCGTTGATCGTGCCCTGCACCTGCACGCAGCCGGCCTCGACCGCCGCGAGCGAGTTCGCGACCGCGAGCTCGGAGTCGTTGTGGCAGTGGATGCCGAGCGGCACGTCGACCGCCTGCTTCGCCGCCTCGACGCCCGCCACGATCTGGCTCGGCAGGCTGCCGCCGCGGGTGTCGCACAGGCAGATCAGCGTCGCGCCGGCGTCGGCCGCCGCGCGCAGGCACTCGAGCGTGAACTCGGGGTTCGCGGCGAAGCCGTCGAAGTAGTGCTCGGCGTCGAGGATCACCTCGTCGAGGCGCTTCTTCAGGTAGCTGATCGAGTCGTGCAGCAGCTCGAGGTTCGCCTCGCGCGAGATGCGCAGCTCCTCGCGCACGTGCAGATCCCACGTCTTGCCGACGATGCACGCGACCGGCGTCCCGGCCTTCAGGATCATGGCGAGGTTCTGGTCCTCGTGCGCGGGAACGTTCGGACGCCGCGTCGAGCCGAAGGCGACGATCTTCGCGTGCTTGAGGCCGAGCTTCATCGCCGGGCCGAAGAAGGCCGCGTCGCGCGGGTTCGAGCCCGGCCAGCCGCCCTCGATGTAGTGCACGCCGAAGGCGTCGAGCTTCTCCGCGACCGCGAGCTTGGCGTCGACCGTCAGCGCGATCTCCTCGCCCTGACAGCCGTCACGCAGCGTCGTGTCGTAGATCTGGATACGCCGCATCAGCGTGCCTCCTCGCCCTTGCCGACGAGCGCATCGTGCAGCACGCGCACCGCGAGCTCGGTGTACTTGGCGTCGATCACCACGGACACCTTGATCTCCGAGGTCGAGATCATCTGGATGTTGATGCCCTCGCGCGCGAGCGCCTCGAAGATCTGCGCGGCGACGCCCGCGTGGCTGCGCATGCCGAGCCCGACCACCGAGACCTTCGCGATGTCGCCCTCGGAGCGCGCCTCGCCCGCGCCCACCTCGCGCGCCACCTCGCGCACGATGCGCAGCGCGTTCTCCACCTCGAGACGCGGCACGGTGAACGTCAGGTCCGTCTTCCCGTCCGCGCCGACGTTCTGAATGATCATGTCGACCACGATCCCCTGCGCCGCGATCGGCGAGAAGATCTTGGCGGCAAGTCCGGGGCGATCCGGCACGTCGGTGAGGGTGATCTTGGCCTGGTCGCGGTCGTACGCGACTCCGGCGACGGTGACGTCCTCCATGTTCGACTCCTCCGGCACGACCCAGGTGCCGGGATGCCCGTTGAAGCTCGAGCGCACGTGCACGCGCACGTTGTAGCGCTTGGCGAACTCCACCGAGCGGATCTGCAGGACCTTGGCGCCGAGGCTCGCGAGCTCGAGCATCTCGTCGTACGAGATGCGCTCGAGCTTGCGCGCGTGCGGCACGATGCGCGGGTCCGTGGTGTAGACGCCGTCGACGTCGGTGTAGATCTCGCACGCGTCGGCGCCGGTCGCTGCGGCGAGCGCGACCGCGGTGGTGTCGGAACCGCCGCGGCCGAGCGTGGTGATGTTGTCGTTCTCGTCGACGCCCTGAAAGCCGGCGACCACGGCGACCTTTCCGGCGTCGAGTGCGGCGAACAGCTTCTCGCTGTCGATCGAGCGGATGCGCGCGCGGCTGTGCGCGCTGTCGGTGAGGATGCGGATCTGGTGGCCGAGGAACGACTGCGCCGGGACGCCGCGCGCCTGCAGCGCGATCGACAGCAGCGCAGAGGTCACCTGCTCGCCGCTCGCGACCACCACGTCGCTCTCGCGCGCGGGCGGCTCGGGCGACAGAGCGCGCGCGAGCTTCAGCAGGCGATCGGTCTCCCCCGCCATCGCCGAGACGACGACGATCACGCGGTTGTTCTTGGCGTACTCCTCGACCCGGCGCGCGACCTCCTGGATGCGCTCCACCGAGCCCACCGAGGTGCCACCATATTTTTGTACGACGAGCGGCTTGCTCATGCGGCCGCCTCGCTTGCGCCGGTGAGCGCCGCCAGGAGGCGCTGCGAGCGCGGGCCGGTCGCGGCGAGCGACAGCGTCCGCTGCGTGTCGTCCGCGCCATAGTCGAGGTCGATGCGCAGGACGTCGTCCGGTCGATCGGCGCCGAGGCGCTCGAACCACTCGACCACGGCGACCCGGTCGTCGCCGGCGTCGTCCAGGCCGTCCAGGATCTCGGCGAGCCAGTCGGGGTGGGGCAAGGTTTCCTCGTGACGGTAAAGGTCGATGTGCGCGAGCCGCATGCGGCCGTCGTACTCGGTCGCGGTGAGGAAGGTCGGGCTGTGCACCACGCCGTCCTCGACGCCGAGGCCGCGCGCGATCCCCCGCACGAGCGCCGTCTTGCCGGCGCCGAGCGGTCCCACCAGGCCGATCACCGTGCCGGGCTCGAGATGGCGCGCGAGGCGCTCGCCGAAGGCCTCGGTCTCGCGCTCGGACTGGGTCGAAAACTCCACGGTCCGCTCAACATAGCAACCCTCCCCCGTCGCTGCACCGACCGTGGACGCGGAGAACACGAGTGGCGAAAGGGAGTTGGCGCGTGCGACGCGTCTGGCGGCGTCGGCCCTGCGGCTCGCGCGTCGCGGCGCCGACGCGCTAGGCGCGCAGCGCATGGCGGACGAGCGGCAGCTCGTCGGCCAGCTCGGAGGCGAGGAGCCCCGCGTCGCCGAGGCGCTCCGCCAGGCGGTCGCCCGCGGCGCCGTGCAGGAACACCGCGAGGCGCGCGGCGTCGTACGGCTCGAGGTGCTGCGCGAGCAGGCTGCCGAGCAGACCCGCCAGCACGTCGCCGGTGCCGCCGGTGCCGAGGATCGGGTTGCCGCTCGTGTTGAGCGTCCAGCGTCCGTCGGGCGCCGCGGTGATCGTGCCGCTGCCCTTGAGCACGACGACGGCGCCGGTGTCGCGCGCGAGCGTCCGCGCGACCTCGATCCGCCGCGCCTGCACGTCCTTCGTCGAGCTGCCGACGAGGCGCGCCATCTCGCCCGGGTGCGGCGTGAGAACCACGCCGTGCTTCGCCTCGCGCAGCACGCTCGTGTCGCGCGCGAGCGCGTTCAGGCCGTCGGCGTCGACCACCAGCGGCACGCCCGCCTCGCGCACCAGCCAGCGCACGAGCTCGACCGCCGCGTCCGACGTGCCGAGCCCGGGGCCGACGGCCACCGCGGCCTTGCCGTCGAGGCGCGCGCGCCACTCGTCCGCGGAGAAGCGTCCGTACGGCTCGGTCATCAGCTCGGGCGTCGAGGACGCGATGATCGGCAATACCTCGTCCGTGCACGCGACCGTGACGAGCCCGGCGCCGCCGCGCAGCGCGCCGCGCCCGCAGAGGATCGCCGCTCCCGTCTTGCCGCGCGAGCCCGCGACCACGAGCAGGTGGCCGTGCGTGCCCTTGTGCGAGCTCGCGTGGCGCGGCGGCAGGAGGGGCGCGAGCATCGCGGCGTCGCCGATCTCGCCGTACGGCCCGACCGCCTCGATCGCTTCCGGGGCGAGCCCGATGTCGACCAGCTCCACCTCGCCCGCCCAGACGCGGCCCGCGGGTGCCACGAGCCCCGGCTTGAGCGCGCCGAGCGTGACCGTGAGGTCGGCGCGCACGGCGACGCCGAGCGCCTCGCCGCTGTCGGCGTCGAGCCCCGACGGTAGGTCGATCGCGACCACGACGGGGCGCGTGCGTCGTGCGCCGCGTGTGCTGGTCTCGCGTCCCGCGCCGCGCTCGCCGCGCGCGGGTCGCGCGTCGGGTGACGCCTCGCCGCGCGCCGCGCGCTCGATCACTTCCACGACCTGCGCCGCGAGCCCCTCGACCGGACGCGCGAGCCCGGTGCCGAAGATGCCGTCGACGACGACGCCCGCGCGCGAGAGACGGCGCTCGAGCTCCGCGGCGCCGTGCTCGTCGAGCGTCTCGAGCTCGACCGTGCGGCCGCGCATCTTCGTCCAGCGCTCCGCGTTGAGCCGCGCGTCGCCCTCGAGCTCCTCGAGACGTCCGAGCAGCACGACCTCGCAGCGATGGCCGCGCTTCTTGAGCAGGCGCGCGACGACGAAGCCGTCGCCGCCGTTGTTGCCGCGCCCGCTCACCACCACCACGCCGCGCGCGCACGCCGCGCGGTGCCGCCGGAGCAGCGCCGCCGCGATGCCGGCGCCGGCGCGCTCCATCAGCACCTCGCCCGGCGTGCCGAGCTCGATCGTGCGCCGATCGAGCTCGCGCATCTGCGCGGCGGTGACCAGCATCAGCCGGCGAGCGCCGCGTCGATCGCGGCGCGCATCTCGCGCACCGCGGCCGCCATCCCGATCAGCACCGCGCGCGCGACGATCGAGTGTCCGATGTTGAGCTCGACGAGGTGCGGCAGGCGTGCGACGGGCGCGACGTTGTCCACCGTGAGCCCGTGTCCCGCGTTGACCTGCAGGCCGAGCGCGGCGGCGCGCTCCGCGGCCGCCTGCAGCGCTTCGAGCTCGCGCGGCGCGTCCGCGGGGGGCGCGTCGCAGTAGCGTCCGGTGTGCAGCTCGACCACCTGCGCGCCGACCGCGCGCGCCGCCTCGATCTGCACCGGATCCGGATCGACGAACAGGCTCACGCGGATGCCGGCGTCCGCGAGCTCGCGCACGAGCGGGGCGAGCGTCGCCTCGTGCCCCGCGACCGCGAGCCCGCCCTCGGTCGTGATCTCCTCGCGACGCTCGGGGACGATGCAGACGTCGGCCGGACGGACGCGGCGGGCGATCGCCACCATCTCGGGGGTCGCGGCCATCTCGAGGTTGAGCTTGACGCCCGGCTCCTTGGCGATCCGCTCGACGTCGTGGTCCTGGATGTGCCGGCGGTCCTCGCGCAGGTGGACCGTGATGCCGTCGGCGCCGGCTTCGAGCGCGATGCGCGCGGCCTCGAGCGGGTCGGGATACGAGACGCGACGCGCCTGGCGGATGGTCGCGACGTGGTCGACGTTGACGCCGAGCGCCACGCGACGGACGGAACCGGTGGTGCTCACGCTGCGCTCTCGCGGATCGCCGCGGCGATCGCCTCGGCGTGACGGCGCACGTCGCTCTCGCGCTCGCCCTCGACCATGACGCGGATCAACGGCTCGGTGCCCGACGGCCGCACCAGCACGCGGCCGCGGTTGCCGAGCGCGCGCTCGACGTCGGCGATCGCGGCCTTCACCGGGCCGTCGCCGTTGACGTCGCGGCGGACCTTGATCGGCACGTTGATCAGCACCTGCGGGTAGCGCGTCATCACCTGCGCGAGCTCGGACAGCGGGCGTCCGCTCTGCACGACGATCGCGAGGATCGCGAGCGCGGTGATCAGCCCGTCGCCGGTCGTGTTGTGGTCGAGGAAGACGACGTGCCCGGACTGCTCGCCGCCCAGGTTGTAGCCGCCGCGGACCATCTCCTCGACGACGTAGCGGTCGCCGACCGGCGTGCGGCGCAAGCTGATGCCCATCTCGCGCAGCGCGACCTCGAGGCCGAGGTTCGACATCACGGTCGCGACCACCGTGTCCTGCTTCAGCGCCCCCGCGCGCTGCAGCTCGCGGGCCGCGATGCCGAGCACCTGGTCGCCGTCGACCACCTGGCCCTTCTCGTCGACCAGCACGCAGCGGTCGGCGTCGCCGTCGAGCGCGATGCCGACGTCGGCGCCGACCTCGCGCACCTTGGCCTGCAGGCCTTCCGGGTGCGTCGCGCCGCAGTCGCGGTTGATGTTCTCGCCGTCCGGCTCGCAGGCGAGCGTCGTCACGCGGGCGCCGAGCTCCTCCAGCACCTCGGGCGCGACGCGGTAGCCCGCGCCGTTCGCGGCGTCGATGACGATGTGCATCCCGTCGAGCGTCAGCTGACGCGGAAAGCTATTCTTGACGAAGACGTTGTAGCGTCCGTTCGCGTCGTCGATGCGGAACGCCTTGCCGATCTCGCCCGCCGTCGGACGCAGG
This sequence comes from Candidatus Binatia bacterium, assembly GCA_036563615.1. NCBI lineage: Bacteria > Candidatus Binatota > Binatia (SeqCode) > Binatia bacterium. Next base: position 72,602 of record DATCMB010000011.1, read on the forward strand.
TGGTCGATCTTGTCGGCGAAGACGAGCTCCTCGATCTCCGCCTCGACCTCGTCGGGCAGCTTGAAGCCGTCGGAGGCGAAGAACTTGATGCCGTTGTCCTGGAAGGGATTGTGCGACGCCGAGATCACGACGCCGGCGTCGGCGCGCAGGCTGCGCGTCAAGAACGCGATCCCGGGCGTCGGCATCGGGCCGACCAGCAGCACGTCGACGCCCATCGAGCAGATGCCGGACGCCATGGCGGTCTCCAGCATGTAGCCCGAGACGCGCGTGTCCTTGCCGATCAAGATCTTGTGCCGTCGTGGGCTGCGCCGGAAGACGTGCGCCACCGCGCGTCCGAGTCGCAGCGCGGTCTCGGAGTTCATCGGCTCGGTGTTGGCCACCCCGCGCACGCCGTCGGTGCCGAACAGCCGCCTGGTCTTGTTTCCACTCACGTCTTCTTCTCCGTCCGCTTGCTGCGGGTGCCGTTCGCCCGATCGTCTTCGATCGGCGCGAGCGCCACCTCCGCCGGCTCGACCCGCACCAGCTCGATGCCCTCCGGCAGCGTCACCTGCGGCTTCACGCGGTGCGGCGCCTCGCCCGTCAAGTCGTCGGTCGCGACGTACGCGGCCCCCGGCTCGAGCTCGAGCGCCCGTACCTCGATCTCCGGCCCGCGCACGACCACCGTGACGCTGTCCGGCGTCACCCGCCAGATGTTTTCGGCATCCCGGACCTGAAGCTTCACCCGCCGCAGCTCACGCTCGATCACGATCGGCTCGACCACGGCGCGGACCCGGATCTCGGGGGTGTCGAGCCGGATCAGGTCGCCCGGCTGGATGAGCGGCAGCTCGATCTGGCGCGTGCCGGCGCGCAGCGTCGAGAGGTCCAGGGGTGCGGTGACGATGGCCGGAAGCGCGTCGATCCGGCTCTGGGGGCCGCTCGCCTCCACCTTCTCGGGGATCAGTGCCAGCTCGGTCAGGCGTAGTCCAGGGCGCACCTCGCCGGTGCGCTCGAGGCGCACGGGGATGCTCTTCCGCGCCATCCGGTCGAGGTGGAAGGTGATCTGCGAGGGCGTGACGCGGGTCACCTCGACCTTGCGCGGCAGCTCGAAGCGCTTCGGGTCGAGCGTGTAGGTGACCATGCCGGGACGCGCGCCCGAGAGGTCGAGCGTCGTGCGCAGGTCCTTCTCGTCGATGCTCGACAGGATCAGCCCCGAGCCGCTGACCCGCACCTCGGCGTACTCCGGGATCGGGTTGGTGATGACCAGGCCCGCGGGCACGTTCTGCGGCTCGAGGTGCACGCGCAGCGTCCGCTCGCTCGTGCGCTCGCCGAGGTTGACCAGCATCCAGAGCCCGACGGCGCACGCGAAGGCCGCGATCCACGTCCCGACGTCGACCCACGAGATCGACTTCAGCGACGGCAGCCCCTTGCGCCGTCGGTCGCGTTCGCGCCGCAGCCTCATGGCAACCTGATCTGCGCGAGCGTCGTGCGCAGCGTCGCTGCGTCGATGTCGCGCGTGATGCGTCCCTCGCGCACGAGCGAGATCGTCCCCTCTTCCTCCGACACCACGACCACCGCGGCGTCGGTCTCCTCCGTGATGCCGATCGCCGCGCGGTGCCGGCTGCCGAGCGACTTGCTCACGGCCGGGTTCGACGTCAACGGCAGAAAGCACCCGGCCGCCGCGATGCGGCCGCGACGCACGATCACCGCGCCGTCGTGGATCGGCGACTGCGGCAGAAAGATCGCCGTCAAGAGCTCACGGCTGACGCGCGCGTCGATCACCACGCCCGCCTCGAGGTACTCGTTGAGCCCGACCTCGCGCTCGAGCACGATCAGCGCGCCGATGCGCCGCGAGGCCAGCATCACCGCGGCGCGCGTCACCTCCTCGAGCACCTGACCGCGCGCGCCGCGGTCGCCGCCGAAGAACCGTCCGCGCCCGACCTGCGTCAGCGCGCGCCGGATGTCGTTCTGAAAGATGATGACGAGGACGAGCGGCAGCGAGATCAGGAAGCTGCGCAAAATCCACGACAGCGTGTACAGCTCGAAGTACTGCGAGGCGGCGAACATCGCCGCGACCACGGCGAGGCCGATCAGCATCTGCACCGCGCGCGTGCCGCGGATCAGGTTGATCAGCCAGTACACGAGGACCGTGATGATGAGGACGTCCGCCGCGTCGGCCAGACGGAGGTTCTCGAAGATCTCGCGCACCGTCAGCGTCCGTGCAGGATGGCGTCCGCGATGGCAAGGGCGCGTCGCGTGGGTGCGACGTCGTGCGTGCGAACGAGCACCGCGCCGCGCGCCGCCGCGAGCACGGCCGCCGCGAGCGAGCCCTCGAGGCGGTCTTCCGGGTCGTCGCCCGCATCGATTCCCGCCGCGCGCATCGCCGCGCCGACGAAGCGCTTGCGCGACACGCCGACGACGAGCGGCCAGCCCGGCGCGACCTCGTCGAGGCGGCGCAGCAGCTCGAGGCTGTGCGACGGCGCCTTCGCGAAGCCGATGCCGGGGTCGACCAGCACGTGCTCGCTCGGCACGCCGGCCGCGAGGAAGGCCGCGACCCGACGCTCGAGCTCCTCGCGCACCTCGCGGACGACGTCCTCGTAGGTGGCGTGCGACGCCATGTCGCGCGGCGTGCCGCGCAGGTGTCCGACGATCACCGGTACGCCGAGCGCGGCGACGGTCGCCGGCATCGCCGGATCCAGAAGCCCGCCCGCGACGTCGTTGACGATGCTCGCGCCCGCCTCCACGGCGGCGCGCGCCACCTCCGCCTTGTAGGTGTCGATCGAGAGCGGGACCTCGATCCCCTGCGCGACGAGCCCTTCGATGACCGGCACGACGCGCGCGATCTCCTCGTCGGCCGGCACGGGCTCGGCGCCCGGTCGCGTCGACTCGCCGCCCAGGTCGAGCACGTCGACACCGTCCGCGACCTGCGCCCTGGCGGCGGCGAGCGCCGCCGTGAGCGTCTCCGCGCGGCTCGCCGCGTGGAACGAGTCGGGCGTGAGGTTGATCACGCCCATGACGCGCGTGCGGCCGCCGCCGAGGATCAGCCGGCCACGACGAAGGACGAGCTCGCGCCGCGGCGATTCCACGTTTCCGCTGCGCGCGATGGCGACGACGCTCGGACCGCTCGAGCCACGTCCCCCGTCAGGAGGACGTCGGGGCGAGCGCGCCGCCATCTTTCTTGCAGGATTGCAGCAGCTCGTCGATCTCGTTGCTGTCGAGCACCTCGCGCTCGAGCAGGGCCTTGGCGATCTTGTGCAGCGCCTCGATGTTCTCCGACAGCAGCGCGCGAGCGCGCTCGTAGCCGCGCGTCACGAACGCGCGGATCTCGGCGTCGATCTCCTGCGCGGTGCTCTCCGAGTAGCCGGCGGCCTGGTTGAAGTCGCGGCCGAGGAAGATGTTCTCCTCCTTCGTGCCGAACGTCATCGGGCCGAGCTTGTCGCTCATGCCCCACTCGCAGACCATCTTGCGGGCGAGCTCGGTGGCGCGCTCGATGTCGTTGCCGGCGCCGGTCGTCACCTGACCGAGCACCAGCTCCTCGGCGGCGCGTCCGCCGAAGTAGATCGCAAGATCGTTCTCGAGGCGCGAGCGGCTCGCGGTGTGGCGGTCGTCGGTCGGCACCTGCTGGGTGAGGCCGAGCGCCATGCCGCGCGGGATGATCGTCACCTTGTGCACCGGGTCCGCGCCCGGGAGCAGCTTGGCGACCAGCGCGTGTCCCGCCTCGTGGTAGGCGGTGTTGCGCCGCTCCTCCTCGCTGATGATCATCGAGCGCCGCTCGGAGCCCATCAGGACCTTGTCCTTCGCGAGCTCGAAATCTCTTTGATTGACCTTGTCCTTGTCGGCGCGTGCGGCGAGCAGCGCGGCCTCGTTGACCAGGTTCTCGAGGTCGGCGCCCGAGAAGCCGGGCGTGCTGCGCGCGAGCAGTCCGATGTCGACGTCGTCCGCGAGCGGCACCTTGCGCAGGTGGACGCGGATGATCCCCTCGCGACCCTTGACGTCCGGACGCGGCACGATGACGCGGCGATCGAAGCGACCGGGGCGCAGCAGCGCCGGGTCGAGGACGTCCGGACGGTTGGTCGCGGCGATCAAGATCACGCCGTCGTTCGACTCGAAGCCGTCCATCTCGACGAGCAGCTGGTTGAGCGTCTGCTCGCGCTCGTCGTGGCCGCCGCCGAGACCCGCGCCGCGGTGGCGACCGACGGCGTCGATCTCGTCGATGAAGATGATGCAGGGCGCGTTCTTCTTGCCCTGCACGAACAGGTCGCGGACGCGCGAGGCGCCCACGCCGACGAACATCTCGACGAAGTCCGAGCCCGAGATCGAGAAGAACGGCACGCCGGCCTCGCCCGCGATCGCGCGCGCGAGCAGCGTCTTGCCCGTGCCCGGAGGACCGACCAGCAGCACGCCCTTCGGGATGCGGCCGCCGAGCTTGGTGAACTTCTTCGGATCCTTCAGGAAGGCGATGATCTCCTCGAGCTCCTCCTTCGCCTCCTGGATCCCCGCGACGTCGGCGAACGTGTTCTTCTGCTGCGCCTCGGTGAGGAGCTTCGCCCGGCTCTTGCCGAACGACATCGCCTTGCCGCCGCCGACCTGCATCTGGCGCATGAAGAAGATCCACACGCCGATCAGCAGCAGCATCGGGAACCACTGGACCAGCAGGACGACGTACCAGGGCTCGCCCTCCTCGGGCTTCGCCTGGATCTTGACGCCCTTCTCACGCAGCCGCGTGATCAGGTCCGGGTCGCCGGGATTGTAGGTGCTGAAGCGCTCGCCACTCTGGTAGCGACCGCGGATGACGTTTCCCTGGATGAGAACTTCAGAGATCTCGCCGCGATCGAGCGCTTCCGAGAACTCGCTGTAGTCGCGCTCGGGGTCCTGGACCTGCTGCTTGCTGAAAATCTGGAACAGCAGCAGGAACATCAGGCCGAGGACGAGCCACAAGGCCAGGTTACGCGAAAACTGATTCAATCCTGATCTCTGCAATTTCCACCCGAAAACGCTCGGTTTGTACCACGGCCCAGAAATGCCAGCAATGCAACACCTACGCCAGGAGCGCGGTGTCGATTGGATGCTCCGCGTGGTGACTTCATTCGATCGCGTGCACGATCGTCGTGACGCGCTCGGCGTCGAGCCGCGCGAGCCGTCGTGACGTGCGATCCGCGCGCGCGACGATGCTCTGCACCACCCCCGGCACCCAAACGACGTCGTCACCGCACGTCACCACGGCGAGCCCCTTCCTTTCCTGTCGAGGTACACGGCCATCGATGAGGATATCGGCAAGCTTGCGCCGCCCGTGAGCGAGCCGCACGCGATCGCCCGGCTGCGGCGTGCGAACCGTGAGCGGTGCGGGCAGGCGATCGAGGTCGAGCCATGCCGAGATCGGCGACGTCGAGCCCGCTGCTGGTGACGCCAGGGTCGACGCCTGCCCCGACGATCGAAGAACGTTCACCTCGTTGGCGTCGCGCAGCGCGCTCGTGACCTGCCAGCCCGCGACGCGCGCCACGCCGGGAACCTCGAGCGGCGCCGGCTCCACCGGCAGCGGCGGCGCGAGGCGCGCGGCCTCGACCAGCTCGAGCGCCTCGTAGCGCCGCACGACCTTCCAGCCGCTGCCGAGGTCGACCTCGCCCGACGGACGCGACCCGTGCGCCACCGCGAGCACCTGCTCGACCTGCGCGCTCGTCGGGCGCACGCCGGATGCCGCGAGCCAGGCGTGCACGAGGCGCGGCGCGCCGACGCCCGCCGCCGCGATCGTCGTGCGCGGCAGCGTCCCGGAAGGCGCGTCGCGCAGCAGCTCGGCGATGCGCTGCTCGGCGAGCGCGCTCTCCTGCCGCAGCTGCTCGGCGAGCCGCACGAGCCGCGCGCGCACGTCCACCCCGAGCTCGGCCTCGAGCGCCGGCAGCAGGCGGTGGCGCACGCGGTTGCGGAAGAAGGTCTCGTCGGCGTTCGACGAGTCCTCACGCCAGGCGACGCCGCGCGCGCGCAGATACTCGACGCAGTCCGCGTGCGTCTGCTCGAGGAGCGGCCGCAGGATGCCGTCGCCGCGCGCCTCGCTCATCCCGGCGAGCGCCGCGGGGCCGGCGCCGCGCGCGAGCCGCATCAGCACCGTCTCCGCCTGATCGTCGCGGGTGTGCGCGACGCACGTCCAGTCGGCGCCCCAGGCGCGCGCCGTCTCGCGCAGGAAGGCGTAGCGCGCGGCGCGCGCCCGCTCCTCGCGGTTGGCGCGCGAAGCGCCGAGGTCGGTGCGCTCGCCGACGAAGCACGGCAGGTCGAGCGAGCCCGCGAGCGCGCGCACGAGCTCCGCGTCGGCGTCGCTCTCGGCCCCGCGGAGACCGTGGTTCAGGTGCGCGACGGCGAGCGTCGCGCGCAGCTCGCCGCGGCGGCAGAGCGCGTCGAGCGCGACGAGGAGCGCCGTCGAGTCGGCGCCGCCCGAGACCGCGACGAGCAGGCGGCTTTCCGCCGACGCCGCGACGTGTCGCCGCAGCGCCCGAAGGACCGCCCACTCGAACGCGAAGTCTCGTCTCATCGGTGGCCGACCACGCGGCACCCTCGCGAAGTGGCGGCGGGAAGACTCGAACTTCCGACGCGGGGATTATGAGACCCCTGCTCTACCACCTGAGCTACGCCGCCCGAGCGAGGAAACGCTTGAGTAACAACGAGAGGGCGACTTGTCGATTGTCCGCCGCTCAACGCACGTGAGCGAGCTCGCTGGCGACGGAGCGGCGGGTCGCGGCGCGCGCGCCGCGGGCGACCTGGTGCAGGATCCCCTGCGTCAAGTCGAGGCAGGAGAGCTTGCCGCCGTAGACGCAGCCGGTGTCGAGGCCGATCTTGCGGCCGCGGCCGAACCAGACGTCTCGGCACGGCGTGTGCCCGAACACCACCGTGTCCTCGAGACCGTGGTCGTGCAGCAGGAACTCCTCGCGGATCCACAGCAGATCCTCGCGCCGCTGCTGCTCGAGCGGCACGCCGGGCCGCACGCCCGCGTGCACGAAGGCGAAGCCGTCCGCCTGCCAGCGCAGCTCGAGCGAGGCGAAGAGCTCGAGGTGCGACGCGGGCACCTTGGCGAGCGCCGCTTCGGCGGCGGGCTCACGGGCGAGACCTGCGAGCCCGTAGCTCGCGAGCGTCTGCGCGCCGCCGTTCCAGAAAAAGGCTTCCTTGTTGGCCCCGCCGAGGCCCAGGAAGTCGAGGAACATCTCCTCGTGGTTGCCGCGCAGCAGGACCGTGGCTGGCAGCCGCTCGCGCAGCTCGAGGAGGAGCTCGACCGTGTCCCGCGACGCCGGGCCGCGGTCGACGTAGTCACCGAGGAAGACGAGCTGATCGTCCGGACCGGGATCGACGTCGGTGATCAGGCGCTCGAGCTCGGGCGCGCACCCGTGCACGTCGCCCACGCACAGCAGACGCCCGGTCACGTCCTCCTCTCGTCGGCGAGCAACCGCTTGAGGCGGTCGGGGTCGCCGAGCACCTCGAGCGCCGCGGTGTACGGATCCACCTCGCCGCTGCGCAGCCGGTCCTTGACGCCGTCGAGATCGCCGCTCGCGAGCGCGCGGTCGAGGCGCAGCGCGAGCTCGTCGCGCAGGATCTCGGTCCACTCGGTGACCCGCTCGCGCGCGCCGCTCTCGGCGGTGAGCCCCGCGCGCCGCACCTCGGCATGCGCCTTCACCTTCGCGACCAGCTCCTCGATGCCGCGGTTCGCGGTCGCTTCGGTGAGCAGCACCGGGACGTTCCAGTCCGACGCCGGGCGCAGGTGGAGCATCATTTCGAGCTCGTTCTTGAGCCGCCGCGCGCCCTCGCGGTCCGCCTTGTTGACGACGAAGATGTCGGCGATCTCGAGCAGCCCCGCCTTCATCACCTGAATCGTGTCGCCGGCCTCGGGGACGAGCACGACGATCGTCGTGTGCGCGAGGCCCATGATGTCGAGCTCGGTCTGCCCGACGCCGACCGTCTCGACGATCACCACGTCGTGGCCGAAGGCGTCGAGCAGGTGCACGACCTCGCGGCTCGCGCGCGCGAGACCGCCGTGGCGGCCGCGCGTCGACAGGCTGCGGATGAAGACGCCCTCGTCGAGGAAGTGCGCCTGCATGCGCACGCGGTCGCCGAGCACCGCGCCGCCGGAGAACGGGCTCGACGGATCGACCGCGACGACGCCGACGGTGTTGCCGTCCTTGCGCAGCGCCGCGATCAGCTTGTCACACAGCGTCGACTTGCCCGCGCCCGGCGGCCCGGTCAGGCCGATCAGCATGGCGCGGCCGGTCTTGCCGTAGAGACGCCGCATGATCTGCGGCACCTCGGGCGTGCGGTTCTCGACGAGCGTGATGAGACGCGCGAGCGCTCGGCGGTCGCCCGCCTCGTAGCGCTCAAGAAGCTGATCGATGTCCATGACTGGTCGCTGCGGTGATGAAGGAAGTGGGAAGGATGGCGTGGGCGTCGTCGGCGCGGCACGCCTCGAGGCCGAGCCGGTACGCGAGACGCTCGGCGAGGAGCGGCGCGATCGACTCGGGCGTGACGTCGGCGGGCGCGCCTTCGGCGGTGAGGCTCGTCACCGCAACGCCGCGCATGCCGCACGGATCGACGCCGTCGAAGCCGCGCTCCGCGCGCGCGTCGACGTTGAGCGCGCAGCCGTGCAGCGTCACGCCGCGATGGACCGCGAGCCCGATCGCGCCGAGCTTGCGCGCCGGCGAGCCGCTCCAGACACCGGGCAGACCGGCGCGTGCATACGCTTCGACGCCGCACGCCGCGGCGACGTCGCACATCGCCGCCTCGAGCGCGGCGACGAAGGCGCGCACGCCGCGTCCCGCGGAGCGCAGCGCGACCACCGGATAGCCGACGAGCTGTCCCGGTCCGTGATAGGTCACGTCGCCGCCGCGGTCCGTGCGCACGACCGGCCACGGCGCCGTCGGCGGCGCCGTCGCGTGCCGCCCGAGCGTCAGGACCGGCGGGTGCTCGAGCAGCAGCAGCAGGTCGTCGCAGCCCCGCGCTGCCCGCGTCGCGGCAAGACGGCTCTGCAGCTCCCGCGCCGCGTCGTACTCGACACGGCCCAGGTACGACCAGCGCAGCGGGGACACGCCGCGAGCGATACCCGGCTCACCATCCCGCCGCAACAGCGTATCGCTCGGGCCGCCGCGTGACGCTCCGCGGCCGTCACGAGCGCTCGACCGGACCCGGCGAGCCGTCCGGCAGGAAGCCGGCGCGACGCATGCGTCGCCACAGCGTGACGCGCGAGATCCCGAGCTCGCGCGCCGCCGCCTCGCGTCGCCAGCGGTGGCGCTCGAGGAGCCGCAGCAGCGCCTCGCGCTCGCTCTCGATCGCGCTCGGCGCGCACCAGCCCATCGCTGGTGCCGACGTCGGCGCCTGCACGCCGCGTGGCTCGGCGACACGCGGCTCGCCGCCGCGCTGCGCGAGCACCGTCGTCCAGGCCGCGGGCCAGCCGCCGTGCTGCGCGATCACCGCGGCGCGCTCGACGAGGTTCGCGAGCTCGCGCACGTTGCCGGGCCACGGATGCGCGCGCAGCAGCGCGAGCTGTGCCGCCGTCGGACCGACGAACGGCGCCGCGGAGCGCGACTCGGCGACGCTCGTGCCGGCGGCGAGGTGCGCGATCAGCGCCGGCAGGTCGTCGAGGCGCTCGCGCAGCGGCGGCACGACGATGCGCAGCACGTCGAGCCGGTAGTAGAGGTCGCTGCGGAAGCGGCGCTCGGCGACCATCGCGCGCAGGTCGGCGTTCGACGCGGCGACGATGCGCACGTCGGCGCGCCGAGCGCGCGTCGCGCCCACCGGACGGTACTCGCTCTCCTGCAGAAGGCGCAGCAGCTTGCCCTGCAGCGCGAGCGGCAGATCCTCGACCTCGTCGAGGAAGAGCGTGCCCCGTTCGGCGTGCTCGACGAGACCCGTGTGGTCGCGGTGCGCGCCGGTGAAGGCGCCGCGCACGTGACCGAAGAGCTCGCTCTCCACGAGGTGCTCGGGCAGCGCGCCGCAGTTCACTGCGACGAACGGACCGCCGGCGCGCGGGCTCTCGACGTGCAGCGCGCGTGCGACGAGCTCCTTGCCGACGCCGGTCTCGCCTTCGACGAGCACGCACGCGCGGCTCTGCGCGTAGCGTCGGACCTGCAGACGCACCGACTCCATCGCCGGGCTGTCGCCCACCAGCGCCGCGACGCCGCGCGTGTCTTGCTTCTGCGGACGCGTCGCGAGCATCGCCTGCACGAGGTCGCTCAGCCGCTCGAGGACGTCCGGACCCTTCACCAGGTAGTCGACGGCGCCGGCCTTCATCGCCTCGACCGCGCTCGACGCCGTCGCGTCCGCCGTGAGCAGCACGACGGGCGTCGCCGCGCCGCGTACGGCGAGGTCGCGCACGGCGCCGAGGCCGTCGCCGTCGGGCAAGCCGCGGTCGACCAGCACGAGGTCGAAGCGGCGACGCGCGAGCAGCGCGCTCGCGTCGGCCAGGCTCGCGGCGCCGAGCACCTCGACCGCGCGCGACGCCGCGCGCAGCGTCGCGTGGACGAGCTGCGCGAAGCGGACGTCGTCCTCGACCAGCAGCACGCTCGCGCGCGGCGCACGCGCGGACGTGCCCCCGTCGCTCAGCGCCGTGCTCGCCTCGCCCGTCGACATGCTCATTCGCACCGCTCCACGTGGCGCGACGGCGGCTCGCGTCGCACCCGCCGGTGACGTCGCGTAGCACGAGCGCTCGTGTCGCGCGGCTGCACCGAAAGCATGACTTTGCGTCGCGAGGGTTGCGGCGAAGGGTGCGTCCGATAGAAGGGCCGCACGTTGGCGCGACAGGGAACGCATGCGGCGGGCGCCACGAACGCACGCGCGGCGCTCGCGAAACGAGCGGGCCGGCCGCCGTCGGCCGCCGGCCCGATCTCGTTCCCCCCTGGCCCCGAGGCCGGCCCCATGCCGGACCCCGCGACCCCCTCGCGTCGAACGTCGAGCAAGCGACGCACCACGCGCGCGTCGCGGCCCGCACGTGCGCAAGGCTCGCGTTCGCGCGACGCCGACGACGCGCTCGCGCTGCGGCATCGTTTCACGTTGCGCCGCAACGGTTGCGCGCGCGCAGCAAGACGCTACGTGGAGCGCGCCGCATGACGTCGAGCAACGCAGCACCCTGGTACAAGAGCACGACGCTCGTCGCCGGCCTCGTGCTGATGCTGCTCGGCGCCGGCAACTGGATCACGGGCACGATCCGGCTGCGCGAGCACGAGCCGATCGCCACCACGCCGCTTCCCGCCGCGACGGTTTCCCCGCGCCACGGTTCGCCCAGCGCAGAAGAGATCGAGATCGCGCGCGGACGCATGGACTTCTATCACGTCGTCGCGAGCGGCGGACGCTTGATGACCGCAGCGGGATTCGTGCTGCTCACGTTTGGGCTTGCGCGTCGCCTCCGGCCACAGGCAAAAAGGCGATGATCGCTGGGATGCGAACCACCACGATGGATGTTGCGCCTGACGGACCTCATACTCGCCCCGGACCGCTCCCCGTCTGGCTCCCCTGACTGGCCGCTTCCCGCACCGACCGCCGCTCTGCTGGCGCGCGTCGCGCCGACGAACCTGCCGGTCTTGTGCACGGATTGCTACGGCGTCGCGTTCCAGCGGATCGCCGACGCGCTGCACGCGCGCAGCGGTCGCGAGGAGATGGTGCTGGTCGATCTGCGGCGCAGCAGCGGCACGCTCCCCGCGGGTCTGCCGAACGGCGCGCGCGGCACGCGCACGACGCTCTGCCTCGACGGCATCGAGCACCTCGGCCCGAACGGCCAGGAGGTGTTCGCGAGCCAGATCGCGCGCTCGCACTACCGTCTGATCTGCGCGACCGACGCGACGCTCGACGAGCTGCGCGCGCGCTGGCGTCCCGACCTGTTCGCGCTCGTCAGCACGATCACCGTGCGCGTCCCCGCGCTCGGGCGGCGTGGACCCGAGATCCCGGCGCTCGCGCGCGAGCGCATCGCGCTCCTGTGCCGCGAGCTCGATCGCGAGCCGCCGACGCTGACCGCCGCCGCCGAAGCGGCGCTGAGCGCGCATCCCTGGAGCGGCGACACGGCGGAGCTCGACGCGGTGCTGGTGCGCTCGCTGCTCGCGAGCGACGCGCCGGTGCTCGACGCGACGGACCTGCGCTGGGAGCCGGATGCGGTGCTGCAGCTGGCGGCTCCTGCGGCTCCGGCTGCGTCCGTTGCTTCGGCTGCGTCGGCTGCGCGCGGCGCGGAAGGCAACGTCGCACCACGCGTCGACATCGAGCGCGCGCCGGAGCACGAGCTTTCGCACGAGGCGGAGCTCGAGCGCGCGCGCGAACGCACGCTCGAACCGGAGAGCACGATCGAGCGCGAGGGTCAGGCCGAGGCCGCCGCGCCGCCCGCGGGTGTCGCACCGCCCGCGGCGCAGCCCCTCGCCGCGACCGAGCCGTCTCCCTCGTCGGACGTCGGGCACGACACGGTCTCGGCGCCGACCGTCGAGGCGCTCGCCGTCGAGCTCGCGCACCAGCTCAAGAACCCGCTCGTCACCATCAAGACCTTCGTCGCCTGCGTCGAGTCGCTGTCCGAGGATCCGCACGAGCTGAGCCAGTTCCGCGCGCTCACCGACGAGGCGGTGACGCGCATGGACACGATCCTCGATCAGCTGCTCGCGTACGCGCGTCTCGCGCCGCCGCGACGGATGCCGCTCGACGCGCTCGCCGTCGTGCGCGACGCGCTGCGCGAGGCGTGGCGCGCGTTCGCCGGCAAGCAGGTGACGCTCGAGGCGCCGGAGAACGCCGAGCTGCGCGTCGTCAGCGACCCCGAGCACCTGCGCTACGCGCTCGACACGCTCGCGCGCCACGTCGCCGACACCATCGAGGCGCGCGGCACGCTGCGCATCGAGGTCGAGAACGGCGGCGTGCTGCGCGTCTCCTACCGCGAGTCGGGAGCGGTCACGCACCTGCGCGGCGCGGCGACCGCCAACGATTCCGGTTTGCCTCTCGCCTTGCTGTTGGTAAGAGGCGCGCTTGGACGGGTCGGGGGGACCTTCGACATCGAGATCGACGACATGGCGGTGCGGATGCGGATCCGGCTCGGAGCGTCCTGAGATCGGACGCTTCGCAAGGAGCACGTACGAGGGGCTTGGGGACAGGAAGCGTGCCGGACACGCACGACTCGGCGGTTGAGCCTGCCCGCACGGACGCGGGAATCGAGCAGCGACGCCGCGTGCTCGTGGTCGACGACGAGCAAGGCGTGCGCGAGTCGCTGCGCCTCGTCCTGCGCGATCGCTACGACGTCACGACGGCCGCGGACGGCGAGGAAGCGCTGCGCCGCATCGCCAACGAGAGCTTCGACGCCGTGCTGCTCGACATCGTCATGCCGGGCATCGACGGCCTCACGGTGCTCGAGCGCATCAAGGGGCAGAAGCCCGACCTGCCCGTGGTCATCGTGACCGCCACGCGCACCGTCAAGACGGCGGTCACGGCGATCAAGCTCGGCGCCTTCGACTACATCGAGAAGCCGTTCGAGATCGAAGAGCTGCGCATCCTGCTCGCCAACGCGACGCGCACCGCTGCGCTGCAGCGTGAGGTCAACGAGCTGCGCGCCGAGGTCGGACGTCGCTACCAGCTCGGCAACATCGTCGGACGCTCGCCGGCGATGCAGGAGATCTTCCGCACGGTCGCGATGGTCGCGCCGCTGCGCACGACCGTGCTGATCACCGGCGAGAGCGGCACCGGCAAGGAGCTGATCGCGAAGGCGCTGCACTACCAGAGCCCGCGCGCGAGCCGGCCCATGGTCGCGATCAACTGCGCGGCGATCCCCGACACGCTGATCGAGAGCGAGCTCTTCGGTCACGAGCGCGGCGCCTTCACCGGCGCGGATCAGCGCAAGCTCGGCGTGTTCGAGATCGCGCACCAGAGCACGCTCTTCCTCGACGAGATCGCCGAGCTGCAGCCGGCGATGCAGGCGAAGCTGCTGCGCGTGATCGAGACCGGGCAGTTCATGCGCGTCGGCGGCACCAAGCCGATCGAGGTCGACGTCCGCATCGTCGCCGCGACCAACCAGAACCTCGAGAACGCGATCGCGGCGGGAAGCTTCCGCGCCGACCTGTTCTACCGCCTGAACGTCGTCGCGCTGCACCTGCCGCCGCTGCGCGAGCGCCGCGAGGATCTGCCGCTGCTGATCAAGCACTTCACGGCGTCGAAGGCGGCCGAGCTCGGCATCAAGGAGCGCACGTTCACGCCCGAGGCGATCGACCGCATGCTGCGCTACCGCTGGCCGGGCAACGTCCGCGAGCTCGAGAACCTCGTCGAGCGTCTGCTCGTCTTGTCCGACTTCGGACCGGTGCGCCCCGACGAGCTGCCCGAGGCGCTGCGTCAGGACACCTCGTCGCTGCCCGCGGTGGCGAACATGCGCAACGAGGTGCTGCTCGGCATGCGCACGCTGTCCGACGCGGTCGACGAGTTCGAGCGCGACATCATCCTCGAAGCGCTGCACCAGACGGACTTCAACCAGACCCGCGCCGCCGAGCGCCTCGGCACCACGCGCCGCATCCTGAAGTACCGGATGGACAAGCTCGGCATCCGCGACAAGCAGTAGCGCGCCTCAGCCGGGCACCGGTCGCGCGACGAGCCACCAGAGCGCGACCGAGCACAGCGTCGCGAGCGAGAGGAACGTCCAGACGAAGTAGCGCGCGTCGTAGGCGAAGAGCCGCGCCTCGAGAACGCGCGCGACGACGTAGCCGACGAGCGAGCCGAGCGCCGCGCAGCCCATCCACGGCGCGAAGC